>CAZWUZ010000485.1:0-1542 GCA_964637655.1 uncultured bacterium | reverse complement strand
TGACAGCGCTTCGTCGGTGTATTCCCGGCGGAGTTTGCCATCCTTGTCGTATGAGTAGCGACGCAGCAGCACCACACCTGTGATTGTGCGATTCTGCTTGTCTACCTTCGACTCCTTCAGGTCGGCGATCATCGTCAGATCGGCCGCCTTCGTGTCCTTTTTCTTCACCGTTGACTCTCCTATGCCGCCGCCCGCATTTCGTCGGTCGTCAGTTCGAGGTAGCAAAAACAGTGCGGGTGCAGCGGATACGGGATGTTCGCCCCCTTGGGGAAGAATTTCCCGTCCATCTCCTGGCAGGCGTCACACGCTTCATCTTCCGCCACCCACGTATTGCCCACGATCCAGTCGCGCTCGGCCGCAAACCGCTGAACACCTTCGCCGAAAGCGCGCGTGTTTTCCGTGCGCGACAGCCGCTGCGCGTTCTTGTACGCGCTGCGATAGACGCCGCGGCCTGGTGCCACGGTCCAATCCCCGCGCACCGGCGCGCCAGATGCGCTCTGCTGCGGGTCACGCAGGAAACGACGCACCTGCCGTCCGATACGGTAGGCGCTCATCCCGGTAACCACCCCTGTATTCACTGCGGCGGTAATCGACTTTTCTGCCTCAGCGGTCAGGTTCCACACACGCGCGGAAAGAGACAGACCGTCTGCCGGCGCCGTCGCCTCATGCAGATCACGGCAGCTGCATCCTTCGCGGCATTCGTGCAGGTCGGTTTTATTGGGGATAACCCGCATGAGGTCGGCCATCGCCGCGGCATGGATACGCTTCCATTCGCTGTCGGCAAGGGCTTCGCGCTGCGCGTCATGGCGGTGCACGCGTCCTGACTTTCCAACATAGGACGTCCCGATGGTCGCCTTGCGCGACGTACCGCTGGCGGCTTCAACTGCCTGCAGAATCGCGGCTTTGAGCCCGAGATCGAGCGACTGCCCCATCTGGGCCTTGATCTTGCCCGTGAGGCGCGGGCGCAGCGCGGCAAACTCTCCCTTGATGCGCTCAAGCAGCCAGCGCTGGTTGCCGATAGCCAGCACTCCGTCAACGGTCGCTTCATCGATTGCATCGGCAATACTGTCGCTGACTTCTGCGAACAGTGCCCGCAGATCAGCGTCGGTAGTGCGCATGTACGTCACCCAGGAATTACGCCCGCGAACTGCTGCAGCGCGCACTGCGCGCGCCCGCGATCCACCGCGCGCCTCTAACAGCATGGTCGCGGTGGTCATTCCTGACCTTCCTCGCCTGCCGGGCGCGGCAACGGTTCGGGATTCTTGTCGTGCCGGTTATCGCCGTTGACCGACTCGCGCAGCAGCTTGCGCTGTTCTTCTTGGTAGTCGAATCCCAACCGCTGACTGGCAGTGCTGTCGCTGATCCATCCGTTATTGCGCGCCATCACAAGCGCTTCCGTCTCTTCCTTGATGTTTCGGTGGATGAGGATCGGGAAATTGATAATGACTTCGGTTGACGTTGGGGTTTCAACCTCGCGCTTTGTCTCAACTCCGGTCTTTTCGTCGATTTCGTATACCCACTGCCGCGTGGTCGACGGGATGC
>CAZWUZ010000484.1:0-1545 GCA_964637655.1 uncultured bacterium | reverse complement strand
GCTGGTGTCGATGCCCGCGGCGTTCATGGCGACCACGCACGCGCGCACGCGGTCCCCGAACCGTTCTGTCAGCCGCTGCTGCAGTTCACCTGCACCCGGATCCGTCATCACCGCTCCGCTGCCGCGACCGTGCCGGCAACAGGGGCAAATCTACCATCGTTCCCCGTCGCCGTCAAGCGCCGCTGCTGCCAGCAAACAGCGACAGGCAGTGCCGGCCGAAGCAGGGGGCGTCTATCACCTCGTCGTTGACCGCAAAGAGGTGCAGCAGGATGCCCTGCGGGTCGTCATCAAGCAGGTTGCCGCAGGGTTTGTCACGCCGGTGGAAACAGGCGAAAACGCTGCCGTCGGGATCGACTACCAGCGCATCGCTCCCCATGAAGCAGGAGACGGGGTTGTTGCCCAATTCGAGGTAGAGGTCAAGCCACAACTGCAGATATCCGTTGCATTTCTGTTTCTCGGCCCAGGGACGCAGCACGTCGTCGAGTTGTTCCCACCCCTCGCCTTGCAGCCCGGCGAGCGTACGCGGATAGTCCACATGGTCGGCCGGGACCACCAGCGGCTGCAGCAGCAGCGGGCATTCCAGTTCATCCGCCACGGTGTCGAGCGCGCTGATCACCGCGAGGTTGTCACGCGTGACGCAGGCGAGGAGCGTGACCGCGTCGATACCGCCGGCGCGGGCGGTGGTCACCTGCCGGCGCGCCTGTTCCACCACCCTGTCCGGCGTGGCGCCCGGCATCACCGCTTCCGGGAGCGAGCAGGTGAGCGCCGACAGTCCCGCGTCACGCCAGTCCTGTACCCGCGGTGCCGTCAGCGGCGTCGCCGTGAGCAGCAGTGTGCTCATCCCGTGCGCGCCAGCGCCGCGCAGCCACTCCGTCACTTCCGGCACAGCCGCCGGTTCCCCGCCGGTGATAATCAGGTGGCGTATGCCCAGCGCCTGCAGGCGGTCGAGCGCGCGCGGCGCGCTGCCGCGCAGCCGGTCGCCCGCGCGCGGCGGCGTGAACGTGTTGCAGCACCACGCGCACTGCCGGGGGCAGTCAGTCGTCAGAACGATAAAGGCGCTGCTCATGGCACACTCCCTGGCCGGTCAGCGGCACGAACCGCACGCCGCATACCGCTGTCGCGCGGAACGTCTCGCCCCGGCGCGTATAGACCTGCAATAGCTGTTCCTCGTCGCCGACGGGAAGCACCAGCCGCCCCCCGTCCGCGAGCTGCGCCAGCAGCGGCGGCGGCACCCGGCGCGGCGCGGCGGAGACGAGGATACCGGCAAACGGGGCCGCGCGTGCCCAGCCGTCATAGCCGTCCGCCACCTGCACCCGCACGTCAGCGCCGAGCGCGCGCAGGACGGCCGCCGCGCGCGCCGCCAGGGCGGGAATGATCTCCACCGCATGCACGCGGCAGCCCATGGCCGCGAGCACCGCCGCGGCATACCCGCTGCCGAGCCCGACTTCCAGCACCCGCGCCCCGGGCGGCACCTGCAGCAGTTCCGCCATCAGCGCGACGATGTACGGCTGCGAAATGGTCTGCCCGCAGCCGACGGGGAGCGGC
>CAZWUZ010000483.1:0-1545 GCA_964637655.1 uncultured bacterium | reverse complement strand
TAACAACGTTATTCATCTGCTCTCCTATTGTCCGAACTGATAGCGTTTTATCCCTAGTGAAAAAGATTGTATGACTGCTGCGGTTTACGGACAAGCGTATTCGTTGCCGCTCGGCGTCTTAGTCTACTTGTCGGCGCCCCAGACCTCGAATTCGGAGATGCCATTGTCGGCGAGCGGAAAGTTTTGTTTCAGGCCTGTCAGCTTCACCCAAGCGCAGTTTTTGGCCGGGAATGCGAATCCCTGCGGCTCGGCCGTGCAGCAGAGCGCAACGCCCAGCTTGTCGCCGTTTGAGAATTCCAGCGTGGCGGAGGTCCAGGCGTTGGTCTGCCGCGGTTTCAGCGCCAGCGTCAGGACAACCTTCTCTGCCGTGATTTCGCGACCGAACTCGACGTTGAGCCACAGATCCGTGCGGCGGTCGGGCCGCCAGCACGAGGCGTCGCGCTTGCCGTCGATCGCGCACACGGGCGAGCACTGCGGAAGATATTTGAAGTGCGAGTTGGCGGTGACGCGCGGGTAACTCCTCAGCCAGTATGCGTAAGCGTCCGGGGTGAGCGCGAGATTACGAACCGGATTGCCGGACACGTTGCTGCCGCCGCGCGCGGCGCGGCCCCCGGCCAGTCCGAAAATCGGAACGGCGGCAGAAAGGTTGTCGTAGTCCGCCACAAACTGCGACTGCGCCGCCTTGCCGCCGAAGTCGAAGGCGGAAAAGTCGGACGGCGAGAACGCCTTGCTCGTGTCCGTGCGCTGGATGAGCTTGGCGATGGCGTCCGTTTCCAGTTCAGCCGCGCGGAGACGCTTGGCTTCGAAGTAAAGGTATATCTGCCGCATCTTGTCGCGGTAGACGTGCCACGGCGTCGGTCAGATGGTCGGTCATCGCGAACATGGCCTGGGCGTCGCCGAAAACGAAGTGCTTCGCGTAGATGAACGTCCTGGGCTGGCCTTTGAAGGCAAGTTCCAGGCGCTCCTTGCGGCGGAGGCCGCACGCCCGAAAATAGAGATCCTGCCACGCGGGGTCGGCCCCGGGCTTGCCCGAGTCGGAAAGCTTTTTGAAAGCTTTTTCAATCTCTCCGGCAGCTTTTCCTGCGCCAACGGCTTTGAGCCCGCCCAACACGGAGGCCATCAGTTTCTTTTCCGCCGCGTTGGTTGTTTTGGAGTTGAAAACGCTATTGCCTTTGAGAGATTCGAGATCCTGATAAATCCAATCGCGCTGCAGCCGCTGGAGCGGATACGCGACAGTTTGGCGGTCGGCGATGTCTTGTTCAGAATACTGCTGGGCGGACAGCGGCAAGGCGGCAGACGACAACATCCAAAAGAAGGCACCAGCCGCCAGAACCCCGCAGAACCCCCTGTTCAAACTGCGCATAATAAAAACACCTTAGAATGAGCGCCACATGAACGAAGTGTCGGCAACCTATCCCCATTGGGAAATTCACCTATCGCCCGTAAGATTACAGCATTAACAAACCGGGATCAAGGTTGCGGCATACGGCGCAGTTCCTCAGAAAATGGTGCGCTGGCCAGCCGGGAGGGTCGGGCCGGCACTTC
>CAZWUZ010000482.1:0-1610 GCA_964637655.1 uncultured bacterium | reverse complement strand
AGCGGCGGCACTGTCACCGCCGGTATTCCTGCTCCTCAAGCCCCATCATGAGGACCTGGGGCATCCGTACCGCGAGGTGCTGGCTACGGCCGGGGCCGCCGGCACGGTGGCTGACTGCGCCGCATCGCTGCTCGACCTGCTGGCCGCGGCTGACCTGCTCGTCACCTGTTTCTCCACCTCGGCCTTCGAGGCGATGGCACTTGACGTTCCCGTGCTGACGGTCAATTTCAGCGGGCGGCCCGACCCGATGCCCTACGTGGCGTCGGGCGCGGCGACGGGTGCGTATCATCCGGACGAACTGCCGCAGGCGCTGGCGCAGGCGCTGGTCCCGTCCCCGCAACGGCAGGAGGCGGCGCGCGCGTTTTTGCGCTATAATATCGATCTGCGTGACGGGGCGGCACAACGTGGTGCCGCGGCAGTGCGCGAAGTGGCGGGTCGCCCGACCCGGACTACTTCCTGCGCGTCTGCGCGGCGGACGCGGTCGTCATCGGCGAGGGGGAAGTGACGATGATGGAACTCTGCGCCGCGGTGGCGGCGGGGAAAACGCCGGCAGGCATTGCCGGCGTGGCCTGGCGTGACGGGGAGCAGACCGTCGTCGAGACGCCGCGCGAAAACATCCGCGACATCGATGCTGTCCCGCTGCCGGCCTACGACCTGTTCCCCATGTCCTACTACCGTCTCATCCGCTTCCCGCATGTGCCGCCCGAGACCTTCGCGCTGCCGGTGCTCTCCGGGCGCGGCTGCCCGTTTCAGTGTGATTTCTGCTACCGCATGGATAAACTATCGCCTCAAGACGGGTGCCGCGATGGCTGAACTGCGCGAACTCTACAGCGGGCATAACCGCGACTGGCGCGGTTTCCGCCACACCTGACATGACCCCGACCTGCCCCGTCTGTCCGGATGTCGCCGGCGAACTGTACCACGGCACGGTCTGGTCACGCCCGCAGGCGCAGGTCTACCGCTGCCCGGCGTGTGCGATGTTCTTTATCGATCCGCCGATGACGGCGGCGGAAGAGGCGGCTTTTTACGCTGACTTCAACACGCATGTGCAGGCACGCGGGGTGGCGGTGACGACGACCCCGGAGGAAGTGCATGCGAAGAACCGCCCGGGAGTGGCGCTGCGCCATGCGTTCATCGGGGAGCGGTTTGCCGGGTCCGCCCGCTGTCTCGAGATCGGGGCGCTGACCGGCGCGTTTCTCGAATTATTGACGGACGTGCCGTACAAGGCGGCTATCGAGCCGTGCGCTCCCAATCGCGACTACAGCGCGCGCTTTGCGCAGGCGGTCTATGCCGACCTCGCCGACGTCCCGGCCGGGGAAACGTTCGACCGTATCTGCGCCTTTCATGTCTTCGAGCATATCAGTGCGCCGCTGCCGTTCCTGCAGCGCTGCCGCGAACTGCTCGCGCCTGGCGGGAGTATTATTATCGAGGTGCCGCACGCCGCCGACCCGCTGCTGTCGCTTTACGGCTGCACTGCCTACAAGGATTTCTACTTCCAGCCGATGCACCCGTACGTCTACAGCATTTCCGCGCTGCGGCAGGTCTTCGCGCAGGCGGGACTGACGCGGCAGGAGGCGGTCTGCTGGCAGCGTTTCGGACTGGACAATCAC
>CAZWUZ010000481.1:0-1616 GCA_964637655.1 uncultured bacterium | reverse complement strand
TCGCCGCGCTCGATGTGCTCGCCCACCCCTCCACCGGGGGGGAAGGGGTGCCGCAGGCGCTGCTGCAGGCGTGGGCGCAACGCGTGCCCGTGGTCGCCACGCGCATCCCCAACGTCGCGGAACTGGTCAGCGACGGGCAGACCGGGCTGCTGGTCGAGCCCAATGACAGCACGGCACTGGCTGACGCCATTGCGCGGCTGCTCGCGGACGCACCGCTGCGCGCGCGCCTCGGCGCGGCGGGTCATGACGAGGCACTGCACCGCTACACCTGGCAGGCGACGCTCGATCAACTCGAAGACGTCTACCGCGCCGTGGCGGCATAAAGGCGCACGGCGATGAAACTGCTCATCGTGCGTCTCCCGGTTCACCATGCGGCGCGGCTGACGCGCCGCGGAGCGCGGCAACGGTGAAAGTCCTCATCGTGCGGCTCTCCGCGCTGGGTGATGTGGTGATGACGCTGCCGCTGGCCGCTGACCTGGCCCGCGCGGGACACGAGGTGCACTGGCTGGTCAATGCCGCGTATGCGCCGCTGGTCACCGCCTGCACTGCGGTCAGCCGCGTGCATGCGTGGCAGGGGCTCAGCGGCGCGACAGCAACGGTTGCCGCGCTGCGCCGCGAACAGTTCGCCGCGGTCATCGACGCGCAGGGGCTCTGGAAGTCGGCGCTCCCCGCGAAGTGCGCGGGCGGTCGCCTCGTCGGGCTAGACCTGCCACGCGAGCCGGTGGCCTGGTTGTACGACGAGCGACTCCCCGCGGCGGGGTGGGACGAGCATGCGCTGCTGCGCTACCGCCGCCTCGGTACCGCGTTCGGCACCGACCGCAGCACGCCGCCGCAGTACGGGGTGACGGGCGCACCGCGCGAGGGCGTCACGGCGAAACTCGCCGCGCTCTGCCCGGGTAACGGTCCGCTGCTGGTGGCCAACCCGAACGCGCGCTGGGCGAGCAAGCGCTGGCCGGCCGCGGCGTGGGCCGCGCTGCTGCGGCAGTTCCCGCAGGCGCGGCGGCTGCTTATCGGGTCGGCCGACGAACACGCCGCGACACAGGCCATTGCCGACGCGGTTCCGGGCGCGACTTTTGAAGGCGAAATTCAGTCCATCAATTCAAAGGTCGAGGAATCGACCCGCAATATTCAGGTTCGCGCCATATTTAAAAATCCGGAACACAAACTTCTGCCGGGCATGTTCGCGCATATCGTCAGCGTCGTGGGCGCGCCGCAAAAGCAGCTGACGTTGCCGCAGACGGCCATTACGTTCAACCCCTATGGCAATACGGTCTATGTCGTCGCGAAGGACAAGGACGGAAAGCTGATCGCGGTTCAATCGTTCGTTGAAACCGGCAAGATGCGCGGCGACCAAATCGCGGTCATTAAAGGCATCAAGGAAGGCGACGAGGTCGTGACATCGGGACAGCTTAAACTGCGCAACGGCACGCCGATCATCGTGACTAACGAAATCCTGCCCAAAGACGACCCAAATCCGAAACCGGAAGATAAATAACCCAAAGACCCGCCATGCATTTTACCGACATCTTCATCCGCCGCCCGGTTCTGGCCACCGTCATCAGCCTGATGATCCTCGTCATCGGCCAGGTAGGCGGACCGATGATCGCCGGCATGGC
>CAZWUZ010000480.1:0-1620 GCA_964637655.1 uncultured bacterium | reverse complement strand
GCATAATCCGGAGTTCGGCATTATGCCGCTTATGCCGAATGCGGCATAATCGTCACACCTTTGCGACGCGTCTGGTTCAGGCCGGCGCCCCCCGGGATGTGCTTGCGTCACTGCTCGGGGACACGCCCAAGGTTGCGGCTCTTTACGTCAATGTTTCCCTGGAACATAAGCGGCAGTTGCTCGAAAAATGCGGTGGAAAATGGGGCACCGGTGGGGCATTCTCCAGCGGCAATGAGCCATTTCGGGCCTCAAACGGACCAACAGAAACGATAGCAAAAACAGGCAATTACCGACGGAGTGAGAGAGAAAAGAAGTGGTGGAGGCGAGGGGAGTCGAACCCCTGTCCGGAATGCATTCAGCGGCGGTCACTACGTGTGTATCCACGTTTAGTTTAGATCGTTCGGCGTCCGTGGCGACACCGCCCGACCGAGCCCGATTTAGTACAGCCGCTCAGGTATCAGGCGAACCCTTGCGACCGGGTCATGTTGCGGCCGTGTTCCCCATTGGTCATGACCAGACCTCCGGGCACGGTGGCGGCGTTAAGCCGCCAGAGCCAATTCGTCGTTGGCGAGTAACTAGGTTGCCGCTTTTTTACGAGACCCGCGGCGAACTCGACACGCGACCCGCAACCTCCTGACACCCGTCGAATCCCAGTAACGCCCCCACTTGTCTAAGAACGTGGCGGCACGACTGCCGCCTGCTGTTATATTATACCATATCGGCGTCAGTTTTGTTTCACAATATGCAGAAAAATGTTGACAGGCCGGAATTGCTGATATAAGATGCCGCTGGTGAAGAAGATGAGCGAAAACGCCCAACCGTCATGGCGGACGCGCTACCGCCTTGTCCTTATTCTCGGGACCCTGACCATCGTCGCGCTCGGCCTCGCGGCGCAGGAGGGGCGTACGCTGTCGTTCTACCTGCCGGCCAACCTGAAGGCGGAATCGCGGTACCGGGAGCAGATGTTCCTCTACTCGAAGTGGTTCAACCGGCACTTCGACCTGCAGCAGCGGTTTCCCGTTTCGGCGGAGGAGTTCGCGGCGGCCGCGCAGCAGCAGCACGGCACCGCTGATGATGTGCGGATCGACCCGTGGGGCACACCCTACGCGGTCAGCTTCGCCCCGCTCTGGTTCACCGTGCAGAGCGCGGGCCCGGACGGCGCCTTCGACACCGGCGATGATCGCATCATGCACCCGGGCCGGAACGAAGCGCGCCCGGCCGCGTCGCTGGCGGCGCAGCCGTGAGCGACGGGACGCTGCGCTGCGCCTGGTGCAACGGGCCGGTCGGCGATGGCGGCGCACTGCCGTGGGACGGCAGCGGGGTCTGGCCGCGCAAGGGAATTCCCTACTGCTGCGACGAACACCGCACCGAACTGCTGCGCTTCGCGGTTTTTTCGCGGCGTCACTATTTCTTCGCGCAACTGATGCTCTACTGCGGGCTGGCCATCTACCTCATCGCGCTCTTCCTGCTCCCGTCGTTCCGCCCGCAGATCACCGCGCTGGTGGCGCTCGACATCGGCCTGACCTTCTACCTCTACCCCTTCCCGCCCCCGTTCCTGCTGCGGGGCGGGCTGCGGCGCGGGCGTTTCATCATGCGCGTGCTGGCGCTGGTCATCATCGG
>CAZWUZ010000479.1:460-1672 GCA_964637655.1 uncultured bacterium | reverse complement strand
AATGGAAGACCGAAAATGCCTGGGATGCATTTTATCACTGACCGTCAGCCGCACCTGCGCGGGTTCCGCCGTCAGCGTCAGCGTCACCGTCCCGCCGGCCGGGGTGAACTTCGCCGCGTTGTCGAGCAGATTGGCGATCACCTGCGCCAGCCGTGCCGGGTCGCCGGTGACCGGCAGCGGCGCCGGCGGGATAGCCGTCACCAGTTGCAGGTGCCGGTGCTCCATGAGGTGCCGTGCCTGCTCCGCCGTCTCACGCGCCACCCGCCCGAATTCACACGCCTGCATGCGGAAGGTCATGCTCCCGCGTTCCATCAGCGAATACTGCAGCAGGTCGTCGATGAGACGGGTGAGACGGTCGATACTGCGCAGCGACGTCTGCAACTGCTGCCGCTGCCGGTCCGTAACCGGCCCCGACTGTCCGTCGACAATCAGTTCGGTGTAGCCGCGCACCGCGACCAGCGGCGTGCGCAGTTCGTGCGAGACATTGGCCAGCAGGTTGGTCTTGAGTTCGTCAAGCACCTTCAGTTCCTCGTTTTTCTGCCGCAACTCCTCGTTGAGTCGCAGCAGGTCGGCAGTTTGCGCCAGCACATATTCCTCGAGGTCGCGCTTGATGCCGAGCGTGCGCAGGTATGACGTCAGCGCCAGCTGCATGAAGAGCAGCAGCGCGAGCAGGTAGGCATAGGTATAGACCGCCCGGTCGCGCGCCCGCGCGCGGAATTCGCCGATGACCTGACCGCGGTAGGTGACCGGATGCGCCACCTCGCGCACGGGGATAAGGCCGAGCAGATGCAGCGCGCGGTCGAGTGGCCCCTCCGCCGGGCCGGCCACGGTAATGAATGCTTCCCCGCTGCTGTCACGGACATCAACCCGTTCGTAGTTTTCCAGTTCGGCGGCGACCCCGAGATAATCGCCGGCCGTACCCTGATCGAAGTTCCACAACGCCGCGCCCAGTTCACGCGCATGCCGCGCCGCCGCCGCCTGCCGCTGCCCCGCCCGCTCCCGCTCATAGGACACAGCGAACAGGGCAAAAGCCATCGCGAGAAAAACCAGCACCAGCAGGGCGCGCCGCCGGCCACGCAGCAGGCGCTGCACCAGCAAAACGGGCGCTGGCCTCATTGCCAGTCACGCAACCCGTAGCGATCGAGCAGGCGCTGCAGTTCGCCGCTGCGGCGCAGGCGCGCCACACCCGGCGCCAGCAGCCGGGCCTGCGCC
>CAZWUZ010000479.1:0-450 GCA_964637655.1 uncultured bacterium | reverse complement strand
GCAACCGTCCGTTCGAGTTCGACGTGACCGACGCCGCGCGCGCGGGTGAAAACGCGATGTAGACCCGGTCAGTGGAGACGGTGCCCGCCTCGGCAAAACGACCCGCCAGTCCGGCGCACACGGCATTGTATGCGAGCACCTCGCGCACATCGACCACCGCATCGACACGCCCAAGCGCCAGTTTGCGCAGGTTGCGCTCCGTGACGTCATCGCCGCGGAGCAGTTCGAGCCGCTCCGTATCACCGGCATGCGCGCGGATGTACCCGTCGAGGAGTTCCCCGTAGCTGTAGTCCTGCGTTGCCCCGAGTTTCATGCGGGCCAGCGAGTCGAGCCCGCGAAAACGCCACGGGTTGTCCGCGCGGACATAGAAGACGGTATGCGCCACCCCCAGCGCCGGTTCGGGAAAAATAAAGTCAGGCGCATCGGTGGTAAAGGCGCCGACGATGGCGG
>CAZWUZ010000478.1:0-1676 GCA_964637655.1 uncultured bacterium | reverse complement strand
TAATGGCTCGCCCGCAGCTTGATACCCTCAACAGGGATGGTCAACGACTCCGGCAGTTCCTCGTCCAGAATATTCGGCCCGTACCGATTCAGGAACATTTTCTCGTGATTCCCAATGACGTAATGCGTGTATGCCTGTCGAATCTCGGCGAAGCGACGCCTATATAGTTCGAGCTTCTCGTCATTCAATCCGACGTCGAAGTAGTCCACATAATCGCCCAAATGGATGGTCAGGTCGTAGCCCTCGGGCGGGATAATCATCAGGCGATGGGTATCGCCGATGGCGAATATCCGTTTCACCGACGGCCGCCACCCTGTGCCTCAATCTCCCGCCTTATGTCTGCAAGGCTCTTCGGCACCCAATACAGGTCCCGCTCGATGACCGGAAATACTGACGAAGCGTTCAGTTCCTCGAATTCCGCAAGCGTGAAATAGCCCAGCTCGACCTCGAAACCGTGGACGAGCCCGAAAAAGGTCTTCTCTACCGGGTCGTATTCGGTCGCGTACCAGGTCCAGTTGGATGACAGGCAGAAGTATTTCACCATCGCGAGCGCCGCATCGCCCTTCGCCTCCTGCGAGTAGAGGGGCGGCAGGGACGCCGCGACCGCGGCGTTCATGAGCTGGTTCTGCATAACCCGGCACCTCCTATAAATAGGGAGCATGAATGCCTCTTTAGGAAATGTTATTCAATAATAGGCGTTTTACGCCGCATTGCTGCAAGCAAAATATTCCTTCCAAAACAGTCAGATATGCCTGTTGATATTAGGAGGACGGGCATGGGGATAGTTATCACGCAAGTAGGTCGTGAGACATTCGAGGCCATAGTGTGTTTCAATTATCTTCGGCGCAAGCGGCGGTTCATCTCGTCCCAGGCTGCGCGCGCCTGGGCAACGCGGAAGTACAACGAAATGGTAGCCGGAACCGAGCAACAAGCGGAGCTGAAGCAGCGACGCGACATGACCCTCGAACGGTTCATTCAGACGTACTTGCGGGAATACTCGACAAACTCGCGAGACAAGATTAATGTCAAGCCACTGACCAAGTACCTCGGCGGCGAAAGCCTGTCAGCATTTATCAGTGGTACGCATTTGATTAAGCGCTATATCGCGCGGCGGCTTAAGGAACAGCGCGCGAACAAAACGGTTAACATTGAGATAGATGCCCTACGCCACATTTTGAGGGTGGCGGCGCAACAGAACTACGTCGAGCCGACGACCATAGACTTCCACCGGCTGCACCTGACGACTAACCACCGAGAACGCGTGCTATCGGACGAGGAAATCGTCCGGCTGCGCGAAGCTCTGCCAGACTTCCTGCGCGATTTTTTCGACTTCTGCCTGCTAACAGGATTACGCTTCGGAGACGCGGCCCGCGTTACCGAACAGCACATCAACTACGAGCAGGGAACGCTGGTCATCCAGCAGCAAAAAACCAATAAGCCGCTGGCTATCCCGATTGTGCCAGTGGTGGCCGACATTATCGCCCGGCACAAGGACAATCTTGCCGGAGGTGGTTATCTGTTTCGCAACCGAGCGGGAACTATTATCAAGCAACGGGGGATGTGGAAAGCCTTGCAGGTCGCAAAGCGAAAGGCAGGTATCAAAGACCTGCATTGGCATGACCTGCGGCATAATGCCGAACTCCGGATTATGCCGAATGGTTCGTGCATGCTGAACA
>CAZWUZ010000477.1:0-1677 GCA_964637655.1 uncultured bacterium | reverse complement strand
CCCCGCCCCCCGCCCTATGGTACACCCGCAGGGGAGGACACGCATGCGCATCCTGATGCTGCTGGCTGCTGCACTCGCCCTGCTGGGCGGCTGTTCCTGCGGGGGGGACCCGCCCCCCGTGGCGGAAACACCGGAACTGGCGGCCCGCGCGGCTGCCTACCGCGCCGCGCCGCAGGACGACGAAATCGTCGGCGCCTATGCCGCCGCCTGCCGCACCGCCGGGCGGCTCGACGATGCCCGGCGCCTCTACGGCGAGGCGCTCCTCCTCGATCCCAGCGATCACGAATGGCTGCTGCGCCTGCGCGAACTGGACGGTGACTTCGCCCCGGTGCTGGCGCAGCTGCAGGCCGCCGCGCAGGCCGCGCCGCAGGATGATGCCGCGCAGGGCGCCTACGGGCGGGTGCTGCTCGCCCTCGGCCGTGCGGACGAGGCGCGCCCCGTGCTGCTGCGTGCGCTGCAGCTCAATCCCGCCAGCGCCTCGTGGCTTGATCTCTACCTCGAAGGCGACGGCGACACGACCGCACTGGCGCAGGTTGTCGCCGCACCCGCCACCGGTACCACCGCTGTCACCGCCGTGCCCGACACCATCGCCGCGCTGCGCGCGACCGACGACGAGTACTGGGGGACGCTGGCAAAGACGAAACTGGCCGCCGGCGACCGGGCCGGGGCGCGCGCCGCCCTCGACCGCGCCCTCGCCCTCGACCCCGAGGACGAGGAGTGGCGGCAGCTGCATGACCGCCTCGCTGCGGCCGGGGCCCGCTGACCATGGCCGACCGCCGCGACGCCGATTTCCTCCGCGAAAAGTGGCAGTTTCTGCGCGTCGGCGTCCCCACGCACGGGGGCCGGCGCATGATTTTACTTCTGCAGCGCCGCCGCGCCGGCACCGGAGGCCGCTGACCATGACCGACCGCCGCGACGCCGATTTCCTCCGCGAAAAGTGGCAGTTTCTGCGCGTCGGCGCGCATCAGCTCCGCTCGCCGCTGGCGACCATCCAGACGCAGCTGTCCGCCATCCTCGGCGGCTACACCGAGGGGGTGCCTGCGCAGGTGCGGCAGATGCTCACGGGGGCGGAGCGCAAGACCCGCGACCTGCTCAACACGGTCAGCGAGATGCTGGAACTGGCGCGCCTCTCCGACGCCGAGCAGGAACCGGAATACGAACCGACCGACCTCGAAGCGCTGGAATCAGCCGTGCGCGAAGCGGTGGAGATGAAGGCCCGGGGCCGCGGGGTGCAGTTCACCCTCGAGATTCCCGGCCGCCTCCCCGTCGTCTGGGCGCGGGCCGGCACCCTGCGCCACGTGCTGTTCAACCTGCTCGAAAACGCGGTGAAGTACACGCCCAGCGGCGGCAGTGTCCACGCCTTCCTCACCTACCATCCGCACCGCCGTGTCCTCGAAGGGCACATCCGTGATACCGGCATCGGCATCCCCCCCGAACACATCCCGCAGCTCTTCACCGAGTTTTTCCGCGCCCCCAACGCGCGGCAGGAGGAGCGCGAGGGAACGGGGCTCGGACTGGCCATCGTCAAGCGCATCATCGACGCGCACGGCGGCGAGATCAGCGTCGACAGCAGCCCGGGAAAAGGAACTGAATTCGCTTTTCTCATCCCGCTCAACATCGTCTCCGCCGACGAGCAGGCCGCGCTCGCCGCCGCGCGGGAAAAACCGCGCCTGCGCA
>CAZWUZ010000476.1:0-1707 GCA_964637655.1 uncultured bacterium | reverse complement strand
CTCCGGACCTCGTCGGGGTCACGGTCACCACGGTACAGCATGCGGCGGCAGTGGCGCTGCTGCCGCGGCTGCGCGCGGCGGCGCCGCACGCGCGGCTGGTGGCCGGTGGTGCGCATCCCTCGGTACTGCCGGACGACCTGCTTATCGCCGGCTACGATGTAGCCGTGCTGGGCGAAGGGGAAGAGACGCTGAACGAACTGGCCGACGGGCGCCCGCCCGCCGCGGTTGCCGGGCTGGCCTTCCGCGACGGGAGCGTGACGGTGCGCACGCCGTCGCGGGCGCTTATCCCGGAGCTCGATGACCTGCCTGCCCCGGCCTACGACCTGCTGCGGCCCGGGCTGTACCGCCCGTCCACGGGCAACTGGAAACAACTGCCCGCGCTGAGCATGGTAACCACGCGCGGCTGCCCCGGCCGCTGCACGTTCTGCTATACCGGCGTGTTCGGCAGCAGGGTGCGGCGTTTTTCCGCCGGGCGCATCGCCGACGATATCGGGCGACTCAGGCGCGACTATGGCATCCGCGAGATAAGCTTCTACGACGATACCTTTACCGTGCCGCCCGCCACGGTGCGCGAACTGTGCGAACTGCTGCTCAAGCGCAACGTGCGCGTGAGCTGGAGCTGCATGTCGCGCGCCGATTGTGTCGACGCCGAGCTGCTCGCACTCATGCGCCGCGCCGGCTGCCATCAGGTGGGCTACGGGCTCGAATCCGTCGACCCCGGCATCCTCGCGGCCATCAACAAGCCCATGCCGGTCGCGACCATGCGCGCGGCCATCCGCCAGACCAAGGCCGCCGGCCTGACCGCGCGCGTCATGTTCATGCTTGGCAATCCGGGTGAAACAGCCGCCACCATGGAACAGAACCTGCAATTCTGTCTCGACGAGGAACCCGACCTGGTGCTGTTCAATATCGCCACCCCGCTGCCGGGCACGGCGCTGCATCGTTGGGCGAAGGAACAAGGTTATCTGCTGACAGAAAACTGGGACGCGTACGACCTGGCCCGGCCGCTGATGAATCTGCCGACGGTGTCGAACGAAGCGGTGGCGCGTTTCTACCGCACCGCCTATCGCCGTTTTTACGGCCGGCCGCGCTACCTGCTGCGCCGCCTGCGCGCGATTCGCACGCCGGGTGATATCCGGCGCGAAGTGCAGGGGCTGCTGGCTGTCGCCGGCGTGGGCTGAAGAGGAGGAGAGCCATGCGACTGCTGATCCCGGGGGGCGAGGGCTTTGTCGGGTCGAATTTCGTTGCGGCCACGCCCGGCTGCATACCGCTCGACAACCGTTCGTTCAACAAGGTCGTGCTGCCGGATACCGTCGTCGCGGATATCTGCTCGCCGCACCTGGGTGAACTGGTGCGCGACTGTGACGCGGTGCTCAATTTCGCCTGCCGTGACATCCGCACCTCCATGCGCGAACCGCTCCCCGACGCCGAGGTCAATATCGTCGGCACGCTCAACCTGCTGACCCATTGTCGCGCGCAGGCCAGGCCGTATTTCCACGTGTCGTCGGTTTCGGTCGAGACCGAGGCCAGTCATTACGCCATCAGCAAGAAATGCGCGGAATATTACGTGCGGTTCTACCGCCAATGGGTGCCGACGTATATTGTGCGCCTGTCCAATGTCTTCGGGCCCAACGATACCGAGTCGGTTATCGGGCGCTGGCTGGCCGGGGACAGCATCACGCTCATTGACGGCGCGCAGACCCGCGA
>CAZWUZ010000475.1:0-1727 GCA_964637655.1 uncultured bacterium | reverse complement strand
GAAGCGGTGCCGACCCTGCCGCACCTGGTGAGCAAGCTGGTACAGGTGGTGACGAGCGATGCCAGCTCGGCGCGCGACGTGGCCAAGATCATCGGCTACGACCAGGCCTTCACTTCGAAGATTCTCCGTCTTGTCAATTCCGCCTTCTACGGCTTTCCGCAGAAGATCGCCACTGTCAGTCATGCCACCGCCATCCTCGGCTTCAATGTCATCCGCTCGCTGGCGCTGTCCGTCACCGTCTTCGACATGTTCCGCGGCGAGAGCTACGGGTTCGACCGCGGGGCGTTCTGGAAGCACTCCATCGGTACGGGCGTGGTTGCGCGCGCGCTGGCGCGCAAGGTGCGCTACAAGGAACCGGAGGAGATCTTTATCGCCGGGCTGCTGCATGACATCGGCAAGGTGGTCGAGGACAAGTACCTGCACGATGATTTCGTGTTCGTGCTGCAGATGGTGGCGGAGAAGGGCTGCTCGATGCGCGAGGCGGAACTGGAAACCCTCGGCATGGATCATGCCCGTGTCGGCGGCAAGCTCGCCGAGCGCTGGAATCTCCCCCCGCTGCTGCGCGAGGTGGTGCGCTGGCACCACGAGCCGCCGGCCGACCTCGGGGCGCTCACCGACGGCGGCAAGGTGGTCGGGCTGGTGCACATGGCCGACATCGTCTGCCGGGTGAAGCAGTTCGGTTACGGCGGTGACGCGCTGGTGCCCGAGCCGCACCAGGCGCTGTGGGAAGTCACCGGGCTGCAGGAGCCGGACCTGCGCGATATCCTCGAGAACATCGACCAGGAATACGAGAACGCCGCGGCGTTCGTGGAGATGAGCACCAAGGGCTGAGCACGTGGCGCAGCGCGAGGTGTTCCGCGATGACGACACGCTGGTGGTACGCAGCGGTGCCCTGGAACTGGTGCTGGTGCGCGGCTGCCGCCGCACCTGGGTGGCCGACCGCTTCACCCTCTACGCCGATTTGACCGACAACGAATTCGACACCGTGGCCGCCGAGGCGGTCTCCGAGAAGCGCGGCGCGCTGCAGTCGGTGCTCAGCCGCGCCTTCGCCAAGCTCGACGCGCTCGACCAGCACCGCGCCCTTGTCGAACTGCAGCGCACGCTTCCCGACCTGGCGGCGCAGTTGCGCCGGGAGATGGTCATGTTCGAGGACCTGGCGCGGCTCGACGATCGCGTGCTGCAGAAGCTGATCGCGCAGTTTACCGGGCAGGAATGGGCGGTCGCCCTGCAGGGGGTGGAGCAGCCGCTGGTCAATGTCGTGCTCAACAACATGTCGGAACGCGCGCGTGCGACGCTGCGCGAGGAACTTCCCTTCTACCGCCAGGCGGAGAGCGCCGCCATCATGCAGGCGCGCGAAAAGATCGTCACGAAAATGCGGCAGCTGCGCGACGCCCGGTAGGGCATGGCGCGCGTCGCCCAGGCGGTACCCAACCTCGGGCAGCACGATGCCATCGCGCGCGAGGCGCGCGCTGTCGCCCGCGTCCTCGCGGCGGCCTGGCATACCACCGCGCTCTTTGCGGCGCGCGCGCACCCGCACGCGGATGCCTGGCGCCCGCTGGCGGCATTCCGCGCGGATGACTGGGACGCGCTCATCCTGCACCATTCCGCGGACAGCAGTGCGGCGCTCCCTGCGTTCCGTGCCGCCCGCCGCGGCATCCTCCTGTATCACAATATTACGCCGCCGGAATTCTTCTACGGGGTCAATCCCGACCTGCAGGCGGCGAATG
>CAZWUZ010000474.1:0-1732 GCA_964637655.1 uncultured bacterium | reverse complement strand
GACCTCCGAGACCGACGGGTCCTGCAGCAGCGGTTCAATCGGGCCCAGCCCGAGGATCTCGTCGACGATCTCCTTGACCAGTTTGCGGTGCTCGACCGCGGGCAGGACGATGTTCTCCGACGAGCCGATGACGATGAGGAATTCCTCGACCTGCCCGGTAAGCAGGGAGCGCTTGAGCTCCTCGTCCTCCTTGTTGAGCAGGTCGGAATCGATCTCGGCGACGATTTTTTCGTGCACCTTGACCTTGAGCATCTGGTAGGGGGTGAGCTCGTCTTTCTCCCCGCCGGACGAGCTGCCGCCGCCGCTCTTGCTGCCGCTCTCGTCTTTGACCTGTTTCAGCCGGTCGAGTAAGCCCATGCCTGTCCGCTATCCCCGTCTATTTCTTCCAGAACTGCCAGGCCTTTTTCTTCGGCCCGGCGGAAACCACGGTGGCCGGCTCGTCGTTCCCCATCACGGTCTGTGCCAGCGTGTCGACGGCCTTGGCCAGCGGCGAGTCGGGCTGGGCGAGGAAGAAGGGGCGGCCGGTATTGATCGACGGCAGCGCCGCCTTGCCGTCGCTCGGCAGCACCGCGACGATGGGGAACTTCAGCGCCTCCTCGATCTCCTTGGCGTTCAGTTCCGCCTTGGCCGTTTCGCGGTTCATCACCAGGCGGATCTTCTCCTTGGGGAACTTCAGCGACTCCATGACCTCGATCATCAGCTTGCCGCTCTTGATCGTCGGCAGTTCCATGGTCAGCAGCAGCAGGATCAGTTCCGACTGGTCAAGCGCGGTGAGCAGCACGTCGTTGAGGTTGCTCGGCGTGTCGATGACGATGTAGTGGTAGCGGTCGCTCAGCGCCTTGAGCACCTTGTTGATGTGGTCGGCGGTGATCAGTTCGGAATCCTCGGGCTTGAGCGGGGCGGCCAGCACGTCGATGCGCCCCTCCTCGTGCGGCAGCAGGTACTTGGCCAGGGTCTTGTCGTCGAGCTCCGTCCCGCCCGCGTCGAGCTCCTGCACCAGCGTGGTGATGGTGCGCGTCGGCTTGAGGTCGAGCATGATGGCGCAGTCGCCGAACTGCAGGTTCAAATCGACCAGGCAGACCTTGTGCCCCGACTTGTGCGCCAGCGCCACCGCCAGGTTGACCGCGATCAGCGACCGGCCGACCCCGCCCTTGGTCGAGAAGACGGTGATGATCCGGCAGGTGTGCACCCCGCCCGCGTCGCCCCCCGCCAGCGCCGCCATCACCTCGCGCTTCTTGCGGGTGATCTCACCCACCCGCTTGATCATGCGCAGCGTGACGTCGGGTTCGATGGGGAGAAACAGGCAGTCGCGGGCGCCGGCCACCATCGCCTCGCGCATCATCTCCGACTTCGCCCGCTCGTCGCCGGCTTCCCCCTCGAGGTAGTAGATGCAGGAGAGGTCGGGGGTCTCGATGCCGAGTGCGGTGATCAGGTCCATCCCCGGGATGTCTTCGAGCTTCTGCCCGACAATCAGCACGTCCGGTTTCTGTTCCTTCACCAGCGCGCGGCAGTCGTCACCTTTGGTTACCTCGCCGACCATCTCGATCATCTCGTCGGCGAAAAGCAGCTTCTTGAGAGCGACCCGTTTTTCGAGGTCGGCGAGCGCGATGACGACTCTGGTGGTCTTGGACATGGTCGCGCCCGCCTAATTTCCCGCCGCTGCGGCGTTGTCGTTCCGGTCGTACCTGATGACGTTGGCCCCGAACGCCCGTATCTATCCCGACCGAGTCAA
>CAZWUZ010000473.1:0-1734 GCA_964637655.1 uncultured bacterium | reverse complement strand
CACTTCCGGCGGCAGGATATGTTCGAGAAGCAGTTGCTGCACCATGGTGCCGTCGGCAAGACGGACACCATCGAGGTAGGGCGCGCCGGGGAGCGCCACCCCGGTGGGGCGGAATTCGTCGCCGGCGCTGACGAAGGTGTCGAGCAGGTGTTCCGCCAGCAACCCGACCAGCGCCCCGTCCGCCAGCCGCGTCAGCAGCAGGCGGGTACTGTACGCGGGCGCGCACGCTTCGTTGTGCAGGAGCTGGCGCAGGTCAATCACCGGCACGCAGTCGCCGCGATAGGCGAGAATGCCGGCGATGGCCGCGGGGGCATTGGGGAGCTCGCGGAGCGCGACGCGCGGCACGATTTCGACCACCTGCGCCGCCGGCAGCGCGTACGCCGCCTCGCCGAGAGTGAAGCGGACAAAGAGCGCGGCCGGCATCACGTGCTGAACCGCGACACTTCGCCCTGCAGTTCGCGCGCCGCATCGGTCAATTGCCCGGCCACCGCGGTAAGCGACGCGGCCGCCTCCTGCGACTGCCGCGCGCTCTCCGCGAGTTGCGTCATCGCCGCGTCGATCTGTCCCGCCGCCGCCGCCTGCGCGCGCACCCCTTCGTTGACCGTGCCGCAGAGCGGGGCGAACTCCTGCACCGTGCTGATAACCGTGCCGAGATTGGTCCCGATGCGCGCCACCTCGCCCGCATGCCGCTTCACTTCGCCGGTAAACCGCTCCATCCCCGTCGCGCCGGCCGCCACCGCGCCCTGCACCTCGCGAATGATCTCCTCGATGTCGCCGGTCGCCTGCGCGCTCTGGTCAGCCAGCCGGCGGATCTCGCGCGCGACCACGGCAAACCCCTGCCCGGCGGCACCCGCCTTTTCCGCCTCGATGGCGGCATTGAGCGACAGGAGGTTGGTCTGGTCCGCCACCTTGCCGATAGTCGTGACCACCGCGCCGATGCTCCCCGCCTTCTCGCGCAGCAGCGCAAACTGCCCGGCCAGGGTCCCGGTGGCTGCCACCAGCTCGTTGATCGCCGCGGCCATGGCGGTCACATCGTCGCGGTTGCGCTCCGCGAGCTGCGCCCCCTGCTGCGCGCGTTCCGCCACGTGCGTCACCGTGCCGACGAGATCCTGCGCCGTCGTCGCGATCTCCCGCGCACTCGCCCCGACCTGCGTGGTGGCGGCGGTCTGCTCGCTCACCGCCGCCGCCAGCTGGCGCGACGAGGCGCTGATCTCGTTGGCGGAGGTGAGCACATGCACCCCGGCGCGCTGCACCCCGCGCACGACCCCGGCGAGCGCTTCCGCCATCGCGTTGAACGCCTGCGCCAGCAGTCCGAATTCGTCGCGCGCGGCCACTGCCGCCCGGGCGCCGAGTTTGCCCGCCGCCAGTTCCGCCGTGGCGTCCTGCAGAGCCTGCACCGGGCGCAGCAGCACGCGCGCGGCCAGCCAGAAAATGAGCGTGCCGAGCAGCAGCCCGAAGAGCATGAGCAGCACCCCGGCGCGCAGCAGGCCGCTTCCCGCGGCAGCGGCCGCGGTGGTGGCGGCCGCGTGTATGCTGTCGAGTGCCTGCAGTTCCGCGTCCACCGCGTGAATGGCCGCGCGCATCTCCCCCTGCAGCCCGTCGTTCTCGCTGAACCCGACACGCTGTTGCAGCGTCAGGTGCCGGTTGAACACCCCGCTGTAGGTGCGCACCGCGCCCGCCAGCGCCTCCGCGCCCGCGCGCGCGGCCGCGCCGGTGTCCGCCGCCGGCATCGCC
>CAZWUZ010000472.1:0-1742 GCA_964637655.1 uncultured bacterium | reverse complement strand
GGGCAACTGTATCCTGCTTTGCCAGGTGGATGGTCGTAGCGGTTGCTGGAAAGGCGTTCGAGGCTGTTTTGTATCTGCCGCTATGAATAACAGATACAAAAAAGTTCAGGTTTCCCCTCAAGTTCGGGAAACACCTGCCGATAAGGAGAGCACGGGGTTCAGGGATGGGACCCCGGCAGCAGAGGCGGCACCACGGAGGGAACCCGCAATGGAACTCGCACACCTGTCAGTACCCGGCAGCACTGACCTTACGCAACTCATCAAACGATTTACCGGATCCGCACCGGCAACCACCACGGCGCCTGCACCAGCGGGCCGCACTGACCTGGCGGCCGGGGTCACCTACGAGCGCTATGAACTCGATTACCTCAAGGTCAAACTGATTGAGCAGGGGATTCGCAGCGAGAATGCCCGCGCCTTCAGTTCGCAACTGAGCGTTGAGGCGGTGAAAATCACCTATGAGAAACTGCAGGTCAATGCGTCTGCGACCACCGGTGCCGGGCAACAGGATGCTGTGGCAAAGACGCTGAATTTCTCGCTCACCCGCGCGGAATATGAACGGCTTGACGTCAGTATCGGGAAGAAACTGCAGAAAGAAAAGGTGATGGAATTCCTCCGGGAATTCGATGCCTCGCTGGCAGACCTGACCGGCAAGGCCGGAAAAGCCGGACAGGCAGGAAAAGCGGCGTGGGAAGAGGAACAGGAAGGGTTGAGCGACGGGCAGCTCAAGCAGCTGCGCGAACTGGAACTGCTGCTGCGTACCTTCACCGACAAGAGCGACAAGGAAATCCGCCAGACGGTAAAAGATATCGCCGGTGCGTTCCGCGACGCCAACGGCCGGGGCGGGACCCCGGCGCTTCCGCCGGACGCTGCCACCCCTGCCACCGCAACGCCGGCATCAGCATCAGCCACCAGCATCAGCGCGGAGATGATCAATATCGAGGTGCAGGTGTACGAAAGCGGCGCCATCGCGGTGCGCGAGGTGCAGGACCCGCTGGTTATCGACCTCGACGGTGATGGCATCGAACTGACCGACGCGGACAGCGGCGCCCGTTTCGACCTGACCGGCGACGGCACCACCGAGCAGACGGGAACGGTGAGCGGCGACGACGCGTTCCTTGCCTACGACCGCAACGGCAACGGGCAGATCGACAGCGGCAAGGAACTCTTCGGCGACCAGCATGGCGCGGCCAACGGGTTCGCGGAGCTGGCGAAATTCGACGACAACGCGGATAATCGCATCGACGCGCAGGACGCGGTCTTCAGCGGCTTGCGCCTCTGGACCGACCGCAACACCAATGGCAGCAGCGAGGCCGCGGAACTGCGCACGCTCCCCGAGGCGGGCATCACCGCTATCAACCTCGACTACCAGACCTACAATCTCAAGGGGGAGAAGAACGCGCTGACGGAAGCAGCCGCGGTCGAATTCGCCGACGGGCGGAACCACGCGGCGGCGGATGTGCATATTTCGTACCTGGCATAGTCAAATCCGGGCAGGCGGCCGGACCCGCCGCGCTGCCCCGCACCGCAGTGGACGCCGGCCCGCTCGAGGCCGGCGTTCTTTTCACGCGCTCCCGCATATCACTAACGATGGCACGCAGTGCAACCGCGGTCGTGCACTGCGTCAGTACACCCGCCGGAAGTTTCACGCGCTCCCGCATATCATTGACGACAGGCAGCTATTCACCCTGCAGTGGGAGAGGGCAGGGGTGAGGGTGAAAAATGTGTGCGCCTTGCAACCC
>CAZWUZ010000471.1:0-1751 GCA_964637655.1 uncultured bacterium | reverse complement strand
ACGCGCCCGAGATCATCATACGCAACGAGAAACGCATGCTGCAGGAGGCGGTGGACGCGCTGTTTGACAACGGGCGGCGCGGGCGCATCGTGCGCGGCCCGGGCAACCGCGCGCTCAAGTCGCTCTCCGACCTGCTGCGCGGCAAGCAGGGGCGCTTCCGGCAGAACCTGCTGGGCAAGCGCGTCGATTACTCGGGCCGCTCGGTCATCGTCATCGACCCGAAACTCAAGATCAACCAGTGCGGGCTGCCCAAGCAGATGGCGCTGGAACTGTTCAAGCCCTTCATCATGAACAAGCTGGTGGAGCGCAAACTGGTGAGCAACATCCGCAGCGCCAAGAAACTGATCGAGCGCGCGAGCAACGACGTGTGGGACGTGCTCGAGGAGATCACCGCGCACCATCCCGTGCTGCTCAACCGCGCCCCGACGCTGCACCGCCTCGGCATCCAGGCCTTCGAGCCGGTGCTGATCGAGGGGAAGGCCATCCGTCTGCACCCGCTCGTCTGCACCGCGTTCAACGCCGACTTCGACGGCGACCAGATGGCGGTGCACGTGCCGCTGTCGCGCATGGCGCAGCTCGAGGCGCGCTTCCTCATGCTGTCGACCAACAACCTGCTGCTGCCGGGCAACGGCAAGCCGGTGGCGACACCGACGCAGGACATGGTCATCGGGCTGTACTACCTGACGGCGGTGAAGCCCGGGGAGCAGCCGGCGGACCGCGACCTGCCGGTGTACGGCGACATCGCCGAACTGGAGCACGCGTTCAGCATCATGGCGTATGGCCGCGAGGACAAGAAACTCAGGCGGCAGGTGTGCCTGCACGATGCCATCCATTTCCGCACGCGCGAGGGGGCGCTGGTGCGGACGACGGTGGGGCGGGCGTTCCTCAACGACCGGCTGCCGGCGGGACTGGAATTCGTCAACGAGACGCTGGACAAAAAGTCGATCGCCAAACTGATCACCCGCTGCTTCGAGAAATTCGGCTCGTACCGCACCATCGTCATCCTCGACACGCTGAAGAACATCGGCTTCGAGTACGCGACGGTGATGGGCACCTCGATCAGCATCCGCGACGTGGTCATGCCCAAGGAGAAAGACAAGTTTATCGCTGAGGCGGACAAGGAAGTGCAGGCGGTGGAGAAGGCCTCCCTGCGCGGGCAGATCACCGATGACGACCGCTACAACCGCGTGGTTGACATCTGGACCCGCGCGACCAACGAGATCCGCGACGTGCTCTACGATCACCTCAAGGCGGACCAGGGCGGGCTCAACCCGCTCTACCTGATGTCGGCCTCGGGGGCGCGCGGCAGCATCGACCAGATCAAGCAGCTGGGCGGCATCCGCGGGCTGATGGCCAAGCCGTCGGGCAAGATCATCGAACTGCCGATCAAATCGAACTTCCGCCAGGGCCTGACGGTGCTCGAGTACTTCATCTCGACGCACGGTGCGCGCAAGGGACTGGCGGACACGGCGCTGAAGACCTCGGACGCGGGCTACCTGACGCGCCGGCTGTCGGACGTCGCGCAGGAGACCATCGTCACGCAGCAGGACTGCGGGACGATGAACGGGGTGGTGGTTACCGCGCTGCGCGAGGGGGACGAGGAGCGCGAGTCGCTGTACGACCGCATCCTCGGGCGCGTGGCGCTGGAAAACATCAAGCACCCGGAGACGGGCGAAGTGCTGGTCAAGGCGGGGATGGAAATCACCGAACCGCTGGCCAAGCAGGTCGAGGACGCGGGCGTGCAGAAGGCC
>CAZWUZ010000470.1:0-1775 GCA_964637655.1 uncultured bacterium | reverse complement strand
CAAGGGCGTGCCGGTCGAGGCGGAACTGGGCAAGCTGGCGGGGGTCGAGGACGACGTCAAGGTCAACACGGCCGACGCCACCTACACCGACCCGGACCAGGCGGTCGAGTTCGTCCAGAAGACCGGGTGCGATTCGCTGGCCATCGCCATCGGCACCAGCCACGGCGCCTACAAGTTCAAAGGCGAGGCAAAACTTGATTTCGACCGCCTGGCGAAGATCCAGTCGCTGCTGCCGAACTTCCCGCTGGTGCTGCATGGCGCGTCGAGCGTGCCGCAGGACCTGGTGAAGGCGTGCAACGATTTCGGCGGGCAGATCCCCGGCGCGCAGGGCGTGCCGGAAACGATGATCGCGCAGGCGGCCAAGACGGCGGTGTGCAAGATCAACATCGATACCGACCTGCGCCTGGCGATGACCGCGGCCATCCGCAAACACTTCGCGGAGAAACCGGGCGATTTCGACCCGCGCCAGTACCTGACACCGGCGCGCGAGGCGATCAAGCAGGTGGTGACGCGCAAAATCAACTATCTCGGCTGCGCCGGCAAGGCGTAGACCACAACACCAAACTTCCACAGGAGGAAGAAGATCATGGGAATCAAGGTTGGCATCAACGGGTTCGGGCGCATCGGGCGCCTGGTGCTGCAGGCGATGGTGGAGAAGGGCGTGCTGGGCAAGGGCGTGGACGTCGTCGCGGTGGTCGACATGACCACGGACGCGAAGTATTTCGCCTACCAGCTGAAATACGACTCGGTGCATGGCCGCATGAAGGCGGACGTGAGCCATGAGGGCGAGGACGTCCTCGTCGTCAACGGGCAGAAGATCAAGTGCCTTGCCGCGTCGAAGGAAGGGATCGAAACGCTGCCGTGGGGCCAGCTGGGCGTCGACTATGTCATCGAGTGCACCGGCCTGTTCACCGCGAAGGAAAAGGCGGAAGGGCATCTCAAGGCGGGGGCGAAGAAGGTCATCATCTCCGCCCCGGGCAAGGGGGACCTGCGCACCTTTGTCGTCGGCGTCAACCATGAGGAATACGATCCGGCGCAGCATCATGTGGTGTCGAACGCATCCTGTACGACCAACTGTCTCGCCCCGGTGGCGCATGTCCTGCTCAAGGAGGGCATCGGCATCGAGTGCGGCCTGATGACCACCATCCACGCCTATACGGCGACGCAGAAGACGGTGGACGGCCCCTCGAAGAAGGACTGGCGCGGCGGCCGCGCGGCGGCGCTCAACATCATCCCGTCGACGACGGGCGCGGCCAAGGCCGTGGGCGAAGTGCTGCCGGCGATCAAGGGCAAGCTGCACGGCATGGCCTTCCGCGTGACGACCCCGGACGTCTCGGTGGTCGATTTGACCTTCCGCGCGGCGCGCGACACCTCGATCGAGGAGATCGACGCGCTGCTCAAGAAGGCGAGCGAAACCTACCTCAAGGGAATCCTCGGCTACTGCAACGAGGAACTGGTCTCCACGGACTTCGTGCATGACGACCGCTCGTCGATCTACGACTCGCTGGCGACGACGCAGAACAACCTCAAGGGCGAAAAGCGCCTCTTCAAGGTCGTCTCGTGGTACGACAACGAGTGGGGCTACTCCTGCCGCGTCGTCGACCTGATCCAGTACATGGCGGGCAAGAAGTAAGGAGGAACGTATGCAGACGAAAACCGTACGGGACCTCGACGCGCGCGGCAAGCGCGTCTTTGTCCGCGTTGACTACAATGTGCCGCTCAAGGACGGGGTGGTGACCAGCGACAAGCGCATCCGCGCCACCATCCCGACCATC
>CAZWUZ010000469.1:0-1786 GCA_964637655.1 uncultured bacterium | reverse complement strand
CTTGTGCTCGATGGGGAGCCCGTGGCAGTCCCAGCCCGGGACGTAGGGGGCATCGAAACCGCGCAGCGTCTTTTCCTTGACGATGATGTCCTTGAGCACCTTGTTGAGCGCATGCCCGATGTGGATGTTGCCGTTGGCGTAGGGCGGCCCGTCATGCAGCACGAACTGCGGCCTGCCCGCGCGCGCGGCGCGGATGGCGGCGTAGAGGTGTTCCTGCTGCCAGCGGGCGAGCATCGCCGGTTCGCGTTTGGCGAGGTCGCCGCGCATGGGGAAGGCGGTTTGCGGCAGGTTGACGGTTTGCGAATAGTCCATGGTGATGCTCCTAGAACAGCGTCCCGCTCTGTGCGGCGGGACAGAAGTAGTGTGCGGCAGCGAGCAGGTCGGGGAAGACGAAGTCCGGGGCCTGCGGGGTATCCTTGAGACGCTCGAAGGCGAAGGCGCCCTCGCCGGTGAGCACCATGCAGGTGCGCAGCCGGGCGCGCTTTCCCGCGAGGATGTCGCTCTCGCGGTCGCCGATGAGCAGCGACTTGCGCATGTCGATGCGGTGCTCCTGCGCGGCGTGGAAAATCATCCCGGGCTGTGGCTTGCGCCATTCGGGGCGCTCGCGGTAGCGCGGGTCCTCCGCCTCGTCGTGGTAGGGAGCGTAGTACTGCGCGTCGACATGCGCCCCGTCGCGCGCGAGCAGCTCGTACAGGCGCTGCGTGACATTGTGCAGGTCCGCCTCGCTGAACAGCCCGCGCCCGATCCCCGACTGGTTGCTGATGATGATGACGAGGTAGCCCGCGCGGTTGAAGCGCGCGACCGCCTGCCCGGCGCCCGGGAAGAGCTCGAGCTGCTCCGGATCGCTCAGGTAGCCGGGATCGCGGTTGAGCGTGCCGTCACGATCCAAGAATACGGCCGGCTTCATAGAACCCTTTCCAGTGGTCGAGCGCGAGGCAGAAGATGATGTAGATGGCAATGATGGCGAGCCAGGTATTGTACTCGCGGTGGCGCATGACGAGGTACATGCGGAAGCCGACGCTCCCCTCGCGCGTGGCGACGGGGCGCGGCAGGAAGCGCGGGACGTGGGCGCAGTAGCGCTTGAAGTCGCGCCCGAACTTCTGTTCGAGCAGGCGCTCCTCGGCGATGACCCCGTGGCGGTAGACGACGAGGAAGAGGAGGAGGTAGAGCGCGAGGAGTATCCAGCTGTCAGCGGTGAGGGTCACCCCGAGCCCGATGAGGAACGAGCCGATGTAGAGCGGGTTGCGCACGTGGCGGTAGGGACCGCTCCAGGCGATATTGACATTCTTCTCGATGCAGCCCGAGGCCCAGATGCGCAGGCCGGCGCCGAGCGCGATGAGCGGCAGCCAGAGCAGGATGCTCCTGACCGACGGGGCCATCAGCGCGAGCAGGAGCAGCGCGTAGAGCCACGCCAGGTAGCGGCGGTACTTGAGCAGGAAGTCGCGCACCGGCGTGGGCCGCCGCGCGGGTATAGTGTCGTCGGTCATCAGTTCACCTTCGTCAAAGCGGCGCGCACGGAGGCCGCCACCGGTTCCACCGGGATATCGTCCAGACAGTTGCGCCGCGTGCAGGTGCGGCGGAAACAGGGCTGCTCCGGGCAGCCCGGGGCGCGCAGCACCTGCGTACGGGTCGCGTACGGGCCGGGACCCGTGCGCTGCGGGTCGGTCGTCCCGAAGAGCACGGTGAGCGGGCGGTCCTGCGCCGCGGCGATATGCTGCGCCGCGCTGTCAGTGGTCACCACCGCGGCAGTCAGTCCGAGCACCGTCCAGAGTTCGGGCAGGTCGAA
>CAZWUZ010000468.1:0-1797 GCA_964637655.1 uncultured bacterium | reverse complement strand
CGAAGAGGCGCGCGAGTGGCTGGGTGACTTTGTTCCGGAGTATTTTGAGGTGATGGACTGCGACCATGCGCTGGCGGAAATCATAATTCGGCCGGCGCGCGGTGGCTGACGTGTGTTTTTTACCTTCCGGAAGCGGCGAGAGGGCCGGGTATATGGCTGGGCGAGAGATTTGTCATGACAGCGCACCGCGCGGTTATAGCAACTTATCCACAGTTCTACACAAATATGCCAAAAGTGTGGTATAATAGCGTAGAACTTGATAGAAGTCGCTATAACGTGGAGGAATGAAATGGACAAGATCAATAATCCTTTCTCCCCTGGCGCCGGCTCGCCACCTCCTGAACTTGCTGGCAGAAATGATGTTATGGAGCAAGCAACTATTCTCTTGGGGCGGGTGAGCAGACGAAAGCCGGAGAAAAGCCTGCTTATGACCGGATTGCGTGGTGTCGGCAAAACCGTGTTATTGAATGAAATTGAGCGTCTGGCGCTGCGTCAGGGATATCACACGATCAGCATAGAAGCGAGTGAGGAAAAACCGCTGGCTGCGCTATTGGGTACGCACCTGCGAAAACTGTTTTATGAAATTGACCGGCTTGCCGGCGCCGGACAAAAAGTAAAACGCGGCATTGCCGTGCTGAAAAGTTTCCTCGGTGCGGTAAAGGTGTCGATCGGTGATTTTACCGTCGGCTTGGACATCGAACCGGAGCGTGGGTCGGCGGATAGCGGCGATCTCGAAGTTGATTTGCCGGAACTTCTGGTCGCCGTGGCGGAGGCAGCGGAAGAGCGGAAAACCGCCATAGCCATCTTGATCGATGAGATCCAATATCTGCAGCAGGTTGAATTGAGCGCGTTGATCATGGCGATGCACAAACTGCAGCAGCACCGCCTGCCATTGGTGCTGATCGGCGCCGGGCTGCCGATCCTGCCCGGGCTGGCCGGCGAAGCGAAATCATACGCCGAGCGTCTGTTCAGTTTTCCGGACATCGGTCCGTTATCGGAAACCGAGGTAATAACGGCGCTGCAGGATCCGGTCAAAGAGGCACAGGCCGCGTTTGCCGCATCGGCACTGAAGGAGATTTACCGGCTGACCAAAGGGTATCCGTATTTCGTTCAGGAATGGGGCTATCAGGCATGGAATCACGCGCTGGCATCACCCATCACGTTGGCGGTGGTGCGTGCAATATCCCCGGTGGTCATCAGACGTCTTGACGACAATTTCTTCCGCGTGCGTTTCAGCCGGCTGACTCCGCGGGAAGGGAGATTCCTGCGGGCCATGGCTGAATTGGGAACCGGTCCATATCGCACTGCCGACATAGCCGAAACCATGAAAATACGAATCAATGCGATGGGTCCGCTGCGCGCCAACCTGATCAAAAAAGGGATGATCTACAGTCCGGCCTACGGCGACATGGCCTTTACCGTGCCGCTGTTTGACGAGTTCATGAAGCGCGCCATCCCGGAATTCACGGCGAAGGCCGGGTGAATCGATGACGACCATCGGGCAGGTCGAGCGGCGCACGCAGCAGCGGATCGCGAAACTGTTCACTGATCCGCCGCAGGCGGGTGGGCTCGGCTATGCGCATCTGGGCGACTGGACGGACCGCGACGGCAACCGCAATGTTGAGGAGCAGCATTTCCGCGCGGCGCTGCAGCAGCGCGGGGTGGGCAACGACCTGATCAGCCGCGCCTGGCATATCTTGAGTTCGGCGGCAGGGAACCTCACACTCTCCCTGTACGACCGCAACCGCGAATTCTATGCACTGCTGCGCTACGGGGTGAAGGTGCGCACCGGTGCAG
>CAZWUZ010000467.1:0-1802 GCA_964637655.1 uncultured bacterium | reverse complement strand
CCGGCCGCGCGCCCGCTGACGCTCGCCGAGGCCGCAGGGCTCGCGCGCGAACCGCTGTTCGAGATCGGCGCCCACACCGTGCACCCTGACGACCTTGCCGCGCGGCCGGCAGCCGAGCAGGCGCCGGCCATCGGTGACTGCCGCGAATTCCTGGAAACCCGGCTGCGCTGCGCGGTGACCGGGTTTTCCTACCCGTACGGCAGCGCCGCGCCGGAGAGCGCGGCGCGGGTGCGCGCCGCCGGGTACCGCTACGCGGTTACCACGCGGGCCGGCAGCGTCACGGCCGCGGGCGACCGCTTCCTGCTGCCGCGCCTGGCGGTGGAGAACTGGCCGGGTGAACATTTTACCCGGCAGCTCGACCACTGGCTGGCCGATGCCGCGGCGGGGCGCGCATGACCGCGCCTGCCGCCGGCTGCGAGCGGCTGGCAACCGCGCCGTACCTTGCCGACCGCGCCGGCGACATCTTCCACCAGTGTGCCGCGTTCCTCGCGCAGCGCTTCGGCGTCACGCATATCTGCCGGCTGCGGGGCGAGGAGGGGGTCGCTGATCCGGCCGCCGCCGCCGCCGCTGCCGTCGTGCTGCTCCCTGACGTGCGCAGCCTGCTCGACCGGCCCGGGGCGCCGGCCTGGGGGACGCTGGGCGGGATGCTCGAGCATGCGCCGGCAGCGGTGCTTGTGCGCCCCTTCGGGGTGCTGCGCCCGCTGCCTGGCGGCGAGCGGCAGCGTCTCGTTGACGGGTTCAGCGGCGCTCTCGGCGCGCGCGGACTGCGCGTGCTGTTTGCCGGCTGGGCGCGGCAGGAGCGGGGACTGCCGGCGCTGGTGGCGGTGCTGGCCGGGGCGGGCTGCCCCGCGTCCGGGCCCGCCCCGCCGGCGTTTCGCGTGCTGGCGCTGCTCTCGGCCTACAACGAGGAGGATATTATCGGCCCGGTGCTCGGGCACTTCGCGCGCGCGGGCATCGGTGTCTACCTCATCGACAACGGGTCGACCGACGCCACGGCCGCCATCGCGCATACCTATCTCGGGCGCGGCCTGGTCGGCATGGAACGCTTCGACCCGGCCGACCCGGCCGACCTGTGGCTCGAACTGATGCGGCGCAAGGAGGAGCTGGCGCAGGTGCTCGCTGCCGACTGGTTCATCAACCACGATGCCGACGAACTCCGCGAGTCGCCGTGGCCTGAACTCACCCTGCGCGATGCGTTCTGGCTTGCCGACCGCTGGGGCTTCACCTGCGTCGATTTCACCGTGCTCGAGTTCCCGCCGGTCGATGACACGTTCCTGCCCGGCAGCGATCCCGCCGCTCATTTCCGCCATTTCCTGTTCGACCCGAACCCGCACGGGACACAGGTCAAGGCGTGGAAGAAACCGGCGGCCCGCATCGCCATGGCCGAGCACGCCGGGCACCGGCTCGTGTTCCCGGGCGCGCGGGTCTTCCCGTTCAACTTCCTCGTCCGCCACTACCCGCTCCGGTCGCAGGCGCATGGCGAACGGAAGATTGCCGAGCGCCGGGCGCGGTTCGGGCCGGAACGTCGCAAGCGCGGTTGGCACACGCAGTACGATTATGTCGCGCCCGGGGCGTCATTGCACGCGCGCGCGGAGGATCTCGCCCTGTTCACCGGTTCGTTCCACCGCGACTACCTGCTGGAACGCCTGACGGGGCTGGGCTTCATCCCGGTCAACTACTGCTCGGTCACCGAACCGTTGCTGGCAAAGTGGCAGCAGGTGGAGGCGGCGGCGGCGCGGGAGCGCGGCGTCAGCGGCGGAACAGGCGGCGCAGGCGGCGGGTGACCGCGCGCAGCGGCGCCG
>CAZWUZ010000466.1:0-1842 GCA_964637655.1 uncultured bacterium | reverse complement strand
GCCGACTACATCAAGAACATGATCACCGGCGCGGCGCAGATGGACGGCGCCATCCTGGTCGTGGATGCGGCGGACGGCCCGAAGATGCAGACGCGCGAACACGTGCTGCTGGCCAAGCAGGTCAACGTGCCGAAACTGGTCGTGTTTATGAACAAGTGCGACGCGGTTGACGATGCCGAGATTCTCGACATCGTCGAGATGGAAATCCGCGAGCTGCTGAGCAAGTACGAGTTTGACGGCGACAATGTGCCGGTGGTGCGCGGGTCGGCGCTCAAGGCGATCCAGAACCCGTCCGGGCCGGACGCCGAGCCGATTCTCAAGCTGGTCGAGGCGTTGGATACGTTCATTCCCGAGCCGCAGCGCGATGTCGACAAGCCCTTCCTGATGTCGGTCGAGGACGTCTTCTCGATCACCGGTCGCGGCACGGTGGCCACGGGCCGCGTCGAACGCGGAGTCATCAAGGTTGGCGAGGAAGTCGAGATTATCGGACTGCGCCCCGAGTCGCGCAAGACGGTGTGCACGGGTCTCGAAATGTTCCGCAAGCTGCTCGACCAGTCGCAGGCGGGTGACAATATCGGCATGCTGCTGCGCGGCGTCGAGAAGGACGGCATCGAGCGCGGGCAGGTCATCGCCAAGCCGGGGAGCATCACCCCGCACAAGAAGTTCAAGGCGCAGCTGTACGTGCTGACCAAGAAGGAAGGCGGCCGGCACACGGCGTTCTTCAGCAACTACCGTCCGCAGTTCTACTTCCGCACCACTGACGTGACGGGCTCGATTGTGCTGCCGCAGGGTGTCGAGATGGTCATGCCGGGCGACAACGTCGAACTGACGGTCGAGCTGGCGGTGCCGGTAGCGATGGAAAAGACGCACCGTTTCGCGATCCGCGAAGGCGGGCGCACGGTTGGTGCGGGCACGGTCACGGAAATCCTCGAGTAAAACGGCGGCGGAGGATCCAAAGGAGCGGGTATGGGCAAGCAGAGAGTCAGGATACGGCTACGGGCGTATGACCATCGCCTCATCGATAAGACGGTGCAGGAGCTGGTCTCCACGGCCAAGCGGACCGGGGCTAAGGTAGTCGGGCCCATCCCGCTGCCGACGCGGATCAACCGCTACACGGTGCTGCGGTCGCCGCACGTGGACCGCAAGTCGCGCGAGCAGTTCGAGGTGCGCACGCACAAGCGGCTGGTGGAGATTGTCAGCCCCACCCCGGACACCATGGAAGCGCTGACCAAGCTGGAGATGCCGGCCGGGATTGACATCGAGGTCAAGCTGTAGGGCGGCGGGAGAGAGAGATCATGATCGGGCTATTCGGCCGCAAGGTCGGCATGACGCAGGTATACGACGAGAGCGGGAACCAGGTGCCGGTGACGGTGCTGGCAGTCGGCCCGTGCACCGTCGTGCAGAAGAAGACGAAGGCGAAGGACGGCTACGAGGCGCTGCAACTCGGGTTCGAGGAGCGCGTGGCGGCAGGCAAGCCGCTCGCCGGCCACTTCACCACGGCGGGGACGAAGGCGTTCGCCTGCCTGCGCGAGGTGCGTGTCGACAGCACGGACGCGTACCAGGTCGGGCAGGAACTGACGGTCGACCTGTTCGCCGGCGTGGCGGCGGTCGATGTCAGCGGGGTGAGCAAGGCCAAGGGCTTCCAGGGGGTGGTCAAGCGCCACCACTTCGGGGGCGGGGCGATGTCGCACGGCTCGATGTTCCACCGGGCGCCCGGCTCGATTGGCGCCTCCTCCTATCCGTCGCGGGTATTCAAGGGCAAGCGCCTGCCGGGCCGGATGGGGGGCGAGCAGAACACGATGCTCAACCTGCTGGTGGTGAAGGTCGAGGCGGAGAAGCACC
>CAZWUZ010000465.1:0-1859 GCA_964637655.1 uncultured bacterium | reverse complement strand
GTCGCCATCCGCAACCTTGCCTCGCCCGTGCTCAACCTCGCTGCCGCGCGCTACGTCATCGCTCCGTGGCCGCTGCGCCATCCGCGGCTAACCCCGCTCGCCCGCGACGGCGAATTCACTCTCTACCGCAATGGCGGCGCGCTGCCGCCGGTCTTTGCCGTTCCGCAACGTCTCGCACTCCCCGAGGCGGCAACCGCCCGCGCCTTGCAGGCGGAGGCCTTCTACCCGCCGCGCACGGTGCTGGTGCCGCCCGGCACGCACTTCCCCGACGGGTTGCCCGCCGCCTTCGCCCCGGCCGCGGTCACCTTCACCCCCCGCCTGCTGCTCCCGGACCGGCGGGAATGGACGGTGCAGGCGGACGGTCCCGCGTATGTCGTGTTCAGCGAGAACTGGTACCCGTTCTGGGAGTGCGCACTGGACGGGCGGCCGCAGCCGCTGTTCCGCGCCTATCACTACCTGCTCGGCACACACGTCCCGGCCGGCACGCACCGGCTCACGCTGCGCTTCGTGCCGCGTGACCTCTACCTCGGCATCTGCACGACGCTGCTCACGCTGCTCGTCTTCCTGCTGGCCCTCTACTGGACGGTCAAACGCCGGCTCATCCACAACATCCGCGACGACGAGAACGTGCTCTTCGACTACCTCACCCACACCTCCGCCGCGCTGGCGCTGGTGCGCAGCATGGAAGGACGCCTCTTCCGCCGCAGCGCGCTGCAACCGCCCATTCTCGACATCGGCTGCGGCGACGGGTTGTTCGCCTCCATCGTCTTTTTCCATGACATCGACGTCGGCATCGACCTCGACCGGGTCGAACTGCGCAAGCGGGCGCTCCCCGAGCGCTACCGCAGCCGCACCAACGCCAATGCCCGCGCGCTCCCCTTCGCCTCCGGGCATTTTGCCACGGTCATCAGCAACTGCGTGGTCGAGCACGTGCGCGACCACACGCTGCCGCTGCGCGAGATTCACCGCGTGCTGCGTGACGGCGGCAAGTACGTCTTCACCACCCACTCACATCTCTACGGTCAGTACCTGTTCTGGTATGCCGCCTGCCACCGTCTCGGCCTGCACCGCCTTGGTGACTGGTACGCCACCACGGTCAACCGCGTCTTCAAGCATTACACCATGCTCACGCCGGAGGAGTGGACGCAGCTGCTGCACGCGGCCGGCTTCCGCGACGTGCGCGTCAGTTTCTACCTCTCGCGCCGCGCCATGTGGTGGTTCGACCTGCTGCTGCCGATGAGCATCCCCTCGCGGCTCAACAAGGCGCTCTGCGGGCGCTGGGCGGTGCTGCCGCGCGTCTTCCTCGCCGCGCTTGAAACCCACCTGTTCAAGTTCGTGTACCGCGAGGATCCGCCCGTCGGCGCGGGCATGTGCATCGAAGCGTACAAATGAGGCGCGCGACGCTGCTGGGCCTGCTGGCGGTCATCATCGTCACCCGCGCGGCGCTGCCTGCGCTCGATCCGCCGTACCTCAGTTTCAGCCGCGGCGAGTATACCGATCCCGGCTTCTACCTCAATAATGCCCGCTCGCTCGTCCTCACCGGCGAACCGCTCGTCGGCGACTGGAACAACGCACTGCTCTTTCCGGTCATGCACGCGCTCGCCTGGAGCGTCTGGTCCGTGGCGGGCTACGGGCCGGCCACCACCACCGGGCTGCTGGCGCTGCTCGCCGCGCTCACCGGCCTGCTGCTGCACGGGACGCTGGCCCGGCATGCCGCACCCGCCGCCGGCCTGCTGGCCCTTGCCTGGTTCACGCTGGGCGCGCCGCTGCTCCTGCTCGGGCGCGTGCCGCTGCTCGAAAACGCGCTGCTGCCACTGCTCGCCGCCATCCTCGCCGTGCGCGCGCTCCCGGCCGGGCCG
>CAZWUZ010000464.1:0-1862 GCA_964637655.1 uncultured bacterium | reverse complement strand
TCTGCCCACGCCCCACCCCGCCGCCCTCGCCGCGGCGGCGGCGGCGGCGGCGCGGCGGGCGGCGTGTGAACTCCCCGCTGACATCGTTGCGGCGGTGCGCCGCGCGCGGGCGCGGGAGACGGAACCCGTGGCGCAGGCAGTGCTCGACCGTATTCTTGCCAATGCCGCCTGCGCCCGGCGTGATGGCATCCCCATCTGCCAGGATACCGGATTGCAGGTCGTGTTGGTCGAGCAGGGACGCGACGTGCGCGTGCGCGGCGACCTCGATAAAGCCATCGCCCGCGGGATCGCGCAGGCGACGAAAGCGTGGGGGCTGCGCGCCTCGTCGGTGCATGACGGCGCGGGCAAACGCCCCAACAGCGGGACCAACCTCCCCGTCATCATGCGCGAGGAAGTTGCCGGCGACCGCCTGACCATCACCGTGCTCCCCAAAGGCGGGGGCGCGGAGAACAAGTCGCAACTGAAGATGCTGCTCCCCACCGCGGGGTGGGAAGGCGTGCGTACCTTTGTCGCGGAGACCGTCCGCAAGGCGGGGGGCGATGCCTGCCCGCCGCTGGTCGTCGGGGTCGGCCTCGGCGGCAGTTTCGACCGCGCGGCGCATCTGGCCAAACGCGCGCTTTTCCGCCCGCTGACACAACGCAATCCCGACCGCGCGCTCGCGCGCGAAGAGGCGAAACTGCTGCGCGTACTGAACGCGCTGGGGGTGGGACCGCTCGGGTTCGGCGGGAAGACGACGGCGCTGGCGGTGCATATTTTCGCGGAGCCCTGCCATATCGCCTCGCTGCCGGTGGCGGTGAACATCAACTGCCACGCCACGCGCCGCGCGACGGTGACACTGTGAAGCGCACCCCGCGCGCGGTGTCTGTCGACGCGTTGCTCGACGGCACGGTGCGCGTGCGCCCGGGCGAGGAATTGCTCCTCTCTGGCGATATCTACACCGCACGCGACCAGGCGCATAAGCGCCTCGTCGCACTACTGGCGCAGAAAAAGAAACTCCCCGTTGACCTGCGCCGCACGGCGCTCTACTACTGCGGGCCGACCCCGGCACGCGCGGGGCGCTACGGCGCCTGCGGGCCGACCACCGCGTCGCGCATGGACCCCTTCATGGCCCCGCTGCTCGCGGCAGGGTTGCGCGTCTGCATCGGCAAGGGGCAGCGTTCGCCGGCGGTGCAGGCGCTGCTGAAGAAGCACAACGCGGTCTACCTCTCGGCCTACGGCGGCCTCGGCGCGCTCTACGCCAGCACCGTCACGGCGTGGGTGGATGTCGCCTTTCCCGACCTCGGACCCGAGGCCATCGTCCGCCTCACCGTGCGGGATTTCCCCGCCATCGTCACCAACGCCTGATGAAGATGTCAGTGGAAACTGAACAGGAAACAGACGGCCGCTGGCTCGCCGAGGCTACTGAATTTCCCGGTGTTATGTGTTATGGCGAAACACGCGACGAGGCGCTTGCCAGAGTGGAAACCCTTGCCCGTTGTGTACTGACGGAACGCAGTGAGGACGACGAAGGAGCCGCGCGGGAAAGGCAGGCGTAGCATGACTGCGTTTTCACGCTGGATACGTGTCTTCACGTGTCTGTTTTCGGGCGTATCTCTGATGCTGACTTCAAGATTCTGGACGCAATCGCGCATGTTCAGGCCGATGACTGCGGCAAAAATGCTGGTCGGGCTGGTTGCCCTTGCCGTCGGGACCGGCGTTGCGCTTGATGTGCTTACCGGGTCCGAACACCTCCTGCATTTCTCCTGCCGCCACGGTATCACGCCACTGACCCGGGCGGCGCTGTGGTGCGGCGCCGACCCGAACAGCAGGAGGTATAAACAAATGTTGGGGATAGACGGCTAAAGACAAGCGGCGTATACTCC
>CAZWUZ010000463.1:0-1862 GCA_964637655.1 uncultured bacterium | reverse complement strand
GCGCCGCGCCTCGGCGCGCACGTCGGCGGTGATCCGCGCGCGGTCGCCATGGCTGACATCGAGCCCGCGGAACAGCGACTCCGCCGGGTCGTAGGTGAACATGTTGGCGACGTTGCACTCCTCCGGCTGCAGCCCGGCAAAGAACGCGGGGCGCAGCTCGAACGCGAACGTCTCGGTGAGCGTCGCCGCGACATTCCGCCGCGCCAGCGCGTACAGGAACGGCGCAGCGACGGGATTGAGATAGTCGTGGCGCAGCCCGTCGACGAGCACCAGCAGGACGACCGGCTTCAATGGCAGACCTCGTGCCAGGCCTGCACCGTGCGCGCGCGCAGTGCTTCCCAGTCCGCCGCCGCCGGCAGCGGTTCACGGACCACGCCGCCGAGCGCCGCCCGCACGCGGTCCAGCAGCGCCCCCCGCGCTGCCGGCGGGGCCGCCTGCGCGAGCAGCAGCAGCAGTTCGGCCTCCTCGACGCGGTTCGCCGTCACCGCCGCCGCCTGCGCCGCCAGGTCGCCCCCGTCCGGGAGCAGCAGTTCCGCCATGACCCCGAGATACGCCGCGACCGCGTCGCGCCAGTAGGCCACCGGGTCGCCCGCCGCCGCCGCGTCCGGGCGCAGCTTGTACGCCGTGGCCAGCGCGTTGAGCCGCACCAGCGCCGTGCGCTGCGGGTAGTCCTGTGCCAGGCGCTGCTGCCGCTGCGCCGCGAGGTGATGATACCGCCCGTCGCGCATGAGCAGCGCCTCGACGCAGGCCGACACGACCTTGCCCGTCTGCGTGAGCAGGAAGCGGGCCGGCTCGCCCGCCGGCGGCGCCGCGGCATACGCGTCCGTATACGCCTCGAGCGCGCAGACGAGGCGGTTGCGCAGCAGCAGGCGCGGCGACTCCGGCGTGACCCGCCCCGGCGGGTAGGCGGGGAGGCGCACCAGCGCATCCTCGCCCCACAGCACGCGTCCGCCGTATTTCAGGTCGTAATGCAGCTGCGTCGGCGGCAGCGTCGCCAGCGCCGTCTCCGCCAGCGGGATGAGGTCGACGAGGCGGATCCCCGCCGCGCGCGCCAGGTCGCGCCCGAGCGGGCGCAGGTCGGCGGCAAACCCGTCGGGCACCACCAGGAACAGGTCGTAATCGTTGAGCGGCCGGATGCCGTCCGCGTCGTCCAGCACGCTCCCCTCGCCGCGCCCGAACCCGCCGCCGAGGATGACGGCGCGCACCGGCAGCGCCGCGACGAGACGCGCCACGCACTGCGCGAGGCCGGCCGCAACCGCGGCATCGATGCGCGGGTCGGCATGCACCGTCAGCCCGCGCCGCGCCGCCGCCCGCAGTTCAGGCATCAGCGCGCTTCCGGCAGACCAGGGCATACTGCCACGCCCGGCCCGCGGTGATGAGCCGGTCGAGCGGCAGCAGGGCGCGCAGCAGCGGGAAGACGAGGCGGCGCGGCAGCCCGTCGACGCAGAAAAACAGCTCCATCAGCAGCGCGCCCCACGCCCGGCAGTAGTGCCGCACCCGCTGCGGCTCCAGCCCGCAGCGGGCGCACGCCGCCGCCAGCAGCGCCGGCGCCAGGTCGTCGCGCACATGGCCCATGAACGCGCGGTGCAGGTCGTCATCGCTCATGGCGAACGCGCCCATCAGGCGGTCGCGCCAGGGCGCCGGCAGGCGGCGCAGCCGGTCGCGCAGCCGCAGCGGCGACTGCCAGCGTCCGTCGACCGTGGTGAGCAGGCAGCGGCCGCCCGGGCGCAGCACGCGGGCGATCTCCGGGAGGAACGCCTCGCCGGCCGGGACATGTTCCAGCACGTCGGAACAGAACACGACGTCGAAACTGCCGGCGGCATACGGCAGCCGGTCGCCGCGCCCGAGGACGAACGGCACCG
>CAZWUZ010000462.1:0-1872 GCA_964637655.1 uncultured bacterium | reverse complement strand
GACGCCTCGATTCCCAGTTCAACCCACTCCTTGACCAACTCCCGCAGTTCCTCGTCATTGGCGATTTCCTTTTTGCTGCGCGGCACCGCTGCGATTCAGTGACGGCGGTCAGTCAGGGGGGGACTGCCACCTGAGCAGTCAGCAACCGCTATGCAACCAGAATCCATCCTTTCCCATCCAACTAATTGACACCTGCCCTGCCCTGTGCTATCATCCAATGCTCGGGAGGGGTGTGCTATCGCGCGTAAGTGCAAGGACGAGTGAACGTTGTAAGTGAACTCCGGCGGCGGCGGTACCTGGCGGGCCTGCACTGCGCAGTGCTCATGGCGGTGTTCTGCCTTGCCCCGGCGGTTTTTGCCGAGGATGCGCGCTCGCTGATGCAGGCGGCAAAGGAAAAATATGACCAGGGGGAACTCAGCGCGGCGCTGACGGGCTTCGCGCAACTGGGTACCCGTTTCCCGCAGAGTTTCGAGGCGCAGCAGGCGGCCTATTACCAGGCGCGCTGCCTCGAACAGTTGGGGCGGCGCAGCGAGGCGCAGCAGCAGTACCGGCAGTTTATCACCACGTATCCCGAATCGTATCTGCGCAGCACGGCGGAGCGGCGTCTCACTGAACTGGCGGGGGGGAGCAGCACGCCCGCGCCCGTGGTACCGTCCCCGTCACGCCCGACGCCGGCTCCGGCGGCACCGTCGCGTCCGGTTCCGGCGGCACCAGAGCCGGCAGCACCGGCTGCTGCGGCTGCTCCGGTCGAACTGCCGGCGGAGCATACGGTGCGCAGCGGCGAATCGGTGAGCGGTCTCTGCCTGCGCTACTACGGCAGCGCCGCACTCTGGCGCGAAGTTGCCTACCATAACCGTCTTACTGACCCGGCGCGCATCGCCGTCGGGCAGGTGCTGAAATTCCCGGAGACGTCGGTGCTCTCCGGCCTGAGCAGCGCGGCGCAGGAGCAGTACGCGCAGCCGCGCCCGGCAGAGGCCGTGGCGGTGGCAGTCGCGGCGGAAACCGCCGCCGTTGCGCCGGTTGTCCCGCAGGCACCGACGGAAACCGAGCAGCTGGCACTGCTGATGCAACGCTGGGAGGAGATCATCACGGCGGGAACGGATGCCGTGGCGGTCGAAGAGGCGCACCTGGGTCTCGCGCGTCTCGCCTATGCCACGGGTGACGCGCCGCGCGCGCTGCAGCAGTATGAACTGGCGGCGCAGGTGCGTCCCGGCAGCGGTCGCTGGTTCACCGCGATGTACCAGGCGGCGGCGCTGCAGGTGAGCGTGCGGCACGACCCGGTGGCGGCGCGCACGACCCTGGTGCAATTACTCGCCGCGCTGCCGGCCACGGGGCAGGAACCGATGCGCGCCTCGGCGACGGCGCTGCTCGCGGCCATTGCCGGCACGCCCGAGCAGGCGGGCGAGCAGGAGATGATGGCCGGCCCGGTGACGGGCGCGGTCCCGTCGCCGCCGACGCTGTCGGTCAATATCATCGAGATGGAACCGGCGGTGCGCCCGGTCGCTGCGGCGGCTCCGGCCGTACCTGTTCCCGCAGGTGCGCCGGCACCGGCGTCGGTCGGTAGTGAAACAATACCGGTCATGCCGGGATTTACCGACGAGGATATGCGCCCGCTGGAAGTGATCGCCTACGTGCCGGCCCCCGGCACCGTCCCGGCAGAGACGGGAGCAGCTGCTCCGCTGCCGGTGGTCCCGGTACCGCCGGTTGCGCCGCCGGTACCCGCGCCGGCGCCGGCTGTGGCGGCGGAAACCGCGGGGGTGCCGGCAGCGGCGGCGGACGCGACGACCCGCACGCTGCGCGTGCAGGAACTGCTGCGCGAGGCGCTCGATTTGAAACAGCGCGGGATGACGAGCGAGGCGGCGCAGGTCTACC
>CAZWUZ010000461.1:0-1876 GCA_964637655.1 uncultured bacterium | reverse complement strand
TGCTGCGGCTTCGTCCGGAACATCGTGCCGAGCTGGCGGAAGGGCTGGGGATCACCGCGATGCGTCCTGACCGGACACCGGAGGATTTCCGCCGGTTGGCGGCCCTCGCGGATTCGCTCGACACTGCGGCGTTCTACCGCAGTGCCGGCTACTGGAGCGCCTGCTTCCGCCCGGCAGAGGACGTGGACCGCTGTGCGGACGATTGGGTTCCCGCCGCCTTCCACGCCACATTTCGTGCGGGGCATGCTGCGTATGATCCGTCGCGGCTCGACTGGTGGCAGACCTATAACCGGGCGCGGGGGATGCTACCGCCCGCCCCTGCGCTGTGCCCTACTGCCGGATGAAGCGGAACAGTTCCTGATACCAGTTGCACAACGCCTGCGGGTGGAGATTGTAGATCAGGTTGTTTTCCGCGTCGCAGGCACCGAAACAGGAATGACAATCGGGCATCTTCGGCAGCCGCCGGAAGGCCTCCGCGGCCCCGAGCGCGAGCACGTCCATCCCGGGAACGACCCCGACCCCCTGGCCGCAGGCATAGAGCTTGCCGTCGGGATACCAGTGGCAGTAGAGCCGGCCGGCCATGCAGCGCAGCGCGGTACGGCGCGACGAGAAAAGCTCGCGGTAATCAGGCCAGGAATGGAGCAGACGCAGGTAGGGGACGGTTGATCCGACCGGGTCACCGGCGCGCTTGCGCGAGAGCAGTCCGGCGAAAACAGCCCGGGCGGCTTTTGGGGAGGGGAGCAGGCTGCCGACGCGTGCGGCGGCCGGCAGGGCGATGTCGGGATTATCGCGCAGCAGGGTGTGCAGCAGGGTGAAGTTGGCGACAGTCCCGAACCGCCGGGCGACCGCGAGGACATAGTCCACATCGCCGAGATTGTGTGCGGTAAGGACCGTGGTGATGAAAAAACGTATTCCGCGCGCCCGCAGCAGTTCCATGGCCTGTAGCACCCGGTCGTGCGTGCCGCTGCCGCGCTGGGCGTCATGCGCTGCCCGCGTTCCGTCGAGACTCAGCATGACCACGTCGACATCCGTGAGTTCGCCGATCCGCTCCGGCATGGCCAGGCCGTTGCTGGAAACGGCAACGTACATGCCCAGACGCTTGGCGTGCCGGATGATGCGCCCGAGGCCGTCGAACAGCAGCGGCTCGCCGCCCGAGAGATTCAGCTTGCTGGTGCCGAGTCGTGCAAACTCGGTCAGGGCGTCGCAGATAAGCGGCGCAGTCAGCAACTGCCGGGCGCGGGGGACGATACGCTCGTAGTCGCAGTAGGTGCAGCGGGCGTTGCAGGTGTCGGTCAGTACGATATAGAGTCCAAGCGGGCAGCGGAACGACGGGGAGAAGCGGGCGCGGAGGACCGCCGTCCCGGCGTGCAGCATGCGGCGCAGCCGCGGCCGGCGGTATTCCGGCAGCGCCCGCCGCCATGCCCGCCGCAGATGCAGCGCCCGCCGGGTGTAGTTCAGCAGCATGCGCGGGCTGCGCAGTTCACGCAACCGCGCCAGGATATAGGCGGGACGGGCATGGTAGCGCCGCAGGACACGCTGGCGAAAAGCGAGCAGATCCTCGCGTGACAGATAGCACGTGCCGCGCAGCGGCGTAGCGAAGGCGGTGTTGTAGCCGCCCTGCAGCGCCGCCTCGTCGAGCAGACCGAGTGTGCTGGCTTCGCGGTGCAGCGCGGTTCCGGGAAACGGGGTGAAGAGCGAAATATCGATGAAGTCCGCGTTCAGGGCAAAGATGAACTGCTCGAGGCGGCCCAAGGAGGCGGCATCATCCCACGGGAAGCCGACGATGAACGTGGCGTAGACCTTGAGCCCGTGCCGGTGAGCGATTGCAACCGACGCCCTGGCCTTAGCGGTGGTGATATGAGTCCAATGACGGCGC
>CAZWUZ010000460.1:0-1909 GCA_964637655.1 uncultured bacterium | reverse complement strand
CGTGACCTGTCGGGTGAACCACGTGGGACGTTTACTCATCTCTGAATTCCCCCCTACGCGAAATTGCGTTTTCGATTCCCTCGAAATCCGACGTGTTGAGCGTGGTAAAATCACTGGGTTTGCCATCTGCTACGGCATAAAAACATGTGGTTCGCGGGCCTACCGTGCAGCGCGCAGTGTCGCCCTTGCAAAATTTCCGTCTCCGGCTGACCCTGCCCGCAACGAAGCGATTGCCCGCGATTCTAACGACTCCGCCGCGGTGCGCGTTAATCGAGCCCGAATTCATCACAGACCCGATTGTTGAGGCCGCTAACCAGTGCAACGTGTTTGCAGGTCCGCCCATATTCGCCAGCCGGGCAGGTGCAACTCCACAGCGTGGCAAATCCATCCTCGCTGCGTCCGTCGAACGCGACGCGGTAGGTTTTGCCGGGTTGAGAGCTCGGCACCGTATAACTGCCGTCGTCGTTCACAACAACCCCGTTTTCCTCGCACAGTTCGCGCATCATTTCGTCTGCGGTCTGGTTTTCCATTTTCATCCCTCCTGTGTTTGGTTTCCCCTCTCAACTCTGCCCATATTATACACCCGATTAATCGGCTGTCAAGGCGGAATCCGGATTATTTTCGTGGGGAAAGGCGCGGTTTTTGGGCTGGAAATGCGGGTGGTCGTAAAAAAATAGACCGGGCGCCCGGGGGCGATGCGCTGCCGACCGGGCGCCGGTGGGAGGGGGCATTCGCAGGGGGTTACTTGAACCACTTCGGCACGAAATACTTCCAGAACGCAGTGCCGGCGCAGAAGCCCGCGATGACGCCGAGAAGCGGCCCGCTCAGAAAATCTCCCATGTCACGCCTCCTTGTCTGTGGGAAGAAGCACACCGTTGGCCTGGAGCACCGCCTTCTGCTCCAGTTTCTGCCGCTCGGGCATGAGGTCCGCGTTCGCGCGCGCGACCTCATCCGAGCCCGTAAACTTGACCGCCGCGGCCAGGTCGACGAACCACTGCCGATACTTCCGCCAGAGGATCACCGCGACGAGCGCGAGGAACGCGCACGCGCCTGCCGCATACCAGCCCCAGGGCACCTGTTCCGCCTTGTCGAGGAAGATGCCCACGCCGATGCTGACGGCCCCGGCCACGCCGGCGCCCGCCGCGATCTTCGGCAGGGCGGCCCACAGCAGCACCGCCGCGGCGATAAGCGCGAGGCCCCCGGCGACCTTGAACCACAGGCCCGCCGTGATGACGGACGCGCCCGCGGCCGGCGCCGCCGGCTCGGACGACTCGGAGCGCGCCACAGGGCCTTGCGCCTGGACCTCCCCCCACAGTCGCGCGATCGTCGCCGCGTCGAGGTCGACCTCGTCGCCCCACGCGAAGAACGCGATGGCGGCCGGGGGCCGCGGGGGCTCGGGCAGCTCGTCCACCTTGACGGGCGCGGCAAGGGGTGCGGGACGCGCGGAAACGGGCCTGTTTGCGGCGTTGGCGGTCAGGTGCGCGTCGGAAGACCCCTGGAGGCGCGCAGCGGCCCTGCCTGCGTCGTAGAGGCTGGAGGACGTCTTCGCCGCTCCGGTGCATCCGAGGGCGGCCGTGAGCCCCGCCGCCAGCAGCAGCGCGCATGCGATGCGTTTCATGACACTTCCCCCCCTCTCTCAGTGGCCCGCCAGGAACGGCAGGACCGTCAGGACCCGCGTCACCAGGATGGACACGATGACGCCCACGGTCATCCACAGCACGGTCAGCCAGGGGCGCGCCCGGGCCGCGCGGCACTCCGTGCGCCGGTCGTGGCAGGCCTTCGCGGTGACGATCTCCCCCTCCTGCTTCATCTCCCGGATGACGATCTGGGCGATCTCACGAATGCGGGCCGTCTGGTTTTCGTCGAAATTCCCGGCCATCCCTCGCGCCCTCCAGCAGTCCGTGACCTC
>CAZWUZ010000459.1:0-1920 GCA_964637655.1 uncultured bacterium | reverse complement strand
CCTCGATGCGGCGCATCCCCGCCGCCACGCTGCTCTCGCTGACAATGGCAAAGGCACCGATCTCCCCCGTGCGGCGCACGTGACAGCCGCCGCAGAATTCGCTCGACACGCCTTCCACCTTCACCACGCGCACGGTCTGCCCGTACTTGTCACCGAAAAAGGCGAGCGCCCCCGACTTTTTGGCCTCCTCCTGCGACATCTCGCAGGTCTCGACCGACGTGTTCTCCCAGATGGCCTGGTTGACCTTGTCTTCGACCGCGCGGATCTGCTCGGGCGTCAGTTTCTCGAAGTGCGAATAGTCGAAGCGCAGGCGTTCGGGCTCGACTAATGATCCCGCCTGGCGCACGTGGTCGCCCGCCACCTCGCGCAGCGCGCTCTGCAGCAGGTGTGTGGCGGTATGGTTGCGCTCGATGGCGCGCCGGCGGTCGAGGTCCACGTTCGCCTGCACCTCGTCACCAACCTTCACTTCACCCTGCATCACCTTGACCAGCAGGAAGAGCACGCTGCCGTCCCAACGCGCCGCTGTCACTTCCGCGCGCATGCCACCCGCTGCCAGCAGTCCGGTATCGCCCACCTGGCCGCCCTTCTCGCCGTAGAACGGGCAGGGGGTGATCACCACCTGCGCTTCTGTCCCCGCCGCGGCCTTTTCCACCTTCGCGCCGTTGACCACCAGCGCCTGCACCGTGGCGGACTCGTCCAGCGCGGTATAGCCGTTGAACTCGACGGTGCAGATACCGTCAATGCTGCAACTGACTTCCGCCTGCGCCATCACCGCGCGCGAACGTTCGCGCTGACGCTCCAGTTCCGTTTTGAATCCCGCCTCATCCACCGACAGCCCGCGCTCCGCAAGAATGACCTGCGTCAGGTCGAGCGGAAAACCGTACGTATCGTGCAGGACAAAGGCATCCTTTCCCGGCAGCACTCCGCCCGGCTTGACCTTGTCGGTCATGGTGTCGAGCATCGCCAGGCCCGATGTCAGCGTGCGCTGGAAGCTCTCCTCCTCGCGCAGAATCGACTGCGCGAGGTAGTCCTGCTTGCGCTTCAGTTCGTTATAATGGTCGCCGAGCATATTGATCATCGTCGGGACGAGCTTGTGCAGGAATGGCTGCTCCATGCCGAGTTTCTTGCCGTGGCGCAGCGCGCGCCGCGCGAGGCGCCGCATGACGAAGTTGCGCCCCTCGTTGCCGAACATCACCCCGTCGATGAGCAAAAAGCAGATGGCGCGCATGTGGTCGGCGCAGACGCGCAGCGAGACGTCACTCTCGGGATGACGCCCGTAGGGGGTGCTGGTAAGCAGCGCCGCGGCATCGATGAGCGGCATGAGCAGGTCGGTATGGTAATTGCTCTGCTGTCCCTGCAGCAGGGCGGTCAGGCGCTCGAGGCCCATCCCCGTGTCGATGGAGGGTTTCGGGAGCGGATGGAGTTTCCCGTCGGCGGTGCGGTTGTACTGCATGAACACGAGGTTCCAGATTTCGAGGTAGCGGTCGCAGCCGCAGCTTGGCGAGCAGTCGGGCTTGCCGCAGCCGACCGTCGGGCCCTGGTCGAAAAGGATCTCCGAGCAGGGTCCGCACGGCCCCGTCTCACCCATCGACCAGAAATTGTCCTTCTCACCCATGCGGAAGATGCGCTCTTTCGGCACCCCCATCTTCTGTTCCCAGATGGCAAAGGCCTCGTCATCCTCGCGAAAAACCGTCGGGTAGAGTTTCGCCGGGTCGAGCCCGTAGACCTGCGTCAGCAATTCCCAGGCATAGGCGATGGCTTCCTCCTTGAAATAGTCGCCAAAGGAGAAATTGCCAAGCATCTCGAAAAAGGTGTGATGGCGTGCGGTGCGTCCGACTTCCTCGAGGTCGTTGTGCTTGCCCGAGACGCGCAGGCATTTCTGCGCCGAAGTCGCGCGCGTGTAGTCGCGCGGTGCCGCCC
>CAZWUZ010000458.1:0-1920 GCA_964637655.1 uncultured bacterium | reverse complement strand
CCCCCGCGCAACCCCCGCCGCCCGCACTGCTGCGGTGCAGCACCCGCGCCCACATGCACCCGCCTGGTGCGAGGCACGCCGCGCCACGATTCCACACCCCGGCCGCGCCCGCCACGGGATGGAAGCGCGCCCCCCCGGAACGCGCCACGCCCTGGACGGGATGCCGTCGCGATCACCCGGCCGCCGCCGCGCCGGGCAGCAACGCCTCGTGCTCCAGCACGGCGCGCGCGACGTCGGGGAGGCGACGGCCCTGCGCCAGCGCGGTCTGCCGCAGCAGTGCGCGGTTGCCGTTGCGGCGCGGGCTGCCGAGCAGGCCGAGCACAAGCGGCGGGGCGTTCATCGCAGCAGCCGCCGCACGCGCGCGTTCAGTTCCACCGGCGAGAACGGCTTGGTGACGTAGTCATTGGCCCCGAGATCGAAACTGCGCACCACGTCCGCTTCGTTGCCGGTCCCGGTAAGGATGATCACCGGTATGGCGGCCGTGGCGGGCCGGGCACGCAGTTCGCGTACCACCTCGTGCCCGTCGCGGTCGGGCAGGTGCAGATCGACGATGAACAGCGCCACGCCGCCGTCCGCGGCTGCGGCCAGACCGGCGGCCGCGTCAGCGGCGTGCGTGCAGACAAAACCGTCCGCCGACAGCGTGCGCATGACAATCGCCGCGATCAGCGGGTCATCGTCGATGAGCAGTACCCGCCGCGGGGCGGGGACGGTACCGGTGGCCGGCGTGACGATGCGGTTGCGGCCGCCAGCCTTGGCGGCATAGAGCAGTTTGTCCGCCGCGGCGATGGCGTCAGCCGGAACGGCATAGGCGGCGGTATCGGTAAGCCCGGCGGAAAAGGTGATGGAGAGGGAACGGCCGTCCGGGAGGCGGATAACATCGGTGCGTACCGCGTCGAGCGCCTTCTGCAGTGCGGTCTCCGCCTGTCGGCAGGAACTGTCGGGGAAGAAGAGGATGAATTCCTCGCCGCCGTAGCGGGCGAAATAGTCGGATTTGCGCAAGGCACCGCCCACCACTTCCGCGAGGCGGCGCAGCACCTGGTCGCCCGCCGGATGGCCGTAGGTGTCGTTCACCCCTTTGAACCGGTCGATGTCGAGCATGCTGACCGCGAGCGGGCTGCTCGCGCGCCGGCTGTGGGTCAGCATCAGGGTGAAGGCCTCGAGGAACGCGGCCCGGTTGGGCAGTCCGGTCAGCGCGTCGCGTCGTGCCGTGGCGGCCGTGCGCAGGGCGCGCTGCAGTTTGGCGGTGACTTCCGCCGCGATGCGCGCGGGATCGAACGGTTTGGTATAGCAGGCGTCGGCGCCGAGGGCGAAACACTCGAGGGTATCCGCGGCGGTGGCATTGCCCGAAATGACGATCACGGGAATGCTTTCGGTGGCCAGGTTCTCGCGCAGCGCAATCAGCAGGTTGCGCCCGTCCATGTCGGGGAGCACCAGATCGAGAATGATCAGCGCCACCTGCTCCTGCGCCAGGCAGGTCAGGGCGTCCGCGCCGCTGGCTGCGGTCAGCACCCGCCGCCCGCCGGCGGTCAGCAGCGGGCGCAGCAGCGCGGCGACGCCCGGATCGTCGTCGACGATGAGAATGGTCAGTTCCTGCGCCGGTATCTGCTGCAGCAGCATGGTGAGACGCTGTTCCAGCAGCGCCAGCGTGGGGGCGAGCAGCGGGCCGGAGGCACGGCTGGCCGCTTCGGCCGCCGCCCGCAATTCGTTGACGCCGAGTGCCACTGCCTGATCGGTAAGTTCCTTGCCGAGACGGTGAATCGCGTCGGCGGCCGGTGCCGTGCCGCCGGCGAGTGCCTTCTGCTGGAAGCGGCAGGCGGCGAGCAGCGCCTGCAGCGCTTCGCGCCGCGCGGCGGGGATGACCGTCATGACAGCTGCAGGCCGCCGCGCGGGGTAAGCAGGCGGTCGAGCGCGGCGCACAGG
>CAZWUZ010000457.1:0-1930 GCA_964637655.1 uncultured bacterium | reverse complement strand
AAAATACTCGGAACATTTTCCTCAATTACCATTCGAGTTACCTCCATGAGCGCGACATTCAGCACGAGACGCGCCTCCTGGGGCTGGAATCCGCTTGGCACCGGCGGCAGGGCGCCGAGGAACGCTACGCGGCCCTGCCCCCGGGGCGCTACCGCCTCGTGACGCACACGGTCGCGGACGGCGGGGTGAAGCTCGTCGACGGCGCGGTCAACAAGATCGTCGTGAAGACGGCCGAGCCGTTCGCGCTCGTCCTCCCGCCCCGTCTCAGGAACCGGATGCGGGACCTCTTCATCCGCATCGTGATCGAGTCGGACGCGGTCCCCGAGATTGTGTTCAGGGCGGTTCCCGGCGAGCGCTTCTCCCTCGACTGAGCATGGCCACCGACTACCGGCTCAACCTGTCGCAGCACGTCGAACAGCGGCTCGAGCAGCGGCTGATGATGACGCAGCAGATGCAGCAGGCGCTGCAGGTGCTGCAGATGCAGACGCTGGAGCTGGCGCAGTGGCTGCAGCAGGAACTGCAGCAGAACCCGGTGCTCGAGGACCTCACCATCACCGACGATCCCGAAGCGGCCGACCCGGCCGCGGCCGAGACCACCCCGGCGGCGGACACCCTCACCCCGGAACTGCGCCCCCCCGAACAGGTCACCCCTGACGCCGATCCGGACGCGCCTGCCGAGGCAGAGGCGGAACGAAGCAGCATCGAGTGGGACCGCTACGACGACGGGCGGGACCTCGGCTTCGGCGGCAGCGCCCCGGCCCCCGCGGACGACGAGGACCGCCTGATCGAGAACGTCCCCATCGCCGGGGCGACGCTCGACGAGCACCTGCAGCAGCAGCTGCTGCTGCTGCGCCTCCCGCCGCCCGAGCAGGCCATTGCCGCGGCGCTGATCTCGGAGATCGACAGCGACGGCTACTACCGCGGCTCACTGCCGGAACTCGCCCGCGGCTGCGGCTGCGACGAGGCGCAGGCGCTGCGCCTGCTGCGCCTCATCCAGTCGTTCGAGCCCGCCGGCGTGGGGGCGCGCGACACGCGCGAATGCTTCCTCATCCAGCTGGCGCTGCTCGGCGAGCAGGACTCGTGGACCTACCGCATCGTCGAGTGCTGCCTCGAAGACCTCGTCGGGCGGCGTTTCACGAAAGTGTCGCGCCAGCTCGGCATCCACCTGCACCGCGTACAGCAGGCGCACGAGCGGCTGCAGCAGCTGCAACCCTACCCGGGGGCGACCTTCGCCAGCGACGAGGCGCAGTACGTCACCCCCGACGTCATCGTGCGCAAGGTCGACCAGCAGTACGAGGTGGTGGTCAACGATGAGCACCTGCCGCACCTGCGCATCAGCGCCCGCTACCAGCAGATCTTCCAGGCGGCGGAGACGCAAAAAGCGACGCGCGACTACCTCAAGAAAAAGATCGAGGACGCGGAGTGGGTCATCCGCAGCATCTACCAGCGCAACCACACCATCTACCGCGTCGCGCGCACGCTGGTCAACGCGCAGTACGAGTTCATCGAACAGGGGTTCCACGCGCTCAAGCCGCTGACGCTGCGCGATGTCGCCGAGACAATCGGCATGAGCGAGTCGACCGTCAGCCGCGTCACCTCGAACAAGTACATGCAGATCCCGCGCGGGCTGGTGCGCATGCGCCTGCTCTTCTCCGGCGAGATTCCCACCGCGGGAAGCGGGCCGGCCACCTCGTCACGCGCGGTGCAGACCCGCCTGCGCGCGATGATCGAGCAGGAGGACAGCGCGCACCCGCTCACCGATTCCGAGATTCACCGCCGCCTCACCCAGGAGGGGCTGCAGATCGCCCGCCGCACGGTCTGCAAGTACCGTGAGGAACTCGGCATCCTCCCCGCCAAGCTCCGCCGCGCCATCCGCTGACCCTCCCCTCCCCCGGCACTTCACCCGCACCAGGTGTCGGGGTCGGTGGCT
>CAZWUZ010000456.1:0-1945 GCA_964637655.1 uncultured bacterium | reverse complement strand
CTTGACCACGCGCGCCGGGGGCCGGCGCGCAAGTAAAATGAGAGGCAGCTCACCCGAAGAGGTGCTATGATTTGTTCACACAACGAATCAAGGCCTGCAAACAGGAGAACTGCCATGGAGAATGATATCACAATCGGAATGGATCTGGGGAACAGGAAGCACGTCGTCTGCGCGCTCGACAGGGCGGGCAAGGTGCTGTTCCGGTCCGAGGTCGCCAACACGCCGGAGGCGCTCGAGGCGTTCTTCCGGCAGCACGCCGGGGCCACCGTCGCGATGGAGACCGGGCTCTGCTGCCGCTGGATCAGCGCACTCTCGGCGAAGTGCGGGTGCGACACCGTCGTCGGCAACGCCCGGAAGCTGGCCGCGATCTGGACGAGCAAGCGGAAGAACGACGGGAACGACGCGCTGATGATCGCGAGGCTGGCGCGGGCCGACCGCGAGCTCTTCCACCCCGTCGCGCTCCGGGACGACGAGCGCCACGCGATGGTCCAGCTGCTCGAGCTGCGCGAGATCGCCGTGGCGCAGCGCACGCGGATCGTGAACAGCGTGCGCGGGATGTGCAAGGCCTGCGGCGTCTTCCTGCGGAAATGCGACGCCGGGTGCTTCCTCTCCGCCGCCAGGGACGGGATCCCCGCGCGGGAGGCGTGGAAGTTCGAGCCCCTGCTCGCGCAGCTCGAGCTCCTCCGCGAAACGATCCGGAAGTACGACGAACTGGTCCGCGACTACTCGCGCAGGCACTTCGGGAAGGAGTCGGAGCTGCTGCGCACCGTCCCCGGCGTGGGCGAGATCACGAGCAGCGCCTACGTCGCGCACGTCCCCGACGCGAAGGGCTTCGGGCGCGCACGCGACGCGGGATGCTACTTCGGCCTCACGCCGGGCCAGGACCAGTCGGGCGACGGCGACGCCCCGAAGCGCATCACGAAGACGGGCGGCACGATGGTCCGCACGCTCCTCGTCAACGCCGCCAACTACATCCTGCGGGCGTCGTCTCCGGACAGCGCGCTCAAGCGCTACGGGGAGCGGATCTGCGCCCGCGGCGGGAAGGTTGCCAGGCGCAAGGCGAAGACGGCGGTGGCGCGCAAGCTCGCCGTCGTCATGCTCGCGATGCTGAAGTCCGGACGGCCGTACGACGACGCGCTGGCCGCGCGCTTCGCCCCCGCCGCGGAACCCGCCTTCTGACGGGCGGAAGGGGATTTCAGGGGGAGTTCGCCGAACGGCGCGTCCGTCCCCCACGGCGCTCACACCCCGTCCCGGTGACTGCGAGCTTGGGTTTGGACCGCATCGAGTCCGACGCGCAAGTGGCAGCCCGACGACGGATCTTAACATGCACCAGGCCACGTGGCCGGACTAGAGTGCGGATAGAAACGAGGTGAACAGGCGTCCGTGGGAAGCGGATTTCGCCCTAGGCGAAAAATCCCATTGACTTTGCCTCTCATAGAAACCCAAGCGCGCGGGGCCAGGTGTGCGGAGCCGGGCGCCTGCGGCGCAGCGCAGAGACGTCGAGCCCGCGCAGAGGGCGCGGAGCGTGCGGGGCCGGGCCGGGAGTGGACGGCCGGCTTTGAGTGGACTTAACAGGCGGCACACAAGAACGTTCGTCTTGTCGCGTGCCTGGACAGGACCTACAGGACCTACAGGACCCACAGGACATCGGCGTATCCTGGGGAACCTCGTGGTTCCGGCTAGGCGTCCCCAGGAACTTGCGTGTGCCTCCAAGTGCACCTGGGAATGCCGTTCGGGCGGCACGCAATCCTGACTCCCCTGTCCGCGCCGGTCCGCGTTTGTCCGTCTGTCCGTGGTTCCGCCGGAGGCGGACGGCCGCAATACGGCGGAGCTGCGCCGTGGGCGGGCCGGCGAGATATATTACCTGCAGTGCGGGCGACTGGATGTGATATACTGTCGCAGACTGCCATGGTTCGGAGCGGAAAGGCCGGCCCCGAATCGGCCG
>CAZWUZ010000455.1:0-1962 GCA_964637655.1 uncultured bacterium | reverse complement strand
TTCATTCTGTTCATGGCTAGGCGCCTCCCAGCAGGCGGCGCAGGCACTGCAGCAGGCGGGGTATCGCGGGCTGCTGATGGTCGGCGGCGCCGTCGTCACGCGGGCGTTTGCGGCGGAGATCGGGGCGCAGTACGCGGCGGATGCGGTTGGCGCGGTCAAGCTATTAGGCAAACTGGCGAAAAAATGATATACGGAATCACCCTCACCCCTGCTCTCTCCCGCACGCGGGAGAGGGGGCATACGGCAGCGGGCGCAGGCAGGAGGCGGCGATGAACAATCGCGCGGCGCTGATTACGGGCGCCAGTTCCGATATCGGCATGTCGGTGGCCATGTCCCTCATCCGCGAGGGGTTTGACATCGCCGCCCACTGCTATCGCCACCCGCAGCGCCTCGAGCCGTTGCGCGAGGAGGCGGAAATCCACGACGGCAAGTGCGCGATCATCCAGCGCGACCTCAAGCAGGCAGGTGGTGTCCAGTCGCTGATCGAGGATGCGGTGGTGCAGTGCAGCGGCATCGACGTGCTGATCAACACCATCGGCCCGTTCGAGTGGAAGGACCTGCTCGAGGTGACCCCCGAAGAGTGGGATGACCAGATCCTCTTCAACCTCAACCTGACCTACCGGGTGACGCATGCGGCGTTGCCCGAACTGCGCAAGAACCGCGGGCACATCATCAATTTCGTCTATGCCGGTGTGGAGAACAGCCACGCCCAGCACATGGCCACCGCCTACTACGCGGCCAAGTCGGGACTGCTCATCCTTACCAAGTCGCTGGCGGCACGCCTGGCGTCTGAGGGGGTGCGGGTCAATGCTGTCGGCCCGGGGCTGATCGCCGACCGCGGCACGACCAAGGCGCAACGTGCGAAGATGGCGAAAAGCGTCCCCTTCGGGCGTCCCGGGACTACCGCGGAAATCGCCGAAATTGTCAGGTGGATGGTGGCGGACAGTCCCGCCTACGTCACGGGGACCATCCTCGACGTCGCCGGCGGCTGGGAATTTTAAGCTCTCCCTGATGACGCCAGCAGGCGTCATCAGGGAGAAAGACAATGCCTGCCCCGAAACGGCTGCTGCCGTTTACGGGGCAGCGAGGAAACCATGGCCACCTGCGAAATAATCGTTCACGGCTATGACCGGCGGGACCGGGGCGGCTGGCGCGCTTCACCAACCACGGTGCTGGTCCGCGACGGCGGTAAACTGCTGCTCTGCGACCCGGGCGCCAATCCCGAACTGCTGCGCCAGGCGCTGGCCGCGCGCGGCCTGCAGGCGCAGGATATCGACCTGATCTTTATCACGCATTTCCACCCCGACCACTTCCTCAATATCCGGCTTTTCCCGGAAACACCGGTCATGGACGGGCTTGCCATCTGGCAGCATGACCTGATGCGGCCGCACCGCAACCGCCTGCCGGACTGGTCCTGCCGCCTGCTATCGACACCAGGGCATACGCAGGAATGCGTCACGCTGCTGGTGCCGACGGAGAAGGACGGCACCGTGGCCATTGCCGGCGATGTCTTCTGGTGGAGCGATGGCGAAGAGCAGGTGCTGACGCGGCAGGCGCTGCTGCACAAGCGCGACCATTTCGCGGTCAATCCCGGACTGCTGCAGCTCAGCCGGCAGCTGGTACTCGATGCCGCCGACCTCGTTATCCCCGGCCACGGGGCGCCCTTCCGCCGCCTCCGCCCCTGAAAGTGGGAGAAAATTTGGGGACGGGTGTTTACAAACTTACAAACTTTTGCCGGAAAAGCCCGTAAAAGGCCCGTAGAGACGAAATGCGCAAAAGTATTTTTCAGAGAAAACTGTTCGCGGGAAAAGACCCGTATACGGGCCCTATTTGCCGTTTCTAAAAAAGTTAGTTAATTAGTTAACACCTGTCCCCAATAAAAAATCCCACTCAGTAGGTGAGGTTGCGGGCGCGGAGGGCGTCGGCGGTATCGCGATGCAGCCCGAGTTCGGCCCAGGTGAG
>CAZWUZ010000454.1:1762-1991 GCA_964637655.1 uncultured bacterium | reverse complement strand
TACTACGTTCCGGAGGAACACGCATGGCCAGACATGCCCGCATCGTCGTTCCGGAAGTGCCGCACCATGTTATCCAGCGCGGCAACCGCCGCCAGCAGACATTTTTTCGCATGGAGGACTACCAGCGCTACCTGCAACTGGCGCAGACCTATTGCCGCAGGGCGGGAGTGTCGGTGTGGGCCTATTGCCTCATGCCGAACCACGTGCATTTCATCGCGGTACCGCAAAC
>CAZWUZ010000454.1:0-1752 GCA_964637655.1 uncultured bacterium | reverse complement strand
GACGCTACACGACCATGATAAACGAACGGGAGGGCTGGACGGGTTTCCTCTGGCAGGGGCGATTTATGTCGGCGGCAATGGATGAACAGCACACCCTGGCCGCGGCACGCTATATCGAACTGAACCCGGTGACAGCAGGATTGGTGGAGAACCCCGGTGACTACCCATGGAGCAGTGCGCGGGCGCATCTGGGGTTGGCCGCGGATCCGATTGTCGACATGCGTGCCCTGTCCGGAAGGGTGCACGACTGGCAGGAATTTCTGGGCGCTCCGGTGTCACCGCAGGCAAGAGAGGAGTTCCGCAAGCATTGCCGCACCGGAAGACCGCTTGGAGCGCAGGCCTTCATTGAGCAGATTACCGCACGCATGGGGACTGAAGTCATGCCGCGGAAAAGAGGACGAAAGAAGAGAAATTAGTATTGTGTCCCCGAATTTCGGTGCTGAAATCAGCACTGGAAAATGCTGAAATCAGCACCGGACAGCCGGCACAAAATCACATTGCAAGCAATATCGGGATAACATAAGGTGGCATGACAGTTGCTCCCCATAGACACGAAGACAGGGGGAGCGCATGGTCAGCACAACCATACCCGAATCGCAACTGTTTCGCGTTCTGGTGGTAGATGACGAGGAGGCCCTGCGTGTCTCGCTCGTCTCCTTTTTGCGCGACCGCGGCATGGCGGTGCAGGAGGCGGCGAGCGGCCTTGAGGCGCTCGACTGCCTGGAAAAAGAACCCTGCGATGCGGTGGTCAGCGACATCCGCATGCCCGGGCTGGACGGCATCGGCCTGCTCAAAGCGGTGCGCGAGCGCTACACCGGCATCGAGGTCATCCTCGTCACGGGCTTCCAGGACATGGAAACGGCGATCGCGGCGACGCGGCACAGCGCGTTCGACTACCTCGCCAAGCCCTACAATCTCGGCGAATTGTTTCACACCCTGCACCGCATCCGCGAGGGGCAGCTGCTCAGGCAGCAGCTCGCGCACAAGCAGGAACAGCTGCACCGCTCGCAGCGCATGGCCTCGCTCGGGGCGCTCACCGCGGGGATCATGCACGAGATCAACAACCCCAACACTTTTATTCTCGGCAACGCGCAGTTCCTGCATGATGAGGTGCTGCCGAAACTCGCCGACCCGCAGCACGCGGCGCTGCTGCAGGAAGCGACCGGGCTGAGCCACGCGGAACTGGTGAAGATCGTCGACGCGATGATCAACGGCTCCAACCGCATCACCGAGATCATCCGCCGCTGCACCAACTTCCACAACCGGCGCGGCAGCGGGCGGCCGCTGCTCGACCTGGCTTTTGCCGCACGCACCGCAGCGGAGCGCCTCCGCCCGGGCCTGCCGGCGAACGTGACGCTGCAGACGACGCTCCCCGACGCCCCGGTGCTCTCGCATATGGACGAGGAGGAGGCATTGCAGCTCCTCACCATCCTGCTGACCAACGGGATGGAAGCGGTGGCCAAGGGTGGCGGTACAGTGACGCTGGCGCTGACGGTGGAGAACGGCACGGCCCGCTACGCGGTGAGCGATGACGGACCGGGAGTCGACCCGAAGAAGCGCGAGAGCATCTTCGACCCGTTCACCACCACCAAGTTCGACCGCCCCGGGCGCGGCCTGGGCCTCTATATCGCCACGCAGATTGCCGAGGGGTGCGGCGGCACGCTGCGTCATGAGCCGCGCGACCCGCACGGCGCAGTCTTCAGCGTCGTGCTGCCGCGGGCGAAGCAGTCCTCGGAGGCCGCATGAAACCCC
>CAZWUZ010000453.1:0-2011 GCA_964637655.1 uncultured bacterium | reverse complement strand
CGGACGCGGCGCGTTCGCTGACCCCGAACTGTGCGGCGAGGGCGGCGGCGTCCATCAGTCCTGGCGTCCCTCGATGGCGGCGAGCAGGATGGCGGCCGCGAGCCCAAGCCGGCGGTCGAACGCATCACCGTTGAAGGTCAGCGTCAGTTTGAGCACGAAGGGATTGAAATTCTGCTTGAGGCCGGCGGCCGGCTGCCCGCGCAGCGTAACAGCGAACTGCTGCGGCACCCACTTGCAGAGGAAACGGCGGATGAGCGCGAGGGGCAGGCTGTCCTCCTCGATGGTCCCGCACTCCGCGTCCTGCGCGTCGAGGATAAGCCAGGTATCGCGCAGGATCGACTTCATCCCCTTGCGGCGCAGCGCCCCGACCTTCTCCCCGGTAGTCGCGTCGACCACGTCGTAGGTGGCGCCGAAATCGATGATACTGCGCGCCCTGATGGTGAGCAGTTCCTGCGTTTTCCCCTCGTCGGCGTAGAGGCGGATATCCTCCTTGAGTTTGAACGCCTTGAGTTCGGAGTAGAGGACGAGCGATCCGTCCGGGGCGTAGATATGGAACGCACCTCCGAGCAGCTTGAGGATCTTGCGGCGGATCAGGTATTGCGCGTGGCCGAAGCTGGCGTGCATGACGCACCTCCGTCAGGGATGGTGGCGAGTGTAGCATGGCCGCGGGCGGCGCGCCACCGGCCGCGGTCAGGTTTCGGCGATGGTTTCCTCGACGCGGATGCCGAAGTGGCGTCCCGCCTGCTCGCGGTAGACAAGCACCGTGTCGCCCGCTTTGAGCGTGGCCACCGAGCGCGGCTGCCCGTCGGGCGCGGTGAGGCGGATGGTCTCCGCGTTCTGCAGGATGCACGAGACGGGACTGTCGCCGGCCGTGGCCTCGACCAGGAGCAGCGGGCGGCGCTCGGTCTTGAGCCGCCCGATGACGACGGGGCGCGAAGCACCGGTATGGTCGACCGCGAGCACGGTTTCGCCCGCCTTGAGGTCGGAGAGGTACGGGGTGCGGTCGTCGGTGCCGAAGACGTAGGCGTGCAGCGGCCCGGCATTGACGCGAAACGGACGCGGATTGACGTACGGGGTTTCGATGCTTTCGGAATGGACGAGGAACATGGCCCCGGTGGAGTTGCCGACGAGCATCCCCTCGCCGACGCGCAGCGCGGAGCAGGTATCGATGCAGACGCGGTCACCCATGCCGAGCTGTTTGACCGCGGTGATTGTCGCTTCCTGCAGCGGGAACTTCGTCCCGCTTTCCGCCACCGCCGCGGCGACCGCGGCGATGATGCCCGGGGCGGGATTGCGCAGCAGGACGCCGTCGACGCCGCGCTCGAGGATGGTGAGCGCGAGGCGCGCCTCGTCGGCGCTTTTGACTTCGGCGATGATGCGCCCGCGGCGGGCGATGAGATTCTCCAGCGGAATGACCGTCCAGTCGGTGAGCGTAACGACGAGCCAGCAGGTCTCCGGCAGCGACGCGGCGCGTTCCTCGTCCTGCTTGTTGCGGATGGTGAGGCATTCCGCATCGCGTCCCGGCACGAGGTCGCCGTCAGGCGCGACGGTGAGGATGCGCCCGAGCGCATGCACGTCGGCGGTTTTCCCCGCGGGCACGATGACTGCCTGCGCCCCCGCCTCGAGCGCGGCGGTGATGGTCTCCTTGGCGTACGGCTCGCTGGCCACCCACAACTGTTTCATCGCTGTTCTCCCGTCACTGCTTCTTCGCCGGCTTGCCGCCGCCAAGTTGTTTGAGCGCATCAGCCAGCGTCAGTTTGCGGTGCGCCATGTGGTTCATGACGGTGAGCAGCTGGCGCGGGTCGGCGTGCTCGTAGACATTGCGCCCGATGGAAACGCCGCGCGCCCCCGCCTTGAGCGCCCCGTCAACCATGACGAGGATGTCCTTGTCCGTCTCCATCTTCTCGCCGCCGGCGATAACCACGGGGATATGGCAGCCGGCAACCACCTCGGCGACCGACTCGGGGGTGCCGGTGTAGGCGACCTTGGCGATGTCGGCGCCCAGTTCCGC
>CAZWUZ010000452.1:0-2019 GCA_964637655.1 uncultured bacterium | reverse complement strand
CCCGTCGGGAGAGGAAAGCATGGAACCAGCTGAATAGCTACAACAATTTTACCACTGAGTACACGGAGTACACGGAGCGCCTGCGGTCGGCTGCCCGTATCGCGATGAGTTGCCCGACATCGAGCGGTGCCCGCAGAGTTATCTCTGTCGGGATGCCCTGCCGTGCTCCGCGTGCTCCGTGTGCCCCATGGTAAACAGGGTGCTCCGTGTGCCCCGTGGTGAACAGGGTGTGCCGTGCGCCCGCAGGGCCATCCCTGACGGGTTTCCCGCCGTTCTCTGCGTGCTCTGTGTGCTCTGCGGTGAATGCTGTTGGTGAATCTGGTCAGGCAGCAGGGCCGGCAAGCGGCAGCGTCACGGTGAAGATGGTGCCTTCGCCCGGGGTGCTGGCGACGCTCACCGTGCCGCCGTGCAGCGTCACGATATCACGCACGATGGCCAGCCCGATGCCGGTGCCGCTGTGGCCGCGGGTCGACGAGCCGTCCACCTGGTAGAACCGCTCGAAGATGCGTACATGCTGATGCTCGGGGATGCCGACGCCGGTGTCCTGCACGGTCAGGCAGAGCGTTCCCGCAGCGGGCGAGGCGGCGTCCAGCGTCACCGTACCGCCCTGCGGGGTGAACTTGAGCGCGTTATCGACAAGGTTGATCAGCACCTGCTGCAGCTTGCGGCGGTCGGCTGTCAGTTCCAGCCCGTCACCCGCCGCCGCCACGTGCAGCGTGACCTGCTTCTCCTGCGCCCGCGGCAGCAGCAGGGTCACCGTATCATGCACCAGGCCGGCGACCGGGAAGGCGGCACACTGCAGCGGTTCCTGCCCCTTCTGCTGCCGCGAGTAGTCGAGCAGGTTGTCGATCAGCGTGAGCAGGCGGTCGATGTTGCGCAGCATGATGCCGAACTGCTCACCCTGCCGCGCGGTCACCGGGCCCGACATCCCCTCGCGCATCATCTCCGCGTAGCCGCGCACCGCCACCAGCGGGGTGCGCAGTTCGTGCGACACGTTCGACAGCAGGTTGCTCTTCAGTTCGTCGAGCGAGCGCAGGTCGTTGTTGGCCGCGGTCAGCGCCGCGAGCAGGCGCTCGCGTTCCGCTTCCTGGCGCAGCCGTTCACCGATGTCGCGCAGCGTCCCCAGCAGCAGGCGCCGCCCGGCCAGCGTGAAGAACCGCGCGGTGATCTCCACCGGGAACTGCGACCCGTCGCGTTTGCGGTGCCAGCGCAGCGGGATGCGGATCGGCTCGTCGCTGTCGCTGTTGAGCACCCGCTGCGTTTCCTCCGGCTCCACCGACAGGTCGGTGAGGCGCAGGCGCAGCATCGCCGCGTGGTCGTAGCCGTGGCACTGGCAGGCGGCAGGGTTTGCCTCGACGATGCGCCCGTTCGCCGCGTCGGTCAGCAGGATGGCGTCGGTCTCGACGCTGAACAGCGTCTGGTAGCGTTCGGTGCTCGCGCGCAGTTCCTGCTCGGCGCGCACGCGCTCGGTGATGTCGATGGTGTAGCCCGCGAGCAGTGTGCGCCCACCCTGCACGATGGGGAACTTGATGGACGTGTAGTGACGCCCGTTCAGTTCCTCGTCGAGTTTGAGCACGGTGCCGCCCTGCACCACCGCCCGGTCGTCGGCGGTAATCTTGCGCGCGAAGTCGGCGGGGAAAAGTTCGTCCATCGTTTTGCCCCGCATCTGCGCCGCGGTCACCCCGATCATTTCGACGTAGTTGTCGCTCGCCTGCAGCACCCGGCTGGACGTGGCGTCAACCTCCTTGATGAAGGTGTAGACGGGTGAATGACGCATGAAGGCGCTGAACACCTCCTGCGATTCGCGCAGCGCGCTCTCCGTGCGCAACCGGTCGGTGACGTCCTCGAACACCGTGGCGAATCTGTCCGGTGCCGGCGCGTAGACCGCGATTTTGAAATGGCGCTGCATGGGGGCGAAGTAGGTGGTGAACCCGTGCGGGACGCCGCTGCGGGCAACCCGGGCGAATTCCTCGAGGTAGGGCGCGGGTGCCACCCCGTAGGCCTCCGTGGCGAGCCTGC
>CAZWUZ010000451.1:0-2033 GCA_964637655.1 uncultured bacterium | reverse complement strand
CAGCGCGACGATGTACGGCTGCGACATGGTCTGCCCGCAGCCGACGGGGAGCGGCTGGTCGGCATAGGCCGCCGCCGCCAGCGCCGGCGGCACAAACCGCTCGCGCGGCACTGCCGCCAGCGCTGCCAGCACGCGCGCGTCGCGGATCCCGCGCGTGCGCAGCTGCCCGTCCACCATCGCCGCCCGCGCCGCCGCCGGTTCCATGTGCCGCAGTGTAGCAGAAAAGTTGCGCTGCGGCTATGCCTGTGCTACAATCCGTGCGCTTGTGTGCCGGCGGTGTAGCCGCCGGATATCCGCATCTTGGACAGGAAGCGTATCATGTTCACGTGGCTGCGCAGCATCATGAAACCCGTGTTCTGGGTGGTCGTGGTTTCCTTCGTCGGCTTCATTTTCTTCGCCTGGGGCAAGCAGGGCGACATCGCCAGCGAGATGAGCGTCGCCATCATCGACGGCGAGCCGATTGCCGATCAGGAGTACCGGGTCGAACTCAACGACGCGCTGGAACGCGCGCGGGAGAACGGGGACCTCACCCCGGCCGAGGAGGGCAAACTGCGGCGCGACGTGCTCGAGCAGATGATCCGCCGCCTGATCCTGCTGCGCGAGGCGGACGCCATGGGCCTGGCGGTGGCAGACGAGGAACTGCTGCAGTACATCCTGCTCAGCGAGCCCGCGTTCCGCGACGAGCAGGGGCGTCCCGACCGCGGCCGCTACGAGCAGTTCCGCACCACCCAGCCGGCCCGCGTGCTGCAGAATCTCGAGCGCTACAAGCGCGAGCAGCTGCTCTTCGCCAAACTGAGCGACGGCATCACCAGCAACCTGCGCGTGTCGCTCTCCGACCTGACCAACTACTACCGCACCTACTACCGCCGCTACGAACTGGCGCAGGTGCTGGTGCGCCCCGAGAGTTTCGTCAGCGAGGAGCGGGTGCGCGCCTCCTACGAGGAAAACAAGGACACCTACGTGCAGCCGCTGCGCGTGCGGGCCCGGCACATCCTGATTGCCGCGCCGCGCGGCAGCGACGCCGAGGTCTTCAGCAAGGCCCGCCTGCGCGCGGAGAACCTGCGCGAGGAGATCGTCGCCGGCCGGCTCGATTTCGCCGCCGCGGCGAAACAGTACTCCAGCGACACCACCTCGGCCGTCAAGGGTGGCGACCTGGGCATCTTCGGCATGGGCCAGATGGTGGCGCCGTTCGAGGGCGCCGCATTCGCCCTGCGCCCCGGCGAGATTTCCGCCGTGGTACAGACCGACTTCGGGTTCCATATCATCGAGGTGCTGCAGCGTCTGGAAAACGAGCCGTGGCCCTATGACAAGCTGCGCGACGGACTGCGCCGCCGCCTCGTCGGCGACGCCGAGCGGCAGCAGGCCAAAGCGCGGGCGGAAGCGGCACTGGCGGAACTGAAGAACGGCGCTGCCTTTGCCGCGGTGGCGCGCAAGTACTCCGACGCGGGAAGCGCAGCACGCGGCGGGTCGCTCGGCACTCTCGCCCGCTTCATGGACCCGCTCCTCTTCGACCAGGAGGAGTACGCGTGGCTGGACAAGGAACTGGTCAACAACTCGTTCATTATCACGCCCGTGTCAGAGCGCCTCGACACCCTGGCCCCGGGCACGCCCGGCGGGATCATCACGTCCCCCTTCGGCTACCACATCGTGCGCGTCGGCGCTGTCAGCGAGGCGGACGAGACCCATTTCGCGGAGTTCCGCGGGCAGGTGGAGCGTGAACTGAGCAACCGCCTGCAGCAGGACATCTTCAACCGCTGGTATGCCGCGCGCCGCGCCGCCTACGATATCGAGATCAAGCTCACGGAAGCGGAGCTCAACCCGCAGAACGGCAACCTGGCCCCGCTGCAGAACCGCAGTGCCGGCGGCCAGCAGGCCCCGCAGCTCTTTTAGCACCTGCCGCACACCACGAACCGCCGGGGATTTCCCCGGCGGTTTTTTTACGCGCTCCTGCTATCGGTTATCAGCAGCATGCGTTGTTGCCGCAGTCGCGCACAGCGTGCAGCAATAGCCAAGCGGGCAACGCGCTTCTGCTG
>CAZWUZ010000450.1:0-2040 GCA_964637655.1 uncultured bacterium | reverse complement strand
GAACTGTCGCTGCGCGATTTGACCGTGGCCGAGCGCGTGTCGCCGTCGATGAGCGCGAGCTCCCCGAAGCACTCGTTGCCGTTGAGCTGGGCGAGGAGCTTGGTCTTGCCCCCCTCGAGCTGCTTGGTGATGGCGACGCCCCCGTGGACGATGATGTAGAGCGCGTGCCCCGGTTCGCCCTCGGTGAAGACGGTACGGTTCTCCTTGACGTATTCCGTCACGAAGTACTTCTTGATGAAATCGATCTCCTCGGGGGCGAGCGTGGCAAAGACGCGCGTGTTGGCGAGAAAGTCACTGATGTTCATTTCGCGCGCCGGCCTTTCTTGAGTACGATTTCGGTGCCGACCCCGGTCTCGGTGAAGAGCTCGATGAGCAGGGCGTGCGGCACCATGCCGCTGATGACGTGGGCCTTGCGCACCCCGCGCTGCAGCGCGTCGATGCAGGCATCGAGCTTGGGCAGCATGCCGCCGTCGATGATCTTGTCTTTGCGCAGCTGCTGATGGTCGGCCATGGTGATGGTCTTGATCAGCGTGGCCGGGTCATGCTGGTCGCGCAGCACCCCGAGCTCGTCGGTGAGCAGGATGAACTTCTCGGCGCGCAGCGCGGCGGCGATGCCGGCGGCGGCGGTGTCGGCGTTGAGGTTGAGCGTGACCCCGGCGGCATCGACCCCGATGGGGGCGATGATGGGGATGTAGTCGCGTTCGAGCAGCAGGGTGAGCAGGTCGGTGTCGACCTTGTCGACTTCGCCCACCTGCCCGTAATCGTATTCGCCGGCGATCTTTTTGGCCAGCAGGATATTGCCGTCCTTGCCGGTGAGCCCGACGGCGCGCCCGCCCTGGCGGTTGAGGTCAGCGACGATGTCCTTGTTGATCTGCCCGGCGAGGACCATCTCGACGATATCCATGGTCTCGGCGTCGGTGACGCGCAGGCCGTTGATGAAGGTCGGCTGCTTGCCCACCTTCTTGAGCAGGGCGGAAATCTGCTTGCCGCCGCCGTGGACGACCACCGGCTTGATGCCGACGTACTTGAGCAGCAGCAGGTCAAGGAGGACGCTCGCCTTGAGGGCGTCGTCGACCATGGCGCTGCCGCCGTACTTGATGACGACGATGCTGTCGCGAAAGGCACGGATATAGGGGAGCGCTTCGATGAGCACTTCCGCCTTGCGGATGAAAGGTTCCATCGCGTCAGCCATCGACCGCCCCCGCGGAAAAAAATGGAGCCCGCGACCAGAATCGAACTGGTGACCTTCGCATTACGAATGCGATGCTCTACCGGCTGAGCTACACGGGCTCGTGTTTATTCGTTGAGCGGCACGGGCGGCGGCACGGTGTCGACGGCAGGCACCGGGCGGCCAAGCAGGGAAGCGGCGGTGGTGTCGCTCACCAGGCCGAGGCGGTGCAACTCGCGGATCTTCCACTGCGCTTCGTCGTGCAGGTACCCGTAATGCATATCCGGATACGGGAACCTGAACACGCGCTCGAACTGCGCCACCGCCTTGTCGTACTCGCCCAGTTTCTCGTAGTACAGGCCGAGTTCGAACTCCTGTTTCATCGCCCCGGCGGTTTCGCCGGCGGCGGTCAGCTCGCGTATCTGCTGCTGCTGCCGCTCGATATGCAGCGCCGGGTCCCGTTCTTCGTGATGGCTGAAGAACAGGAACCAGAGGGCGATAGCGAGGATGAGCAGCAGCAGCGCGTAGCGCTTGATCTGGTGCATCGGCAGTTTGCGCGCGTGTCCTCTCTCTGTCAGTTGTGCTGCCTGTATATATTACCGCCGGGTGCCTGTCAAGCGCCGGCCATGGTCGCCGCCGGGACGCCGCTTCCCGGCCGGCGCCCCCCGGGTGACGGTAACCGGGAACCCGCGGAGCTGCGTGTTCTGCAGCGCGGCGGTGACCGTGGCCACGGCGTCGGCGGGGACCTCGACGAACGAGTAGTCGTCGAAGATGCGGACCTTGCCGATCTGTGCGCCGGAGAGGTGCGCCTCGTTGGCGATGCTGCCGACGAGATCGCGCACCTGCACGTTGCGGTTCCGGCCGCTGTCGAT
>CAZWUZ010000449.1:0-2042 GCA_964637655.1 uncultured bacterium | reverse complement strand
ACCGACCACCAGCCCGTAGCCGATCAGCTGGTTGTCGCGCACCCCGCGCACCGACGCCAGGTCCTTGATGCGCACGGCCGTGCCGTCCGCCACCGCGCCCGTGAGCAGCACCATCAGCAGCGCCGTCAGGATGATTTTGGTGAATGCCATGTCCGTCCCCTCCCCCATGTCCTCAGAACAGCCAGTCGGCAACTTTGTTCCAGACGTTGCCGAGAAAACTGCCGCTCTCCGCGTAGACCGTCTCGCCGTTGTAGCGGATGCTCGCGTCGGCGATCAGGTTCGAATTGATGGTGTTCTCCGCGGTGATGTCGTCCGGACGGCACTTGCCGCGGATCTCGATCACCTGTTCCTCGCTGTTGATGTTGACCGTCTTGGTCCCCTTCAGCACCAGGTTGCCGCTCTCGTCGATCTCGTCCACCACCACGCTGATGCGCGCGTTCAGCACCCCGCGCCGCGTCTGCTCGTTGTCCGCGTCGTACGACGAGCCGCCGCTGATCGTCGCCCCGAACAGCGGGATGTACGACGCCAGCGAATTGAGAAACGTCGCCACCTTGCCGCCGATGCTCAGGACCCCGTCCGTCGCCGTTGCCTGCCCGGTCGCCCCCACCGCCTCGGTTGTCGTCGCCGTCGCGTCGAGGTTGGCATTCGAGGAGCCGCCAATGCGCAGCTGCTTCTCGCGCTCGTTCGTCGCCTCGTGCGTGGCGTTCGCGTTCTCGGCGATGATGATGGTGACGATGTCGCCGACGTTGCGCGCGCAGCGGTCGTCGTACATGCTCTGGTTGCGCCAGAGCGATTCGGCGTTCGCCTCGAGCTGCAGCATGATCATCACCAGCATGGTCATCAGGAATAATGAGGATAATTTCAGGGCCCGCAGCATCGTTTCCCTCCCACCGGGTTGCGCCCTCCCCGGGCGCGTATACCCTTTTATCGGCAGGAACCGGGTAAAACTGAACGCAAAATAACGGGTTTATCGCCCGGCTGTACTCGTGCCATATCTTCTTGTATTATGGTGTATTATGATTTGTTCGTGGCGGGATGGCGGCGGTTTCTCTATTTCAACGCTGTCGTCACCGGCCGCAGGAACCGCTCACTCTCCGTATTGCTCTGCCCGGCACCAGGAGGGAGAAGCATGTCGCCGCGCGGACCGCGAAAATCGGGGAGGCCGGCCGCGGTCGACACGCCTGCCCCGGTCAGCGCCACCACCTGCTCTGCCCGCTGCAGGTATTCCGCCAGCCGCCGCGCTGCCGCTTCCATCCCGTCCCCCCCGTCGTTGACTTTTCCCGTGCACAGCGCTATTATGCGTGAGCATCATCGGTTATACCATCCGGGAAGGCATGCCCACGGCTTGCTCCGTGGTTGCGGCAAGGTGGAACATGTGCGGGTTTGCGGGATTTCTTGACAGCAGCCGGGCGACCGCGACAGAGACGCTGACCGCGACTGTCACCCGCATGGCCGACGCCATCCGCCACCGCGGTCCTGACGACGGGGGCGCGTGGTCCGATGCCGCTGCCGGCATCGCGCTGGGACACCGCCGCCTCTCCATCATCGACCTGTCCCCGCAGGGACATCAGCCGATGCACTCTGCCTGCGGCCGCTACGTCATCATCTTCAACGGGGAAATCTACAACTTCACCGTTGTGCGGCAGGAACTCGAGACCGCTGGCTGCGCTTTCCGCGGGCATTCCGACACCGAGGTGCTGCTCGCCGCCATCGCCCGCTTCGGGGTGCGCGCTGCACTCGAGCGCAGCACGGGCATGTTCGCCTTCGCGCTCTGGGACCGCCGTGAGCGCACGCTGACGCTGGCACGCGACCGCATCGGTGAAAAGCCGCTCTACTACGGCTGGAGCGGCGGCATCTTCCTCTTCGGCTCCGAACTCAAGGCGCTGCGCGCGCATCCCGCCTTTACCGGCACCATCGACCGCGAGGCGCTCACCCTCTTCCTGCGCCACAACTATGTGCCCGCCCCGTACACCATCTTCCGCGAACTGCGCAAGCTCATCCCGGGCACCATCCTGACGCTCCCGGCAGACGCTGCGCCCGGC
>CAZWUZ010000448.1:0-2053 GCA_964637655.1 uncultured bacterium | reverse complement strand
AAGACATAGGGATGGCGCACGCACTCGAATTTCATTTCGCGGGTGCGCCCGTTGAGCGTGACCGCCACCTCGACCGGCACCATCGGCGTGTGCCGGCCGATAACCCCGCCCACCGCGGGGGCGCGGTCGCTGGTGATGACCCCGACCTCGCGCAACCCGACCCCGAGCTTGAAAGAACTGGCATACGAAGCGTTGACCGCGAGGATGCGCGCGGTGCAGAGCGGGTATTCCCCCTCGACAAACTGGAACATCGGATGGCCGAACCCGAGCAGGCGGTCCCCTTCGCGCCAGGTGACGGTGCCGATGGCGGTGAAATCGACGTCGCCGCGGGCCAGCTGGATGCCGAACGCGGCGCCCGGCACCAGCGCTTCGGGTCCGCTCCCCGGTTCGTCCGCGAGTGTCCCGCCGCTGCCCCCCTGCACGGGGAGCAGCCCGGCCCGGCGCAGCAGCGGCCCCGCCTCGGCACAGACGCGCGGGGTGATGCCGCCGATGGCGAGCGGGGCGCCGATGGCGCGCAGGCGCGTGCCGTCGTCGTCGTCCGGCAGCGCGGCCAGGCGGCGCGCCGCGCCCGCCGCCGGCGCGGTATCGTCGAGCGTGGCGAGCATCGCCGCGGCCGGCGTGACCAGCCCGAGCGGTTCCTTCTGGAACGAGAACGAATAGCCGACCGCGCCCGCCCAGCGCCCGTCGAAGTAGACGGGTGAGCCGCTCATGCCGGCAATAATCCCCGCCTTTTCCGTGACGGGATGGTGGGCGCGGATGAGGATGAGGTCGCGCCCCGGGAAGGCGTTGGTCAGCACGCCCAGCGCCTCGACCGCGAAGGTCTCGGGCTCCGTGCCGCTGAAAACGGTGAGCCCGTACCCCTGCATCCCCGGCCTGATTTCCGCCGGGGTGATGACCGGCGGCGCAGCCGCCGCCGCGGCGGCCAGCAGCAGCAGGGCGAGGAGCAGGCAGGCGCGCATCAGCGCACCAGTTTGGTCAGCGCGTACTCGATGATGCCGGTGGCGCCCGCGCGCTTCAGTTGCGGGATGAGGTCGCGCGCCACCACCTCGTCGAGCACCGTCTCCACCGCCACCCAGTTCTTGTCGCTGAGCGCCGACACCGTCGGATTCTGCAGCGCGGGCAGCAGTTTGACCACCGTGTCGAGCGACGCGGCGGGCACGTTCATCTTGAGGCCGACCCGCGTCTCGGCATCGAGTGCCGACTGCAGCAGCAGGTAGAGGTTTTCGAGCTTGGCGCGTTTTTCCGGGTCCGCCCACGCCTGCCTGCCGGCGACGAGCATGGTCTTCGACTCGAACAGGGTGTCGACGATGCGCAGCTTGTTGGCGCGCAGCGAGCTGCCCGTCTCGGTCAGTTCGACGATGGCATCGACGAGGCGCGGCGCCTTGACCTCGGTGGCGCCCCAGGAGAATTCGACCTCGGCCGTCACGCCCTGCGCCGCCAGCCAGTCCTTCGTCGCCTGCACCAGTTCCGTGGCGATGCGCTTCCCCTGCAGGTCCTTCGCCGACCGGATGGCGCTGTTTTCCGGGACGGCAAGCACCCAGCGCACCGGGTTGCGTCCCGACTTGGCATAGTTGAGTTCGCCGATTTCGACCACGTCCGAGCGGTTCTCGCGGATCCAGTCGTAGCCGGTCAGCCCGGCATCGAGCACCTGCTGCTCGACGTAGCGCGAGATTTCCTGCGCGCGGATGAGGATGAATTCCAGTTCCTTGTCGTCGACCGTCGGGTAGTACGAGCGCGAGCTGGCGTTGATGGTCCAGCCGGCGCGGCGGAACAGCGTGATGGTCGATTCCTGCAGTGAGCCCTTGGGCAGGCCGAATACCAGTTTCATGAGACATCTCCGTAGCGTGCCGTCAGGGGCACCCGATCTCCCGCACCCGGGCGGGGAAAAAGGCGGGACGGGCCGCGCCCGTCCCGCCGTGCGTCGTGTCTGCTACGCGAGGTTGTAGAAGACCTCGCGGCCGCGGTACTGCGCCTGCCGCCCCAGTTCCTCCTCGATGCGGATGAGCTGGTTGTACTTGCAGATGCGGTCCGTGCGGCACATCGAGCCGGTCTT
>CAZWUZ010000447.1:0-2069 GCA_964637655.1 uncultured bacterium | reverse complement strand
CCTGACGTTTCAGGTATTCGAACGAGGTGGCTGTGGTCGGCAAGTGCACCCAGCGGTTGTAATCGGGATGCGCGGCATCATCCACCCAGATATCGCTGTCCGACACCCGCGTATACTGTAATCCGGTGACGGGTGTGTCACCGTAGCCGAAGCATTCGGTCAGGGTGAACAGTCCTGACGGCGTGCGCCCGTCGCCTTCGCGTTTTTCGCCGGGCGGGGCTATGCCGTTACGCCCGAACACCGCCGGCACCGGCCCGAACCGGCGTACCCAGCACCACTGATTGGGCGAATAGCAGGAGAGGGTGCCGAGCGTGTCACCGGGAGCAGCGGTGGCGACAACCACGATCCACGCGTCAGCGATGCGCTCGCGGTCGGCTTCGCGCATGCCGGCCAGTAAACTGGCAGCACTTTCCGACACCACGATGCGGCCGGGTTGTTGTTCCAACCAGGGTGAGGTGGTGGCGCATCCGGCAGTGGCGAGCAGAAGACAGGCGAACAGGAAAATGCGGTGTGAAAAAATCATGGACGGAGTATATCTGAATGCGGTGGTGGCGGCAAATAGGACAATTTGTCATTACGGCAGCGGCAATCTATAATGGATGCATCCGGCAGAGGCAGATGCTGCGGAACGGAGAACAACAGGGTAAATCCCTGCGTGAACGATGACCGACAAGACAGACGAAACTCCTGAATTCCCGCGCGTGACGACGGTGCGCAACCGCCGCCGGCTCGTGCTCATCAACCTGACGCTGCTCGCGGTCATCGCGCTGATGGCGGCGGCGCTGGCCGAGGTGTTCCGACCCGGGACAGTGCTGTCGTACCGTGCGCCGGAGGTGGCGGCGGCGAACCTGCCCGACCCGGCGTCACTCTGGCCGCGCCTGGCGACGCTGGGCGATTCGCCGGTGCATATCCTGCTGCTCGGGGTGGACCGGCGCGGTGACGAGCAGTGCCGCAGCGACGCGATGGCGGTGCTGCGCTGCGAGTCCGACACACTGTCGCTCATCTCCGTGCCGCGCGACGCGGTGGTGCACTTCAACGGCAGCGGTTCGCCGCAGAAGATCAACGCCGCGTATGCCTTCGGCGGGGCGGCGCTGGCGATGCGCGAGACGGGAAAACTGCTTGGCATCACCTGTGACGGGTACGTGACCGTCGATTTCGTCACCTTCGTCAAGGTGGCGCAAACGGTCAAGACGCTGACGCTCGACGGGAAACTGATCGGCGCTGAGGACCTGCTGCGCGACCTCGACGGGCTGCTCACCTGGCTGCGTTCGCGGTCGAGCGCGGGGGGTGACAACGACCGGATGAAGAAGCATCAGCTCTTCATCGTGCGCGGGTTTGCCTACATGCTCAAATTGCGGCATGACAATCCCGACCTGTATGCGGCGCTGGTGCGCGGCGCGCTTGCCGTGCTCGAGACCGACCTCACGGCGGAGCAGGTGCTGGCGTTGTCGGTGCACTACCGCGCGGTGACGCAGGGGAATATCGAACGCTTTGTCATGCCGGGCACGCCCGCGTGGATCGATTTCAACTCGGGAGAGGAAGTCCCGTACGAGGAGGCAATGCGCGCGCTGCATGCCGCCGATACGCCGGTCGCGGAACCGGCGGTGCCGTTGCTGCCCGAGCCGGAACCCCGTCCGCGCTTTCTCTACACTGTGGCTGAGGATACGCAGACGGGGGAAACCGTGCTGCACCAGACGGAGCAGGCGGCGGCGGCGGCACCGCCACGGATGATCCTGTCATTCGTGCGACTTGAGCCGAACCTGACCGTGCCGCGGCTGCTGGCGCGGCACCGCGCAAAGGGTGAAACGAGCAACTACACCTATGAGCGCGCGCTGGATGTCGCCTCGGTGCGTGCGCTGGGGGATACGCAATGAAGACGGTCATCATTGGCGGGGTGGCAGGCGGGGCGACCTGCGCGGCGCGCCTGCGGCGGCTCGACGAGCGGGCGGAGATCCTCATCCTCGAGCGCGGGGAGTATGTGTCGTTCGCCAACTGCGGCATGCCGTACTACGTCGGCAACATCATCGCCGAACGCGTGCTTGGCATGCCGGGCGATCTTCGCCCCGATA
>CAZWUZ010000446.1:0-2088 GCA_964637655.1 uncultured bacterium | reverse complement strand
GGCGGCAACACCATCTTCGGCTTCGACTGCTCGGGCTTCACCAAGGCGATGTACAGTTTAGCCGGGGTGAGCATCCCGCGCGTGGCGCAGGACCAGTTCGGCTACGGACGCCCCGTGCTGCGCGAGGACATTCAGCCGGGCGACCTCGTCTTCTTCGGCACCGGTCCCGACAATATCAGCCACGTCGGCATGGCCATCGGTGACGGCAAGTTCGTGCATGCGCCGCGCACCGGCCTCGACATCACCACCACGTCGCTCGACAGCGACTATTATTCGGCGCGCTTCCAGGGCGCCCGCCGCCCCTATGCGCAGACCCTGCTGGCCGGCAGCGGCACGCCGGCCACCACGGCCAGCACCGGCGCTGGCGAGCATAACGCGTACTGATTCCGTCCCCCGTGGCGGTCGCTGCGCGCAAGCGCGGCGGCCGCCTTTTGTGTACGCTGCGTTCCCGGCGGATGAAGTGCTGTACGCCCGTGAAGGCGCGACGTTAGCCCTACAGCGATAGATAGATGACTACGATTGACCATTATTCGCAGATAGAAAATGCCTGCCTACCTATTGCTCGCGATGCAGATATCTGATATAATGGGGGTAGGCAGGGGGGGTGGTTGCCATGCATAAAATAGTTCGTGTGCAGGCGCTTGAGGCACACAGATTGCACCTCTCGTTTGAAGACGGCAAGAGCGGAACCGTAGATTTGTCCCATCTTGTCGGAAGAGGTGTTTTTTCTCTGTGGACAGATCCTGCTGCTTTCAAGCAAGTACGTATCGGTGAATCAGGGGAATTATTGTGGAACGAACAGGTTGACCTATGCCCCGACGCCCTTTATCTTGCGATAACCCGGCAAAAGCCAGAAGACATATTTCCCGCTCTGAGGCGAGCAGCGTCCTGTGCCTGAAATATCCCGATTCTTCGGAATCGTGATCAAGATGTTTTTCGATGACCACAATCCACCACATTTTCATGTAAGCTACGGTGATGATAATGCCCTGATCGAGATCAAAACCCTCGCGGTATTTTCCGGGCAAGTTCCCGCGCGGGTTCTTGGCTTGGTGATTGAGTGGGCGGCACTTCACCAGCAAGAGCTCGTGGAAGACTGGCGCCGGGCACAAAGTCAGGAAACGCTAATCAAAATCGACCCATTACAATAGATCGGCTAACTTCGCGCGGCAGCGAGCGCGGAAAACAACAGCGCCCGTGAAGGCGCGACGTTATACGGCCTTCTCCAAGGTATGCTGGATCAGCTTGTTTACGCTTTCCCCTGCCTGGAGTGCCCTGGCCGCGATACGTCGGTGCAGTTGCGCAGGGATGCGCAAGGCGATCTTGCCCGAATAGTTTTTAGTTACCGTTGCGTCCGGCAGCGGACGTCCCTCCTGGCGCAGCACGTGCAGGGCCTCATCCACTGCCTTGCAGAGAGCGACAAACACCTTCTTCTGGTCTTTGCCGTGTACGCCGCCAATGAGCAGGCCGGGCGACGTGCCGATATAGCACTGGTCCTCCTCTGACCACTCAACAATCTTCAGGTAATTGTCGCCGGTATGTTTCATTGTGCACTCTCCCTGATGGCCCTGGCAACGGCCTTCTCCTGATAGGGCAAAGCGTCAGCCCCGGGTTTGCCCGAGAGGGTGACCACGTACGGGCAGTGCGGATGGAGAAAGTTCCGGTGGCTGCCTTTGCCGCCCTTATTGACAAAGCCGCACTTTTCCAGATCGGCAATCAGTTGCCGTATCTTCCGTGGCATACAAAGATGATATCACAATGCTATCATCATGTCAAGGGAGAATTTTCGCAGCGGTTCTGGCGCCTTTTCCCCGTCACGCTTTCGCCGGAGGACCCCCGCCACACGCCGTTTTCCGGCAGGGCCGGAACAGCAGAGCTGCACACCGGTAAGGCGCTGTGAAGTTTCTCACAGTCGCCAAAACCCTATGCTTGTGCCGGATTGTCCAGCGGTGACCTGACACCCAGCCGGTTGCGGCTGGCCACATGCGTGTAGATCATGGTCGTCTTCACATCGTAATGACCGAGCAATTCCTGGATGACGCGGAGGTCATAGCCGTTTTCCAGAAGATGGGTGGCAAAGCTGTGACG
>CAZWUZ010000445.1:0-2089 GCA_964637655.1 uncultured bacterium | reverse complement strand
GCGGCATGCGCAGGTGCAGTGTCTCCAGCCCCTGGAGGAAGATCCAGGCATTGTCCGGCGACAGGCAGGCCCCGAGATTGCGCAGCGGGACCGTGCGCAGCCGCAGCGCGAAGGCGATGGGTGCCAGCGCCGGCGGCAGGTCATGCGCCCAGCGCAGGCCGTGGTAGTTCGGGTCGGGTTCGTTGAACAGCGCGAACTTCGGGTCGGTCCAGTCGAATTTCCCCGCGTCGGTGACAATGCCGCCGATGGCCGTCCCGTGCCCGCCCATCCACTTGGTCAGCGAATTGACGACGATATCCGCTCCGTGCTCGATGGCCTGCAGCAGGTAGGGCGTGGTGAAGGTCGCATCGACGATAAGCGGCAGGTGGTGCTGCTTCGCAATGGCCGACACGGCGGCGATGTCGGTCACCTCGAGCACCGGGTTGCCGATCGCTTCGATGAACAGCGCGCGGGTCTTCGGGGTGATGAGTTTCGCGAATGACGACGGGTCGCGGTGGTCGGCGAATTTCACCGTGATGCCGAACTGCGGCAGGATGGCGTCGAACATCGTGTAACTGCCGCCGTAGAGATTGCTCGCCGAGACGATTTCATCGCCCGCGCGCGCCAGGGTGATGAGGGCGTAGAAAATGGCGCTGGTGCCCGACGCGATAGCCACCGACGCCGCTCCTCCCTCGAGGGCGGAGACCCGCTGCTCGAGGGCATCGTTGGTCGGATTCATCAGCCGCGAATAGATATTGCCGAGTTCCTTGAGGGCAAACAGATTTGCCGCGTGCTGCGTGTTCTTGAAGACAAACGAACTGGTACGATAGACCGGAACGCCCCGCGCCAGGGTAGTCGGGTCGGGCTGCTGCCCCGCGTGCACTGCCAGCGTACTGAACTTGTGTGCCATGTTTTCCTTCTCCTTTGGTAAGCGCGTATATGCGTTTCGCGCCATCGTTATGCACCATTTATAACATACACGACTTGTTTTGTCAAGTATTATTGCGGTTGTTGCTCGACAATTGTCATATCTTGCTCTCATGCAGAAAAAAGCGCCATCGCTAAACTTCACGATGGCGCGTTATTAGTGGCTATTGGTCGGTGTACAGTTTCTCGCTCAAAAAGGCGCGTGTGTCATCAAGTGCCTGCTGATCGACGGCATTGGTGAACATGTTCTTGATCTGCGGGCCCAGTGCGACAAACACCGCGATAACGATAATCGCGATCAGCCCGATGATCAGCCCGTATTCCACCATGCCCTGCCCCCGTTCATCCGCGAAAAATGATTTCTGCATGCTGCTCACCTCCTCTCCCTGTGATTTTCCCGTCGTTCTTCCACTATCCGCCATCACCTCCTGCTGATATCGTTCGTCGTTTCTGTCCGGCGTCTCATACGCCGCGGCTGGTACAGGCGGCTGACCGTTCGCTGTTGTCCGTTCCACCGTTGTTATCAGTCCGCCCGCCCTTCCATGTTTGACGTTTGCGCCACACCTTCTCCTAACGCACCCCCCTTGCCAGTCACACGTTTCCATTTGACATTCATCTTTTCTGTCTGTTCCGCAAGATGTTATATCCTTGTCGTTGCTGCTTTTCTGCCTCCGCATGGTGCAGTTGGCGGTAAGTGCGCTTACCGTTTCACGGCGTTTACCGGTTACTGCGGTTGCCGGTGTTCTGACCGCGGTGAGCAACTGCGCGAGTTGCTCCTGCCTGTCGTGTAACAACCCTGTCTGGCAGCGTTGTCGCTGTTTGCCGGGCTGTTTACCTGGCTATTGTCCGAAATGTCCGAAATAGTCGCGCGTCCATCCCTGCTGTCACCTTGCTACAACCGTGAGTCAGCCACGGTATTATCCTGAAATTTCTATTGACAGCATGCCCCCGTCGCGGTATAATGTGAGCAACGGTCCCAACGATACACGGATCAGTAGAATAACAAGTTAGCCGGAGAACGAGATAAAATGACAAACGTACATTCTGATAAAACATCAATACATTTTACATCGATTAGTCGACAGGACAGAGCGTATGAAATACTCAGCGTAATCGCGGTTGTTGTAAGAGGTATAAACAAATGTTGGGGATAGACGGCTAAAGACAAGCGGCGTATACTCCC
>CAZWUZ010000444.1:1627-2095 GCA_964637655.1 uncultured bacterium | reverse complement strand
AGGGAACCTACGGACTGAACAGTTGCCAGCGATGAAAGAAGTGACTGGTCAGGGGGTGCAGCGGGTGTCGTCGCCGCCGCCGCAGCGGCACCAGCACTGGTGGTTGACCACCTCGCCGATGAGCACGGCGAGATTGAGCATCTGCAGCCAGAGCATGAGCACGATGATGACGCTGAGGGTGCCGAAGGTGACGGAGAGGACCGCGAGGTTGCGGATGTAGTGGGCGAAAAGTTGTGAGGCACCGGCAAAGAGCAGCGCGGCGACCAGCGCCCCGGGAAAACTCCAGCGCAGCGGGCGGGCGCGCACGCTGAGCGCATGGTAGATGACCGCGACGATACTGACGACGAACAGGGCAACGAGCGGCCAGCGGATGAGGAACCACGCGGCCTGCCAGGCGGCATCGAAGCCCGCGGCGGCGGCGAGTTTTCCGGCGAGCGCGGGGGCGATGACCCAGAGCAGGAGGATGAT
>CAZWUZ010000444.1:0-1617 GCA_964637655.1 uncultured bacterium | reverse complement strand
CGAGGGTGAAGGCGACCTGCAGGATGGCGCTGCGGACGAGGGTGATCTCGCGGCGTCGGCGGTTGATGGTGGCAAACGCGTCGATGAGCGCGCCGATACCGGCCGACCCGGCCCAGATGATGCCCAGCCCGGAGAACGACAGCAGGGTATAGTCGGCCAGCGAGTAGGCACGGTCGAGCCACTTGCTGACGAGAATGTTGACCATGTCGGGCGAGATGCCGGCAAACAGGTCGAGTGCGAGGTCGAGCAGCCCCTCCTGCGGGAAGCGCGAAAGCAGAAAAACGCAGAAGAGCAGGAAGGGAAAGAAGCCGAACAGCTGGTAGAAGGCAATCTCGGCGGCCATGCCGATGAGGCGGATCTCAAGCAGCTGGGCGGCAACGGCACGCAACAGCGCGGTACCGTGCCCGAAAAACGTGCGCATGGGCGCAGCATAGCAGGCAGGAAAGCAGTTGACAAATGGCGGCCGGCAGATTATACTTCCGGCCAATGTGCCGGCGTAGCTCAGCTGGTTTAGAGCGCAACATTCATAATGTTGAGGTCGAGGGTTCAAGTCCCCCCGCCGGTACCATTTTTGCACAGGCCACGGTTTCCGTTTTTGCGACGGAAGCCGTTTTTTTGTCGGGGGACAGCGACCGCATGCCACTGCACGTACGGCAGGTCTACCGGATACTGTTTGCCGCGTACGGGCCGCAGCACTGGTGGCCGGCGCGCACACGCTGGGAGATGATGGTCGGCGCGGTGCTGACGCAGAACACCTCGTGGACCAGCGTGGAGAAGGCGCTGGCGAACCTGCGGCGGGCACGGGCGTTGAGCGTGGCAGGCCTGCGCGCCATGCCCGACGCGGAACTGCGGCGGTGTCTCCGCCCGGCGGGCTACTACAACCAGAAGACGAAGACGCTGCGGGCGCTGCTGGCGTGGCTCGACGGCATGCAGGGCGGTGCGCTGCGGCGTGCGGAACGGGTGTCGACGGCAGTATTGCGCGCACAACTGCTCGACATCCGCGGCATCGGGCCGGAGACGGCGGACTGCATCCTGCTGTACGGCTACGGGCGGGCGGTGTTTGTCATCGATGCCTACACGCGGCGCAGCGGGGAGCGGCTCGGGCTGCTGCCGCGCGGTTGCACGTACGCGGCGGCGCAGGCATACTTCATGGCGCACCTGCCGCCGGACGAGCAGCTGTTCAACGAGTACCATGCGCTGCTGGTGCAACTGGGCAAGGACTGCTGCCGCCCGCAGCCGCGCTGCGCGGACTGCCCGCTGCGGCGGCACTGCCTGACGGGGAGGAAATGATGCGCCGCCTGATACTTCTGCTGGTGCTGCTGGCGGGATGCACGGGAGCGGCAACGCCGCCGCCGACGCAGGTGTCACTGGCCTGGTCGGGGGAGGCCGACATCGACCTCGAACTCTGGTCGGACACCGGCTACCTGTGCGATGCGGCTGATTTTACGGGTGAAGAACGGTTCGCGTTCCGCACCTATACGGAGACGGAAAACCTGCGCGGGCAGGTGTCATATGATTTCAGTAGCGGCACCTATACGGTGGTTGCGGCATGCTGGGAGGCGTCCGGCCCGGTGCTGGTGACAGCAACGCTGGCGGAAAACGGCGATACAATAATGA
>CAZWUZ010000443.1:0-2109 GCA_964637655.1 uncultured bacterium | reverse complement strand
CTCAGCGAGCAGCGCGGCGATATCGCAGCCCAATCCGCCGAGGCGCTTTGCTTTCGCCTGCAGCAGCAGCGCCGCGAGCCGCGGATGCACCGGCAGCGCCGCCATGGCGCGCCCGCTGTCGGTAAGGCGCCCGTCAGTATCGAGCGCGCCAAGCAGTTGCAACGTCTGTCGCGCCCGCGCGCAGGCACCTGCCGGCGGTTCGTCAAGCCAGGTTAGTTCAGTTGCTGCTGTCCCCCAGAGCGCGATGGTCAGCAGCAGCGGCGTGAGGTCGGCCTGCAGGATTTCGGGTACGGGATGTTCGAGCAACGCGTGCTGCGTGCCTTCGCTCCAGAGACGATAGCAGGTGCCCGGCGCCAGTCGCCCCGCGCGTCCCGCCCGCTGTTCCGCGTTGGCCCGGCTCACGCGCACGGAAACGAGGCGTGACATGTCGCGCGCGGCATCATACTCCGGCTGCCGCATCCAGCCGCTGTCGATGACCACGCTGATGTTCTCCACCGTGATGCTGGTTTCCGCCAGCGGGGTGGCCAGCACGACGCGGCGCCGGGTGCCGGCGCGCAGGGCGCGGTCCTGTTCCTCGCGTGGCAGGTCGCCATACAACGGCACCAGGTCACACCCGTCATCCGCGAGCAGTTCCTGCGCGCGGCGGATTTCACCGCCACCCGGGAGAAAGGCAAGGATATCGCCGTCATGGTCACGCAGCGCGCGCCGTACCGCAGCGGCGGTATACGCGGCCGGATCGCCTGCCGGTGTCACCGGCAGGTAGCTGACATCCACCGGAAAGAGCCGACCGTCACAACCGAGCGTGACCGCCTGCGGCAACAGCGCCTGCAGACGTTCCACCGCCAGCGTGGCGGACATGATGAGCAGGCGCAGGTCGGGCCGCACCTGACGCTGCACATCGAGCGCAAGCGCCAACGACAAGTCGGTGTGCAGATGGCGCTCATGAAATTCGTCGAAGATGACCGCACCGATGCCGTCGAGTGTCGGGTCATGCTGCAGCCGCCGCGCGAGAATCCCTTCGGTGAGTATCTCGAGGCGGGTGCGCGCGGAGATGCAGCGGTCGTAGCGGGTGACATAGCCAATTGTTTCCCCGGCAGCTTCGCCGAGCAGGAACGCGATACGCTGTGCCGCAGCGCGCGCGGCCAGCCGACGCGGTTCGAGCATGAGCAGGCGCTGCCCGGCACACTGCGGCGCGGCCAGCAGCGCCAGCGGCACGACGGTGGTCTTGCCTGCTCCCGGCGGCGCGTGCAGCAGCACCTGCGGTGCAACCGCCAGCTGCTGCACCAGTGCCGGCAGCAGCGCGGCAACCGGCAGTGCCGCCGCCGCGGGCGGGAGCGTCAGACGAGTTTGCGCAGCGCCCAGGCGAGGTTCTCCCCGAGATCGTCCATCGTCTGCATTCCCTCGTCATCCTTCTCTACCGCGCCCGGCTCGCGCCCCATGCCCATGTTCCAGTAACTGGACCCGACGATCAGCATCTGGGAAATGGTGAAGAAATGGTTGATGGAATCGAAGACATGGATGGCGCCGCCGCGCCGCACCGCGACCACCGCCGCGCCCAGTTTGCGTTTGTAGCAGTCCTGGTTGGCGCGGCCGACCATGCCGGCGCGGTCGATCAGCGCCTTCAGTTCCGGGGTCAGGTCGGCGAAATAGGTGGGGGAGGCAAGGATGATGGCGTCAGCCGTGCGCATCCTGGCAATCCACGTATTCATGTCGTCACCGGTAAGCGCGCAGGTCCCGTCCTTGGCGCTGAAACAGCGGAAGCAGGCGGTACATCCCTGCGCCGGGCGCCCGCCGATGTGGATGATCTCGAACCCGACCTGCTGTTCCTGCAGTTTCGTGCCGAGCCGGCGCAGCAGCGCGGCGGTATTGCCCGCTGCCCGCGGACTGCCGTTGAACGCGATAACCTGCATGGTCTCCTCCTCGCCGGGATACCGGCCGCGGCAAGTATACCTCAGGCGTGACAGTGCGTCATCCTGTCAGACACCTGTTTCCGCTGATGCCCTGAAAGATTTCCCCTCACCCCAACCCTCTCCCGCAGGGAGAGGGAGAGCATTCGGCAACGGCAGCGACACGGCGCGCCTCCTTACCCGCGCTTGGTCGCTGCCTCCG
>CAZWUZ010000442.1:0-2139 GCA_964637655.1 uncultured bacterium | reverse complement strand
AGACCGGCCGCTGGTGGTGGTGTCACGGGCGATGACCACGTAGCCGGACGGGCCGACCTGCGCGTAGCCGGCCGGGATGGTATACCAGCCCTCGCCGTTCTCGGTGATGCGCCAGCCGCCCAGGTCGACGGTGTCACCCGTCAGGTTGGCGAGTTCGAACCACTCGCAGAGGACACTGCTCGGCCCTGCGCCCGGCTGGTAGTAGACCTCGTTGATGCGGAAGGTCGCGGCGGGGAGGGTGTTGCTGACCCCGAAATTCCCGGTGGTGTCGCCCGGCCCGATACTGGCGCCGCAGGCGGGAATCAGGCGCAGGCGGATGTCGTTCTGCTCCGTGTAGCCGATATCGCTCTCGCTTGCCCAGGTGAAGGTGTGGGTTTCGCCGTTGGCGTCGGCGGTGACGCCGCTGACGCTGCCGCTGACCGAAGCCGCCGCCCAGGAGCTGCCGCCGTTGGCGGAGTATTCGACCGTGACGTTGCAGGTGCCCCCGCCGAAGATGACGTAGGTGCAGGTGATGGTGCGGCTGTAAGTCTCGCCATCGACCGGGACGACAAACGTGCAGGTCGGCACGGAGGAGAAGGTGATGACGGCGGTGTCGGCGAAGCAGTAGCCGCTGCCGGCGGTCTCGCTGAAGGAGAGTGTCACCGCCTCCGCCACCGCATCGGTGACGGTGATGGAGACCTGCCCGGCAGTGAGCCGCAGCGGCTGCGCGGTGGTGATGGCGGCGCTGCCGGTGACCGCGGCGGAGAAGTACGTGGTGTTGTCGCCGGTGACCGCCGCCCCGGAGGCATCACGCAGGGTGACGGTGACTGAAGCGCTGCCGCCGCCGCCCGAGGCATCGGGGGCGTCGAGGTAACGGTTCTTCAGGCCCGCGGTGATACGGTGGGCCACCGTCCAGTCGGCCTTCGTGTCGTTGTCGGTGGTGGTGGACGGGTAGCGCGCGATGACGGTGTCGCCACCGGTGAGCAGCACGGCATGCGCCTGCCCGCCCGTAGCGAAATTGCCGCCCCAGTGGCCGAGGGCGACGAGCGAATCCGCCTGCTCCTGCTCTGCGGCGGGGAGCGTGCCGTCACCGGCGGTGAAGATGACAGCGTCGTAGGTGTTGGCTTCGGTCATTCCCGCGAGCGTGCTGCTCGCGGTGATGGCCACCTGGTCATCGTCGGTGTTGAGGTTTTCACCCGTGCCGCTGAGGTACAGGTCCCAGACGCCGTTGGCCCCCTTGCCGCTGCCGTCGTCCTCGTCCGCGGTGGCGCTGTTGAGGTGGACGAGGACAAGGTCGCCGGTGGCAATGGTGACCGCGGTCGCGGCGAGGCGGGTCGGGGCGCCTTCCATGTCGGTCAGGTAGAGATTGCTGCCGTCGAAGGGACCGCTGACGCAGTAGATCTCGACCCAGCCGCTGTCGACTCCCGGGGTGCCCGCAGGGGCCACCTCGGAGATGCGCAGCGAGGCGTAGGCAAGGTGCTGCGTGACGCTGTTGTCGAGCGCCGCGTCTGACGGGCCGTGCAGGCCGGCCGCGGTGGTGCAGCCGTTGACCGGCAGGCGCCCTTGGAAGTCGCCGGCGCTGGTGGCGGTGTCGTAGAGGTCGATGAGCACCAGCAGGGCGAGCGAGTCGCCGGCCGGGACGGCGGCGGCCAGCGCGGAGCCGTTGCGCCAGATGCCGCCCTGCGGCGTGAGCACGCTGATGAGCGGGTCGCTGGCCGGCTGGTAGGTGCCGGCAGTGCCGCCGTCGCGGTGCAGGTAGACCGCCCGCACCATGGCATCATTCAGGTCGCCGGCATTGTCGATGGCGATATGGGTCAGCGTGTCGGCGCGGCTGATATTGGCGGGGATGGTGAATGCCATGACCGGAATGCTGTCATCGCCCGGGTAGACCGTGGCGGCTGCCACGCCGTAGTGGTGCAGTTCCGTTTTGCGGATGACGGTGTTGACGATGCGCGCGTCGCTGTTGCTCTGGGTGCTGGCCGGGGCGGCGAGCCCGGCGGTGAGGTACAAGCCCCCGGCTTCAAGCCGGCCCCGGAACCACTGCCCGTCGGTCAGCGTACCCTGCGTGTCGATGGTGACAACAAAATCGAGACCGGCTGCGCTGACCGACTGCGTCAGCCCGGTGACGCCCCAGGTGTCGGTATATTCCGTGAGCGCGCT
>CAZWUZ010000441.1:0-2150 GCA_964637655.1 uncultured bacterium | reverse complement strand
ACAGGCCGTGCCGCAGAGTACCCTCCCCGCCGCACGCGCGGTTATGTGCGACGGCGCCGAGCGCCGCCTGGCCGGCGGCGAGACCGCGGCGTCGCGCCTCGTCCACGTGGCCGTGCTGGGCAGTGCGGCGGAAACCGCAACGCTGGTGGCGGTCACCGACCCGGGCGGGAGCATCGTTGCCGCCACCATCCACCCCAATGTTACCGTGCGCATCGGCAGCGCGCAGCTGCGCCTGCGCGAGCCGCTGCACGGCGGCTGGCAGCGCCTCTTCCTGCACAAGGGCGAACTGCACGCGGAGACGTACCCCGCGGTACCCGGCGCAACGGCGCGACGGCTGCGGTGACCTACACCAGCCGCCTTCGACTCACCACCCGCATCACCCTGACCTTCTATCTCGCTTTCGCCCTGCTGCTGCTGCTGGGCGGACTGCTTTACCGTGGCGGCGAACGTCTGGAATGGCAGGCGGACCACAACGAGGCACTGGGAGAGCAGGTGCGGATGCTCTCCGACCTGCGCCTGCTGCTGGAAACCGGCGACACGGTAGCGGCAGGTGCGGCCTGGCAGCAGGTGGCCGGCACGCTGACGGGCTACGGCCCTGAATTCGGGGCGCTGACGACCGGGGCGGCAGTGACGGGATGGTGCAACGGGCGGGCGGACGCGACCCCGGCCCGGGAGCGCCTGGCCACGATGACCCGGGCGCTGCTGTCGGCGCAGAGCACGGCCCGCGCTGCGGCCAACCGTACCCGCCACGAGCTGCTGCTGGCCGGGAGCGTACTGCTGGCCCTGCTGCTCATGCTGCTCGCCGTCGGCGCCTACAGCATGCAGTTGAGCGTAATGCGCCCGCTGCGCCTGCTGCGCGACGGCATCACGCGCGCGGCGGAAGGGCACCTGGACACGCCGGTCGTGCTGGCCGGCCGCGACGAACTGGCGGAACTGGCAGCGGCGTTCAATGCCATGGCGGCCCGCATCCGCGATTCGGCCCGCGACCTGTTCAAGGACAACTTCGCGCGCGAACGCGCGCTGCAGGACCTGGCGCGCAGCGAGGAACGGGCGCGGCGCCTGGCGGCGGCGAGTTTCGAGGGGATTCTCGTTATCGCTGACGACCGGATCATCGACTGCAACGAGCAGAGCGTGCGCCTGTTCGGCGGCACGCGTGAACAGCTGCTGGCCGCCGCACCCGACGAACTGGTGCTGCCGGCGGAGGATGCGGCGGTTGCAGCAGGTGGCGGCGCGGACGGCGAACCGGACGTGTTTGTGCATGACGGGCGGCGGCTGGACGGCGGTCGTCTGCGCCTCGAGGTGCGGGTGCTGGCCAACGTCCCGTACGGCGGGGCGCAGGTGCGCCTGCTGGTGGTGCGTGACATCACCGAGCGCGAGGAACTGGCGGCGCGGGCGCACGAGGCGCTGATGTTCAACCGCGAGATCATCGCCGCGTCGCCGCTGGGCATCATCGTCTTCGGGGCTGACGGGCGCTGCCTGCTGGCCAATGATGCCGCGGCGGAGGCGCTGGGGTCCCCGTCGACCGACGAGGTGCTCGCCCGCGGGCTCGAAGTGGTGCCTCCCGTTCTGCGGCGCCGGGTGCAGCTGTTCGGCCGGCGGGCACTGCGCGACGGGCGGCGGCTGCGCCGCGACGTGCATTTCCGCCGCGCCGACAACAGCGAGTCATGGTATGACGTGCGCGTCATCCCGCTGCTGGCGGCGGGCCGCACGCGGCTGCTGGTGGTCATCGACGACACGACCGCGCGCATGCGCATGCACCTCGCGCTCAATGCCTCCGAGGCGCAGTTCCGCGCACTGGTGGAGAACCTCCCCGGGGTCGCCTACCTGTCGACCCTCGACGAGCAGCCGCGCACCGTCTATGTCAGCCCGCAGATCCGCGCGCTGCTCGGCTGTACCCCGGAGGAGTTTTGCGCCCGGCCCGGTATCTGGCAGGAAGCGCTGCACCCGGACGACCGCGACGCCGCGCGGCGCCGCCCGCGCCCGGACGGCAGCACGCTCGCCGCCGAGTACCGGGTCGTGGCCCGCGACGGCAGCATCCGCTGGGTGCGTGACACGGGGACGCTGGTGCGCGACGCGCAGGGGGAGCCGCAGTTCCTGCAGGGGCTGCTGCTCGATATCACCGCGCAGAAAACGATGGAGCAGCAGGTGCG
>CAZWUZ010000440.1:0-2171 GCA_964637655.1 uncultured bacterium | reverse complement strand
GGATGCCGCGCGTGGTGGCCGGCCCGAGCGTGAAGAGGGTCATGTCGGTGAACAGCAGGCCGATGCGACTGTTGGCGGCCGTGGTGATGACATCGTTGCGGTAGAGCGGGGCGCGCACGGCCAGCGCGCGCGGCGCGGCGTTGCCCTGTTTCGCGGTGGCGGCGCCCTGCAGCGCACTGACGGTGCCGATGCGCTCGGCAGTTTCCGCCACGGCGGCGACCGGCATGGCCAGCAGACAGAACAGAATGAGTAGTGTACGCATAGGGGCCTCCTTCGGTGTTGCGTTCACTATAAGTGTAGCAGAAAACGATGGTATGCGGGCTGTTCTTTTTGTTACGCAATCCGCAGCTTCATGTCTGAAAACAGGATACGCTAAAAGCTGAACACCACGCCGAAGGTGTGGGTATTGGTTGTGTAATCATGGATGTCAGTGTTGGAATTGTTTTTTTCGTGCGCAAAGGTGTAGGAGACGGTCCAGTGCCCGGCAAAGGTGCGGCTCAACCCGCAGGTGATGTCCCACGCGCGGTCGCTGCGGTCATAGGTGACAACAGCAGTTGACGGGTCGTCATACCGCGTGCGCCCGAGTCCGCCGGCAAGCGTGCCGGTGAGTGACCAGGGCAACTGCGCGGTCAGGCCGAGTTCACCTTCCCAGGCGCGGCTGGCATAGGCGTCAGTCACTGCGTGCTGGCGGGCATAGTCGCCGGACAACGTCGCGGTCACCGCCGGGGTCAGTACCCATTCCACGCTTTCCCCGACGGCATAGGTGTTGCCCGAGCGCCCGTAGGTGGTTTTGTGTTCGGTATGCGTATAGGTGAGCGTGGTGGTCAATGCCACCTGCTGCGTGGCGGCGAATTTCCCTGCCAGTTCCGCCTCCCAGATGCGTGACAGGGCGCGGTAGTCGTAATCAATATGCTGGTATTCGCCGCCAACAGAGAGGAGCAGGCGCGGGTGCGCCTGCCAGAGCACCGTCAGTGCGGGAGCAATGTAGGTCAGGTCATTGTCGCGGAAACTGTCATGCCACTTCTGGTAGACGGTCACCCCGGGCCGCAGCAGCAGGGGGACAGCGCGCCACGGCTGCCCGGTAAGTGCCACCGTGCCCAGCCCGATGAGCCCGTTGTCGCTGCGCCGCTGGCTGGCATCATCGATGGCGTACGACACGTCGCTGAGCAGGACATTGTTGCCGCTGATGCCGGCATTGACATTATCGCAGGAAAACCCGTAGAGACCGAGCGAGCCGCTGACCGCGACCGCTGTCCGCTGCGCTTCGTCCAGCGCGGCGAGCGCCTGCGTTGCCGCCTGACGCACCGCCGCCGGCGGGTTATGGTCGAGCACCAGCTGCAGCTCGCGGTGCGCGTCGTCGTAGCGCTGCACGGCAAGGTAGGCGCGGGCAAGTTCGAAACGGACCGGATGGGCCTCCGGCTGGCGCTCGAGCAGTGTCTCGAACGCGAACACCGCGTGGCTGTGACGCCCGGTGTTGAGGCAGGCGACGCCGAACCCGTAGAGCAGGTCGAGGTCGTCAGGCGTCTCCAGCAGTCGCGGGGCAAACCAGTCATAGGCCCCGGCATAGTCCTGTTGTTCGAGCAGGGCAAACCCGGGCGCATACGGTGCGGTGTCGGCAGCAGCGACTACCGCGGGCAGACAAAGCAGCAGCAGGCAGAGCATACGCATGGCGACGACGACCTCCTGCGCCAAGTATAGCACAAATCGAGGCGCGGGGAATGTAACTATATTGACAGGCGCGGGTGCGGGTGCTACGCTTGGCGGCATGGCACGCAGACGTACTTCGGCAATGGTTATCGCCATCGACCTGGGGGGCACTAACATCCCGGCCGCGCTGGTCGACGCGCGCGGCACCATTCTCGCCCGCGCGCACCGGCGCACGCCGCGCGGCGGCAAGGCCATCGCGGCCGCACTGGTCGACCTGATCCGCGAACTGAGCGCCGTATCGCCGGGCGCGGCGACGGCGGTAGGGCTTGGCACGCCCGGTCTGCTTACGGCGGACGGCCATATCGGCGGCGGCTGTTTCAACCTGCCGGGGTGGAACGGGTTTCCTGTCCGCGCCGCCATCCGCCGGGCCACCGGTCTGCCGCTGTTCGGCGACCATGACGTCAACGCGGCCATCCTTGGTGAATGGCGCTTCGGCGGCGGGCGCGGCCGGAACGTGCTGCTGC
>CAZWUZ010000439.1:1505-2185 GCA_964637655.1 uncultured bacterium | reverse complement strand
CATCTGCGGCGTCCGCCGCCAAGTTCAACTGCACGTACACCGCGGGCGGCGCTTAAGCCAAACCAGCAATCATGCACCACTACCGCCAACTGAGGAGCAGATAAGCCATGCGAGTGCTCAAGCAGTCAACAGCAGTCACTCTGCTCATCGGTCCGTTCCTGGACGACGGCGACGGCAAGTCCGCCGAGACCGGGCTGACCATATCACAGGCTGACGTGCGCCTGTCGAAGAACGGCGGCGATATGGCGCAGAAGGGCGACGCCACGAGCTGCACGCACGATGAACTCGGCTACTACACCTGCCCACTCAGCACGACGGACACAGGTACGCTTGGCATACTGAAGATCATGGTGCATGAGTCTGGCGCTTTGCCAGTGTGGCACGAGTACACCGTGGTTCCGGCGGCGGTCTATGACAGCCTCGTGCTGGGCACGGACTACCTGCCGGTGGACGTGGCAGAGATCAGCAGCGACAGCACGGCGGCGAACAACGCAGAGGCATTCTTCGACGGGACCGGCTACGCGGGCGGCACCACGAAGCTGCAGGTCAACGCGACGCTCATCGAGGGCAGCGACGCCACCGACCAGATACGCGACGCGATAGTGGACGATGCGACGCGCATAGACGCGAGTGCGCTCAACACGCTCAGCAGTCACGACCCTGGCGCAACCATCGGCACC
>CAZWUZ010000439.1:0-1495 GCA_964637655.1 uncultured bacterium | reverse complement strand
CGCGATGACGCTGACGGCAGCCTACGACGCGGCGAAGACTGCCGCACAAGCCGGGGACGAAATGGACCTCATTGACGCGCCGAATGTCACTGCGGTGACGGCTATACAGTCGGGCCTCGCAGCAACCGGCGAGGCGGCGACGGCGGTCGGCACGCTCAATGACCTGTCTGCCGCGAACGTCGAGGACGCCGTATGGGACGCCACACTCGCCGACCACGACGACGCCGGGAGTACCGGCCTCGCGCTGGCAGGAGCAGGTGGAGCAGGCGACCCGTGGGGCACGGCACTGCCCGGCGCATACGGCGACGGTACTGCCGGCAAGATACTCGGCACGAACCTCGATGCTGCTATCAGCACACGCAGCACGCTCACCGCGCAGCAGGTGTGGGAGTATGGCACGCGCAGCCTGAGCACGTTCGGCACCCTGGTAGCAGACGTGGCGACGGCAGTCTGGGGCGCGGTGGCGAGGACTATCACCGGCGGCACAGTCACGACCAACTCCGACAAGACGGGCTACACGCTGACCGGGGACTACGACGCGGCCAAGACGGCGGCTGCCGCAGGGGCGAAGATGGACCTGGTAGATGCTCCAAACGCGACGGCGGTGACGGCCATTCAGAATGGTCTGGCGGCGACAGGCGAGGCGGCTACCGCAGTCGGCACACTGAATGACTTCGATCCGGCGCTCGATGTTGTAGCGCATGTGACGTTAGTAGACACAACCACGACGAATACTGATATGCGTGGCACGGACGGGGCCGAGTTGGCAGGAGCGGCTGCGGCTGCTGTAGGCGGCCTGAACGACTTCGATCCCACGAGTGATACTGTAGACGTGGGTGCGGTGGCAGGCGCCGCGGTTACTGGCGTCAATGACTTCAAGGCAGATGTTTCTGGTCTGGCATTGACGGGAGAAGCTGCAACAGCAGTAGGCACGCTAAACGACTTCGATCCGGCTGCCGAGACCGTTGATGTGGGCGCTGTCGCAGGCGTCGCGGTAACGGGTGTGAACGACTTCAAGGCGGATGTGAGCGGGCTCGCGCTCACAGGCGAAGCCGCGACGGCGGTGGGTACACTGAACGACCTCTCCGCAGCCGAGGTCGAAGACGCAGTATGGGATGCCGCAACCGCAGACCACACCGCCGCGGGCAGCATGGGCGTGGCGGTATCCGGCGCGGGCGACCCGTGGAGTACCGCACTGCCGGGGCTCTACGGCGCGGGCACTGCGGGCAAGCTCGTCGGAGATAACCTCGACGCGAAGATCAGCACACGCAGCACACTCACTGCCGCGCAGGTATGGGCCGCAGGCACACGCACGTTGACGGGTTTCGGCACACTGGTCGCAGACGTGGCGACGGCGGTCTGGACAGCTGTGGCGCGCACCATTACCGGGGGCACCGTGACCACGGTCAGCGACAAGACCGGCTACGCTCTCACAGCGGCATACGACGCGGCGCAGACAGCCGCGCAGGCCGCAGCCTTGGCAACCGTGGCGGCG
>CAZWUZ010000438.1:0-2196 GCA_964637655.1 uncultured bacterium | reverse complement strand
CTGGCCGGGCATCCCGTCATGGAGGGGAAATGCCTGCTGTTCAAGACCTTTGCCGGCGTGGATGCCTTCCCCCTCTCGCTGCAGGAGAAGGACCCGGACAAACTGGTCGAGATTGTCAAGGCGGTGTCGGTCAGTTTCGGCGGGCTCAATCTCGAGGATATTGCCGCGCCTGCCTGTTTTACCATCGAGCAGCGACTCGATGCGGAGACGGATCTGCCGGTGTTCCATGACGATCAGCACGGCACCGCGGTCGTCACGCTGGCGGCGCTGCTCAATGCGCTGCGTATTGTGCCGAAAAAAATCGGGGAACTGAAAATAGTCATTTCCGGGGCGGGGGCCGCGGCCATCGCCACGGCCAAACTGCTGCATGCGGCCGGGGCGTGCCATCTCGTGCTCTGCGATACCCGCGGCGCCATTTATGCCGGGCGCGACGCGGGGATGAACCGCTACAAGGAAGAGATTGCTCCGTGGAATCTCGGCTCCTGTCGCGGGTCGCTCGCGGACGCGCTCGCCGGCGCCGACGTCTTCATCGGCCTGTCGGTGGCGCGGCAGTGCGGGACGGCGGCAATCGCGCGCATGAACAAAGACGCCATTGTCTTCGCCATGGCCAATCCCGTACCCGAGGTGATGCCCGAGGAGGCGCAGGCGGGCGGGGCGCGCATCGTCGCCACCGGGCGCTCCGATTATCCCAACCAGATCAACAACGTGCTCGGGTTCCCGGGCATCTTCCGCGGCGCGCTTTCCGTGCGCGCGCGGCATGTCACGCTGAGCATGAAACTGGCGGCGGCGCACGCCATCGCCGCGCAGGTCAGCGACGCGGAACTCCGCGAGGACAACATCATCGTCTCGCCGCTGCATGACGGGGTCTTCCCCGCCGAGGCGGCAGCGGTGGCGGACGCGGCCGTGGCTGACGGCGTTGCCCGGCAGCCGCGTTCGGGCGCTGACGTTGCGGCGGAGACGCGCGCGCGGGTGGCTGCCGCCCGCGCGGGGGAGCCGTACCATGCGTAACGCCCTGCTGCTCTGCCTGCTGCTGCTGGCGCTGCCCGCGGCGGCGGCGGATGCGCCGGCGCTGATGAGCCGCGCGGAACGCGAATACAACACCGCGGCCGGGCTCTACAACCGCGCCGATTACCCGGCGGTCATCCAGCAGGTCGACCGCTACCTGCGCGAGTATCCCGGTGACGCGCGGGCGCCTGACGCGTGGCATCTCAAGGCGGAAAGTTTCTATCGCCTCGGGCTCTATGCCGACGCGCTCGCTGCCTATCGCCGCCTCGCGGAACTCTACCCGCAGCATGCGCTCTACGATGACGCGCTCTACGGCATCGCCTGGTCGCTGCAGCAGCAGGAACAGCCGGCGGAGGCCGCCAGCTACTGGGAAAAACTGCAGGGTCTCCCCGGTTCCGTGTACGTCGAGGAGGCGCAGTTCCGTCGCGGCGACTGCGCCTTTGCGGCGGGTGATTACGCGGCGGCGGAGCGGCACTACAAGAAGTTTCTGGCCGAGTATCCGCGCAGCACACGGGCGGACGAGGTCAGGTACTGGCTGGCGGTCACCTACCAGCGGCAGGGCAAGGACGACCTCTTCGTGCGCACCCTGGAACATATCACCAGCCGCGACAGCGCCTACGGTGACGAGGCGCTCTACGCGCTCGGGGCGTGGCACGCGCAGCAGGGACGCACGGCACAGGCGCAGGAACAGTACCGGGCCGTGCTCAGCCGCCACCCGGAGAGCGAGGGGGCGGGGCGCGCGCTGCTGGCGCTGGCGTCGCTCGCGTTCGACGCGGGGGAGAACAGCGCGGGACGCGACTGGCTGGAAAAACTCTATCGCAAGGCGAACGACCCGCTCGCCGGGCAGGCCGGACTCTACCTCGGGCAGTACTGGGAGCGACTGGGTGATACGGGCGCGGCGCGGCAGGTCTATGCGGAACTGATCGACCGCTTCCCGCCGACCGATCCGGCGCGGGCGCAGGCGGTGCTCGCGCTGGGCGACCTGCTCATGGCGGGGAGCGAGCACGAGGCGGCGCGCGCGGCCTATCGCACGACGGTGACACTGGGTGACTGGCCGCAGGAGAAACCGCTGCTCGCCATCGCCCGCACCTACCTGCGCGCCGGTGACGCGGCGGAAGCGAAACGCCGTCTCGAACGGCTGCTCACCGAGTACCCGGGGACCGCGGCGGCCCGGGCGGCGCGGGTGCTGCT
>CAZWUZ010000437.1:0-2199 GCA_964637655.1 uncultured bacterium | reverse complement strand
CGCGCCGCGCCAGGCGTAGATGCTCTGGTCGTCGTCACCCACGACAAAGATGTTGTCCGTCCCTCTGGTCAGCTGCCGCGCGAACACATACTGCGCGAAGTTGGTGTCCTGGTACTCGTCGATGAGGGCATAGGTGAAACGCGCGCGGTAGTGCGCTGCCACCTCGTCATCCTGCTGCAGCAGCGTCACCGCGAACGTGATGATGTCGGAAAAATCGAGCAGCCGCCGCGCCCGCTTGAGTTCCTGGTAGCGCTGCAGCACCGCGCCGGTGAGCCGGTCGCTTTCGGTTGCGCCTTCCGCCTGCAGCGCCGCCGCGTCACGCAAATCGGTACGCGCCTGCTCGATAAGCCCCTGCATGGTTTCCAGGCCGGCCGCCAGTGCCGCCGGCCCGGTCTCCGCCATCGCCTGCTCGATGAGCGCCTTTGCCTGCAGCGGCTCCATCAGCCGGAAATCGGGCTTGTAGCCGCAACGTGCGATGTTGGTGTGCGGGCTCCCCGGCAGCTGGTCGCGCAGCAGGCGCAGGCAGACGCTGTGGAAGGTGCCGAGCCACATGGCCGCCGCCGCGGGAAGCAGCGGCTCGATGAGCGCCGCGCCCCCCTCCGGGAGTGCTGCGCGCAATTCCATCAGCAGATGCTGCACGCGCTCGCGCATCTCCCCCGCCGCCTTGTTCGTGAAGGTGACCGTGCAGATGGCGGAGGCAGGCACCCCCTGCAGCAGCAGGTAGACGACCCGCCGGGTGAGCACCGCGGTCTTGCCCGAGCCCGCCCCGGCCAGGATGAGCAGCGGCCCGTCCTGCGCGTGGTCGTGGAGCAGTGCCGCCAGTTGTTCGGGATTCAGCGGGGCCGCCAGGCGCAGAATGCCTTCCGCACGCACCGCGTCCGCCTGCGCCAGCACCGCCTCGTCGAGACGCCGCCGCGCAGGCGCGTCCGCGCGGGCCATGATTGCCGTATGGAGCGCGCGTGCCTCGGGCCGCAGGTCCTCTGCCAGCATCAGTTCCCCCGTCGGAAATACAGGTGCATTATAGATGGCGGCAGGCCGCGACGCAACCGCACCCCGGGCAGGCCGGACGGATGATGAGACGTGGTGCGCGACTGCGGTTTGACCGGCGGCGGATGTTCACCGTCAGCAGGAGCGCGTGCAACCGCCCGCGCGTGTGCCGGCGGCGTAGTGTGCGACTGCGGCTGCGGCCGCACGTGCCCGCCGGTGATACGTACCGCACAAAAGCCCCGCCACCAGTACGGTGGCGGGGCGGAAAAACCGCGTTTAGAACTTGTAGGTGATGCCGCCGGAGACCGCCGTCCCCTCGTCCACAAAACGCCCTTCGATGAAACCGCCGATAACGCCGGTAAAATCGATGTCCGTGCCGACCACCACGCCCCAGTTGTGCGACGCCTCGTAATTCGAGGTGAAACTGGTCGGGAAATTCACGGTGTTTTTCGAGCGGTACTCAACATCGATCTGGTCATCGGAATACTGCAGTCCGAGGTAGGGGGTGAACTGCTCGTAATCCGTCGAGAAAACCAGGTTCGCCTGCCAGGCGCGCGACTTGATATCCCCGTCGAAGTAGTCCGGGTTGTCGTTCTGGTGGTCGCTGAAGTCGACATTGGCGAATTTCGCCTGCTGATACTGGCCGCTGATACTGATATCGACATTGGCAAATACCTGCGGCACCGTCACCTTGCCGCCCACCCCCCAGCAGAACGACGGGCGGTCGCTGGCCCGCCGCTGGTTCGCCGTGCGCGCGGCATTCGTTGCCGTCTCATCCTCGAACGCGTTGAGTTTCTCGGCGCCCAGCATCACCTTCCCCTCGAACATGTCCGAAAACGCATAGGTAATGACCCCGAGGTGGCTGAGGCGGCGCATTTCCGCGTTGTTGTAGCCGAGATTGGAAACGCCGTTGTTGTTGCCGTCAAAATCATAATGCCGCTCCTGCCACGCCATGTCATAGGCCACTTCCAGCGTCCCCGCATCGTCCACCGGGCCGCCTACCGTCCCCGCCACCGCCGGCACCGCCAGCGCCGCCATCAGCATCACCGCCCACAGAATCCGTGCCATAACCGTTTTCTCCTTGCCCAGCCGGGCTTGAATTATCACCAGCAGATGTTACCTTACCGCATCACTATCGTCAATCATTGCGGCGAAAGTGCAGCGATTCCGCATCTGGGTATAATTGCCAACGCCAGGTTTCACCCGCAGGTT
>CAZWUZ010000436.1:451-2201 GCA_964637655.1 uncultured bacterium | reverse complement strand
AGGCGCAGCGACTGCCGCCACCCGACCGCAGTTTCATTGCGCAGTTCGACCGGCAGGTGCAGGCGCAGCAGTTGCACCGCCTGCTCGCGGGCAGCGGCGCATGAACCGGCACCTGCTGCTGGTCGATCCGCCGACGGGTCGGGCGTCAGCGCTCAATTCCGGGCTCGGCTGGCTGGCAGCCAATCTCGACCTGCCGGATACCACGCTGTCGGTACTGCCGCTGGGGAGCTGGCCGTGTACGGAAGCGCAGGCGGCGGCGATCCTGCGGCGCGAGGTGGCGGCACGCCGCCCGGCGCTGGTCGGGTTCAACATCCACTGCACGACGCTGGCAACGGTCGCGCGTCTCGCGGCGGGACTACGCGCGTATTATGACGGGAGCATCGTGCTGGGCGGTCCGCATACGGGGTACGAACCGGAGCGGATCATGGACCTCATTCCGGGTGCCGATCTGCTGGTGGTTGGCGAAGGGGAAGAGCCGCTGCGCGCGGTGTGTGAGCGGGCGCGCGGCGACTACGACGGCATTCCGGGCGTCTGGTACAGGCGCACGGGCGTAGTGACGGGCACACCGCCCGCAGTGCGGCGCGCGTTCGGCGCACTGCATCATCCCGATTACCGGCACTTCGGGGTGACGCGCATCCATGCGCCGTATCATATTGCCACCAGCCGCGGGTGTCCCTATGCCTGCTCGTTCTGCAACCCGAAGATGGGCGGGCGCGGCTGGCGGCCGCGTGATCTGGAGAGCGTCTTCGCGGAACTGCAATTCGCCCAGCGGACGTTCGGTATCCGCGAATTCGCCGTGGTCGAACCGGCATTCAACCTGCGCCCGGAACGGGTCATCGAGTTCTGCGCGGGGCTGCAGGGTCATGGCATCACGCTGCCGTGGCATGTGCCGAGCGGGCTGCGGGCTGACGCGGTGACGCGGGAAATGGTGCGGGCGATGCGCGCGGCCGGGTGCACCTACGTCAAAATCGGGGTGGAGTCGCTCGTCCCGGAAGTGTTCGACGCCATCGACAAGGGGGAGACGCTCGACGACATCCGGCGGGCGGTGGCCTGTATCAGGGCGGAGGGGATGCCGTTGTGGGGATCGTTCATCATCGGGCTGCCGCATGATACCCCGGCGCGGGCGCGGCGGAATCTCGCCCTGGCGCAGGAACTCGGGTTCACCTTCACCGAGTGGTCACTGCTCGTTCCGTATCCGGGGACGCCGGCGCACGCGTGGATGGCGGCGCACGGCACTATCCACCACACGCCGGAGACCGCGCACCAGGTGGCGCTCGACACGGCTGACGGCACCGAGGTGCATATCGCCTGCGAGACGGCTGAGTTTACGCGCGCGGAACGACTCGCGGCGTTTTATGAAATCAACTGGCGCTCGGGGAATTACCTGTTTGAGCGCAACGCCCCGGCGTGGCGGCAGGCGACGACGATACTGCGCGGCCTGCTGAGGTATGATCCGTGGCGGCTGCCCGCGCACCTGCCGGGTATCGCGCGGCGCTGGCGGCAGCGGCAGGTACGCACCGGCGGCGGCGTGGCACCGTACGAATTCGCGGCGGACGTGCTGCCGTGACGGTGTCCTACGCCTGCCCGCGCTGCCAGGGGGCATTGCGCGGCCGGGAGTGCGCGGCCTGCGCGGTGACGTATCCCGAGCATGACGGCATCCCCGATTTTCGCGTGCCCGACCTCGTGGCGGCGCGTTTTCCCGGGGCAGCGGCGCGCGGGGCGGAGGTGGCGGCCTACCTGCAGCAGTGGC
>CAZWUZ010000436.1:0-441 GCA_964637655.1 uncultured bacterium | reverse complement strand
CTCCCGGCAGACCTGCTGGCCGACGACTCGCCGCAGGCCCGGCGGCAGGGTGAGGAATTGCTCGAACAGTTTTTCCGGTTCGGCGGTCTGCCGCGGGCGGCGGGCGCGTTGCTCGATATCGGCTGTCGTGACGGTGCGCTGGCGGCGCAGCTGCCGCCGGCGGTGGAATATCATGGTATCGACCCGGCGGTGACGGCGACGGCAGCGGCGACGGGGCGGCGCCTGGCTTTCGCCACGGCGGAATTTCTTCCCTATCCCGACGCGGCATTCACCACGGCGGTCAGCATCGCGAGCATCGACTATTTCCTCGACGTGGCGGCGGCACTGGCGGAATGCCGGCGCGTGCTGAAGCCCGGCGGCACCCTGCTGGTGCAGGTCGGGGTGCAGGCCTTCGCCATTGACGCGGTGCGCGGGCGGCCGCTGGCGGCGCTGGCAGCTGTC
>CAZWUZ010000435.1:0-2206 GCA_964637655.1 uncultured bacterium | reverse complement strand
GCGCCCGGCATCATGTACGGCAGCGAACTCGGCTGGCTGGCCGGGCTGGGCGCTGTGCTCACCGCCTACGTGCGCATGCTGGGCGGCGCGGCCGGCGGCACGCAGCCGTTCTGCGGCCCCATGGCCAAGCAGCACCGCATGGCGCTCATCACCGTCGCGCTGCTGCTCGCGGCCGCGCTCCCCGGACTCCGCGGCGAGCAAATCATTGCCGGCGTGCTCGCCCTCATCGCGCTCGGCTGTGCGGCCACCGTGCTGCGCCGCGCCCGGCTGATCGTCCGCGAACTCGAAGGGCGATGAGCGCCACCGCGCACTGCGCCGGTCTCCTGCTGGGCGGGTTCGCCCGTGCGCTGACCGGCGTTTCCGTGCGCTGGGTCGATTGCCTGCCGGCAACACGCCAGCGCATCTATTTCGCCAATCACGGCAGCCATCTCGACATCATCGTGCTCTGGGCGTCGCTCCCCCCCGCGGTGCGCCGCCTGACCCGCCCCGCGGGCGCCCGCGACTACTGGACCGGGTCCGCGCTGCGCCGCTATCTCGCCTGCGACGTGCTCAACACCATTCTCATCGACCGTGCTGATCACAGCGGCAGTGTGCGTGACGCCGCGCGCGGCATCGCCACCCTGCTCGCGGGCATCGGCGACACGCATTCCCTGATCATTTTCCCCGAGGGAACGCGTCGTGACGACAGCGAGCCGGGCCCGTTCAAGGGAGGACTGTTCGCCCTGGCGGAAGGGAAGCCCGGGATCGAACTGGTGCCCGTCTATCTCGAAAACCTCAACCGCATCCTGCCCAAGGGGGAGTTCATCCCGGTACCGGTCCTCAGCAGCCTCAGTTTCGGGCCGCCGCTGTCGCTGCGGCCCGGCGAGAAAAAACACGCGTTCCTCGACCGTGCACGGCAGGCGATCCTCGCCCTGCGGGAGACATGACCATGACCGGTGCTTCACCCACCGTACAGCTCTTTGCCTGGCTGCTCGCCGCCCTGGCGGCGGCCACCCTGTTCGCCCTGCCGCTCGCCCGCTGCCGCGACGCACGCGCCCGCCGGCTGGCCGGCGTCTTCACCGCCCGGCTGCGCGGCTGGTGGGCTATGACCGGCATTCTGCTGCTCGCCCTGCTCACCGGCGGCTTCGGTTCGATTCTCGTCTTCGCCCTCACCTCGTTCCTGCTGCTGCGTGAGTTCATCACCATGACCCCGACCCGCCGCGGCGACCATCGTGCCCTCTTCTGGGCGTTCATGCTCATTCCGCTGCAGTACGGGCTGCTGGCCAGCGGCTGGTACGGCCTGTTCAGCATCCTCATCCCCGTCTACGCCTTCCTCTTTCTGCCCGTGCGGATTGCCGCCGCCGGCGACGCCACCGGGTTTCTCGAACGCGCCGCCAAACTGCAGTGGGGGACGATGCTCTGCATCTATGCCGTCAGCCACGCGCCCGCGCTCATCAAACTGCCGCTGCCGGATGCCCCGGGCGCCGGACTGCGCCTGCTGGTCTTTCTCGTCACGGTTATGCAGGTTGCCGACCTCGTGCGCCGGCTGGTCGACACCGCTGCCGGAACGCACCCGGTGGCACGCACGCTGAGTGAAACCTGCTGCTGGGAGGGGATGCTTGCCGGCTGGCTGGCCGCAGCCGTCGCCGGATTGCTGATCGCGCCGGCAACACCATTCGGGGCCGCGGCCGCCGTGCTCATGGCGCTGGCCGCGGTGCTCATGGGCTCGTTCGGCGAACTCTGCTACGCCGCCATCTGCCGCGACCGCAACCGGCAGGGGATTATCGTCACGGCGGGCGCCAGCATGCTCGAGCGCGGCATCGCCCTCTGCTTTGCCGCCCCTGTCTTCTTCCACCTTACCCGCTACTTCTTCCTCACCACGCCCCTCGCCGGGTTCTGAGCGCCGCGGTCAGCCGGCCAGTTCCGCCGCCAGCGCCCGCAGCCGCTGCAGGTCGAGTTTGCCGCTCCCCAGCAGCGGCAGCGCGTCCACCGCATGGTAGGCATCGCGGGCGGGCAGCCAGAGGTTGGGCAGGCCGCGCGTCGTCAGTTGCGCTGCCGCCTCCGGCACCGGCACGTCGCGGCGGTAGAGCACCACCAGCCGCTCCCCCCGCTTCGCATCAGGCACCGCCGTCACCGCGCACACCGTCTCGGTCGCGCCGAGTATCGCATGCAGTTCCTCTTCGAGTCGCGCATGCGGCACCATCTCGCCGGCGATCTTGCTGAAGCG
>CAZWUZ010000434.1:0-2206 GCA_964637655.1 uncultured bacterium | reverse complement strand
CCCGTCCCGGTGGGCCCGCCGATGAGCACCGGGAGCGTGGTGGGGGCGTAGCGCCTGACCTGCTCGCGCACACGACGCATGGCGACTGAAGTGCCGACCAGTCCCTGCTCCGCGGCGCCGAACGCACGCCACGCCTCGCGTTCGCGCCGGCGGCAGCGGATGCCGTGCAGGGTAAAGCGCAACTGTTCCGCACTGAAGGGCTTGACCAGCACCGCGTGCACCCCGAGCCGGTCGAGTTCCTCGATGGCGTGGTCGTCAGGATAGCCCGTCATCACCACAATATCCTGCGTGCCGCAATTCCCGCGCGCGCGACGCACCAGTTCCACGCCGTCGAGGCGCGGCATCTTCAGGTCGGCGAGCAGTATGGCACCCGGCGCCGCAGCCAGCAGTTGCAGACCCTGCTCGCCATCTGCCACCACCTGCACCTCATATCCCTCGCGCTGCAGCAGTGCCGCAGTCGACTCGCGCATGGCCACATCGTCATCGACAATAATCAGCCGGTTCATCGTTCAGCCCCGCGCCGCGTTGAGCAGGGCTGGCGCGACTGCCGGCAGCGGCAGTTCCTGCATGGCGGCACCGAGTTTCACCGCCTCTTTCGGCATGCCGTAGACGACGCAGGTCGCCTCGTCCTGCGCCACGGTAAAACTCCCCGCCTGCCGCATGGCGAGCAGCCCGGCGGCACCGTCCGCCCCCATGCCGGTGAGAATGGCGCCGACCGCGTTCTTCCCCGCCGCCGCCGCGACGCTGTCGAAGAGCACGTCGACACTCGGGCGCTGGTAATGGACCAGCGGGCCGTCCTTGACCCTGACCTCGTAATGCGCGCCGCTGCGCCGCAGCACCATGTGTTTGTTGCCCGGGGCGATGAGGACCAGCCCCTGCGCCAGCGCCTCGCCGTCGCGCGCCTCGCGCACCGTCATGGCGCAGAGTGAGTCGAGCCGCTGGGCGAACGAGGCGGTGAATCCCTCGGGCATGTGCTGCGCCACCACCGTCGCGGGTGCGTCGGCGGGGAAGGCGCGCAGCACCGCTTCCAGCGCCTGCGTGCCGCCGGTCGAGGCACCCAGCGCAATGATACGATCGGTGGTCTTCAGGTTGAACGCTGCCACCGGGCCGACAGCGGCTGCCGCGGGCGCGGCGCGATGACCGACGCGCGCGGTCGCTGCCGCGCGTATGGCACGCACCAGCACGCGGCTGACATCGGGCACCGAGTACTGCGACCCGGGCTTGCTCACCACCTCGACCGCCCCCAGTTCCAGCGCACGCAGCGCCGTCGGGCTGTTCTGCGGGGTGAGCGAACTGACCACCACGACCGGGAGCGGGAAATGCTGCATCAGCTTGGCGAGGAACGAGAGGCCGTCCATCTTCGGCATCTCGAGGTCGAGCGTCATGACATCGGGCTTGTGCTCGACAATCATCTCGCGCGCGATGTAGGGGTCGGCCGCCAGCCCGACCACGGCAATATCGCTGAATTTCGCCAGTTCCTGCGCGAGCACCTTGCGCACGACGGCGGAATCGTCGACGATAAGAACGCGGATCACGCGCGCGTGCCGTCCGTAAAGAGGTAGACCTCGGCGCGCCCGGCGTCGAGGCCGATGGTGCAGGCGGCCAGCGGCTGCTGCAGAACTGCCAGCGAACGCACATCCGCGATCAGCACGGGCGCGGCGATGCGGTATTCGTCACGCGCGCCCCCCAGGTGCGGCAGCAGGTTGCCGCAGAGGACGTTGGCGGTCTCGCCGAGCGCGTCCGCCAGCATGCTGCTGTCAGGTGCCACCTCGCTGCCGAGCATGTTCTCCGCCAGCTGTCGCAGCACCGCATCATCAAACAGCGCGATGACCAGCCGGCCGCTGATCGGGCCGGAGAAGGCGGTGGCCACAGCCAGCGCCGGTGCTGCACTCACGTCCGCGTCCGGCAGCAGCATCGCCAGCTCCTCGAAGGTCTGTACCGTCAGCTGCCGCAGCGTGTCCTTGATGTCGCTCACGTCATTCTCCTTGCCCAACTGCCACTACGTTCACCGCAGAGCACACAGAGCACGCAGAGAACTGCCCGTGTCACATCACTCGCCTGCCCTGCTACTCTACTGCTTTTACCACGGAGCACACGGAGTACACGGAGAACTGCCCGTGCCGCCTTACTGCCACTACCTTTAACCCCTTCAGCCATCCCCCTCGTTGCGTATCCTGGTCCGTGTGCTCCGTGTGCTCCGTGGGTG
>CAZWUZ010000433.1:0-2214 GCA_964637655.1 uncultured bacterium | reverse complement strand
GACGGCACCGACCTGTACTGGGCGCGATCGCGTGTGCTCGAATATCTCGCGCGCATCCAGGGTAGTTTACACGACGACGCGAAACTGGAGATGGGACCCGACGCCACGGCGGTCGGGTGGGTCTACCAGTACGCGCTGGTCGACCGCACGGGGCAGCATGACCTCGCCGACCTGCGCACGCTGCAGGACTGGTTTTTGCGCTACACCCTGCAGTCGGTGGAAGGGGTGGCGGAAGTCGCGTCGGTGGGCGGGCACGAGAAGCAGTACGTGGTCGAACTGGAACCGACCAAACTGCGCGCCTACGGCATCACGGTGGACGAAGTTATCCGGCGCGTGCAGGGAGCGAACCGCGACGTGGGCGGGCGGGTTTTGGAGTTTGCCGGGCGCGAGTACATGGTCTGGGGGCACGGCTATATCGCGAACACCGCTGATATCGCGCAGGTGGGACTCGGGGCGAGCCGCAACGGGACACCGCTGACGGTGGGTGATATCGGGCGCGTGGTGGAAGCGCCCAACATGCGGCGCGGGGTGGCGGAACTCAACGGCGAGGGTGAATGCGTCGGCGGCGTGGTGCTGATGCGGCAGGGGGAGAACGCGCTCAACGTCATCGCGCGGGTCAAAACGAAGATCGACGAACTGCGCCCGTCGCTGCCGCCCGGCGTGGAATTCATCGAGGTGTATGACCGCTCGGACCTGATCAAGCGCGCCATTGCCACGCTGACCGGGGCCCTCACAGAGGAGATATTTGTCGTCTCCTTAGTCATCATGCTGTTTCTGCTGCATGTGCCCAGCGCGCTCATTCCCATTGTCACCATTCCCGTCGCGGTGCTGCTCTCATTTATCCCCATGCAGCAGTCGGGCCTCACCTCGAACATCATGTCGCTGGGGGGGATCGCGGTCGCCATCGGGGCGCTGGTGGACGGCGCCATCGTCGTGGTGGAGAACACGCACAAGCGGCTCGAGGAGTGGGAGGCGGGGGGGCGGCAGGGGAGCAGTACCGACGTCATCATCCGCGCGGTGCAGGAAGTCGGGCGCCCGACGTTCTATTCGCTGCTGATCATCGCGGTGTCGTTCCTGCCGGTCTTCGCGCTGACGGGGCAGGAGGGGCGGATGTTCCGCCCGCTGGCGCTGACCAAGACGCTGGCCATGGCCATCGCCGCGCTGCTGGCCGTCACGCTCGACCCCGCGCTGCGGCTGCTGCTGATGCGCACGAAGGAGTTTACCTTCCGCCCGCGGCCGCTGGCCCGGCTGGCGAACGTCATCCTCGTTGGCAAAGTGCGCAGCGAGGAAAAACATCCCGTTTCGCGGCTGCTCTTCGCCATCTACGAACCAATCTGCACATTCACCCTGCGCAGGCCGGTGCTGATGCTCGTGCTGGCGCTGGTGGCACTGGTGGCGACGGTGCCGGCGTGGCTGGCGCTGGGCAAGGAGTTCATGCCTCCGCTCGAGGAGGGGAGCATCCTCTACATGCCGACGACGTTTCCGGGCCTGTCGGTAACTGAGGCGCGGCGCATCCTGCAGGCGCAGAACCGCATCATCCGCGCCATCCCCGAAGTGGCGAGCGTGTTCGGCAAGGCGGGACGATTCGAGAGTTCCACCGATCCCGCGCCATTCTCGATGGTCGAGACGGTGATCATGCTCAAGCCGGAGAGCGAGTGGCGGGCGCGTGACACGTGGTACAGCGACTGGGCGCCCGAATGGCTGCGCGCGGCGGTGCTGCGTCCCTTCTGGCCCGACCGCCTGACCTACGACGACCTCATCGGCGAACTGAACGAAAAATGCCGGTTCCCCGGCTGGCAGAATGCCTGGACGATGCCCATCCGCACGCGCATCGACATGCTGGCGACGGGCATCCGCACGCCGGTCGGCATCAAGGTGATGGGACGCGACCTGAAGGAGATCGAGCGGCTGGCGATCCGGCTCGAAGAGGAATTGCGCACGGTGGACGGGGCGAGGTCGGTTTTTGCCGAGCGCGTCACGGGCGGATTCTTCCTGAAGATCACCCCGCGGCGCGAGGCGCTGGCCCGCTACGGCATCGCGCTCGACGAGGCGCTGATGCAGGTGGAGAGCGCGCTCGGCGGGATGGAGATCGCGCGCACGATTGAGGGGCGCGAGCGCTACACCATCGCGGTCAGGTCCGCGCGCGACCTGCGGCAGGACCTCGATGCGGTGCGCACCCTGCCGGAAAACTACCGCAACGCCGTGTACCTGCAC
>CAZWUZ010000432.1:0-2226 GCA_964637655.1 uncultured bacterium | reverse complement strand
CTGTTGCTGTTGCTGTTGCTGTTGCTGTTGCTGTTGCTGTTGCTGTTGCTGTTGCCGTTGCTGTTGCCGTTGTCATTATTGCCGCTATTGCCGTAATGGTTGCCGTTGTTTCCCTGCCCGCGCTGCTCGTCGCGTGACGGGGCGCTGATGACGACGACGCGACTCGATGCGGACGTCAAGGCCGGCTGGTTGAGGTGCAATATCGCGCTGACCCGGTCATTGCGCTGGCTGTGGTCCGCGAATCCGCCGGTATAGACGATGGTCGCGGTGATGCGGTGCTGGCCGCTGCGCTCCGGGCGGAAATCGACGCTTACCGTCGCCTGCTCGCCCGCGCCGAGGCGGTTGACCGTGCGCGCGGGATGGAGTTCCTCACCATCAACGGTGAAACTGACATGCGCGACCCGGTCCTGCGCCACGCCGCTGAGATTGGCGACATCGACTGACAAACGCAGCTTGCCGCCATTCCCTTCCCCGACGCGCAGCGTGCCGTCCAGCAGCGCCAGATCGAACCCCTTTTCCCTGACAATCACGATCTCCCCGCCTGCCGCGCTGCCGCCGCCACACACCACGCCGCCGTTATCCGCCACCACCACAGTGGTGGTCGTGGTGGCCGGGAGCGCCGCCATGACGGTGCAGGTGGTGCTCACCCGGTTGTTGTAGGTGCGGATCTCGCGCGCTACATCATACAGGTCGGCATGGAATTCGAGACGCGTGCGCCCGCTCTGCGCGGGGACAAATTCGACGCGGTACTCGCGGTACTCACCCGGCTGCAGGGCCGGGATCTCCACCACCGGGCGCGCCATTTGCCCGTTGACATAGAAGGCGCCCTGCACGGATTGCGTTGCCTGCGTACCCGCGGAACGGACGATGACCGAGGCCACTGCCAGTTCACCCTCGGTCGGGGTGACCGGCAGCAGCTTCAGTTCACTGGCGGAAACAGAGAGGTCGGGGCCGGTGAAACGGGCGACAGGACGTGAGGCACACCCGACCAGGGTGATGGCAGCCACAGCGACCAGCAAAAGACCCGTAAACCGCGAAGATGAGACGAACATGAGAAAATCCTCCATATCTGTCTTTGCACTATGCGGTTATGCCGCACGGGAACATTGACAGGGAGGTTTCCGGAAAAGTTTCAGTGAGGGTGACAGCGACGGGGGAAGCGGCAGGGCACAAAAAAAGCCGGGTTCCCCGCTCCGCCTGGTACGGAGCGCCCGGCACGTGGAACAGATGGCATCATTCCCAGGGGACGCCACCCATTGGCTGCGAGTTCTCGCTTGCGCGAAGGCGGGCAACCGGCGCCTTGAAAAAGATGAAGGCCTCCAATGGCGCCAATCCCCTTGCGGGACCTGACGATACGCCCGAAGCAGCCACGGCCTTCATGGAAAGAACATGCCCGGGCGGCCACTTCCGGACTTCCATCGGGCCGCGGCCCGCACGCAGGTAGGCCTTCCTGCGATTTCTGTTCCTTCCACCATCAAGTATACCACTAAAACATTTACGTGTCAACAGGTCTGACACCACTGCGAAAAAATGGATACATAAACTGCAATATTGAAGAAAACTTGACAATATTGCTGATATGTGCTATATTTTGCAGACAGGAAAGCAGGAGGTGCCGCATGATCGGCAAGCAGGTACGTCTCGAACGGATTATCGACCGGCGCTCAGGGCGCTCAGTGATCGTTCCCGTGGACCACGGGGCGACGGTCGGGCCCATCCCCGGGCTCGTCAGCATGCGCGACGCGGTCACCCGCATCGTGCAGGGGGGCGCGGATGCGGTCATCATGCATAAGGGGATGGTCAGCGCCGGACATCGCCGCAGCGGGCGCGATGTCGGCCTCATCATCCATCTCTCCGCCTCCACCGCGCTCGCTGTTGACAGCAATGCCAAGGAACTGGTCTGCACGGTCGAGGAGGCGATCCAGCTCGGCGCCGACGCGGTCTCCATCCATGTCAACCTCGGGGCTGACACTGAGGCCACCATGCTGCGCGATTTTGGCACCGTCGCGCGCGACTGCGTGCGCTGGGGCATGCCGCTGCTCGCCATGATGTACTGCCGCGGACCCAAGGTCAAGAACGAGTACGATGTCAAGGTGGTCAAGCATGCCGCGCGCGTCGCTGCGGAACTGGGCGCCGACATCGCCAAGGTCGCCTACACCGGCACCCCCGAGTCGTTCGCCGAGGGGGTTGCCGGCTGCCAAAACCCCCTGGTTATCGCCGGCGGCG
>CAZWUZ010000431.1:0-2242 GCA_964637655.1 uncultured bacterium | reverse complement strand
GCTGGATAGAGCGTCTGGCTACGGACCAGAAGGTCGGGGGTTCGAATCCCTCCAGCCGTACCATTTTTCTTATGACCGACCGCGCATTCATGGCCCTGGCCATTCGCGAGGCGGAGGCGGCCGCGGCGGCCGGGGAAGTCCCCGTCGGGGCCGTGGTCGTCGCTGGCGACGAGGTTATCGGCCGCGGGCGCAACCGCATCGTCGAATTGAACGATCCTGCCGCCCACGCCGAGATCCTTGCACTACGCGAGGCAACACGTTATAAACAGTATTACCGTTTGGATGATTGCGTGCTCTACGCGACGCTTGAACCGTGTGTAATGTGCGCAGGAGCACTTATTCTCGCGCGGTGCGCAAAAGTCGTTTTCGGCACCTTTGATGCCAAGGCAGGGGCTGTAGGTAGTGTTTACAATATATTACAGGATAACAAATTGAATCATGTTCCGCAGGTGGTATTCGGGGTGGAAGAAGAACAGTGCAGCAGGTTATTGAGGATTTTCTTCACCAACCTGCGTGAGAAGAATCGCAGTTCATAGACATATTTACTGTTTTGGAGAGGTGACCGAGCGGCCGAAGGTGCTTGCTTGGAAAGCAAGTGTACGGAAACGTACCGAGGGTTCAAATCCCTCCCTCTCCGCCACAACTGAAAATAGGCAATGACGGTCACAGCAACGTGTCGCGGAGAGGTGCGAGAGTGGCCGAATCGGGCGGTTTCGAAAACCGCTGTACCCTTACGGGTACCGAGGGTTCAAATCCCTCCCTCTCCGCCATTTTTTTTGCAAGGAGAAGAGAACTGGGTCTGCACTAGGCGGGGGGGTAGCGGTCCCCTGTATCTGCAATCCGCTCCAGCAGGGCTGACGCCCGGCCGCGGGCGACGCCTTGAGTGGCCGACGTCCGGTCGACGCATAGAACTTCGGGTCCCATGCAATGGGCACCGGCGAACCTGGTCAGGGCCGGAAGGCAGCAGCCATAAGCCGGAACGCGCATGTGCCGTGGGAGCGCCTGGGGGGAGCGGAGGCCGGGTGCACCGCACTGGGGGCGGCGTTCCAAGCCGGGCGGTGCGGACCCTTTTTCCCGTGGTGACGATGGCGACGTACCAGGTATTCGCGCGAAAATACCGTCCCCGGACCTTTGCCGACGTTGTCGGGCAGGAGCACGTGACCCGTGCGCTGCGCCAGTCGGTGGCCAGCGGGCGCGCCGGCCACGCCTACATTTTTGCCGGGCCGCGCGGCGTGGGCAAGACGACGACGGCGCGCATCCTCGCCAGGGCGCTGAACTGCACCGACCTGCGCGACGGCGAGCCGTGCAATGCCTGCGCCTCGTGCACCGACATCAGCGCGGGCACGGCGCTCGACATCCACGAAATCGATGCCGCCTCCTATACCAGCGTCGACCATATCCGCGACCTGCGCGAGCAGGCGCAGCTCGTCCCGGTGCGGGCGCGGCGCAAGGTGTTCATTCTCGACGAAGCGCACATGCTCTCCAAGAACGCCTTCAACGCCTTCCTCAAGATCCTCGAGGAGCCGCCCGCGCACGTCGCGTTCATTCTCGCGACCACGGAAAGCACGCAACTGCCCGCCACGGTCGCCTCGCGCTGCCAGCGCTTCCATTTCCGCCGCGTCAGCGCGGCGGAGATTGTCACGCTGCTGCGCACCATCGCGGCGCAGGAGCAGCTCGCGCACGAGGAGGAGGCGCTCTGCCTGATTGCGCGCGGGGTGGACGGGTGTGTGCGTGACGCGCAGAGCGCGCTCGAGCAGGCGGTGGCGTTTGCCGGCGGGGAAAAGCTGACGGCGGCGGTGGCCGGGGCGGCGCTCGGGGTGGTGCCGCAGGCGGTGGTGCTCGACCTGCTGGCGGCGCTGCTGGCTGATGACGGGCCGCGCCTGCTGACACTGCTGCAGGGGGCGGACCGCGAGGGGCATGACCCGGTGCGCCTGGCTGAGGCCGCGGTCGACGCGGTGCATGCGGCGCATCTGGTGCGGCTCGGCGTGCCGGCGGCCGACCTGCAGGAAGTGAGCGCGGAGGCGCGGGAGCGCCTCACGGAACTGTTTGCCGCGGTGGCGCCCGCGCGCGTCGGGCGGCTGCTTGACGGCCTGCTGGCGACGGTGCGGCAGATGCGCCAGCAGGAGGAATATGCGGCGGTGCTGCTCGAGGTCGCGCTGCTGCGCGCGGCCCGCGAGGCCTTGCTGCCGTCGCTGCCCGAACTGGTCGCGGCGGTGCGGGCGGCCGGCGCGGTCCCGGCGGC
>CAZWUZ010000430.1:0-2249 GCA_964637655.1 uncultured bacterium | reverse complement strand
GCCGATGTCGACCCGCACCTGCTTCCGCGGCGCTCCGCTGCCGCACCAGTGGTTGAACCGCCTGATCTCGATGGCGGGGGGGAGGGCGCCGCTCATCAGAACACGTCCGCCGGGTCGGCACGCCGGATGCGGTTGAGCGCCAGCGCCCCCGACACGAGGCACATCAGCAGGGTGATGAGCAGTACCTCGGCCGCGCGCCCGGCGGTGAGGTGCATCGGGATGCTCGTCGCCGCGTTGGTCATGACGTAGAACCAGCGGGCGAGCAGCAGTCCGGGGAGAAAGCCGCAGAGCGCGAGCAGCGCCGCCTGCTGCAGCACCACCCCGTAGAGGTAGGCGTTGCTGTAGCCCATCGCCTTGAGCGTGGCATACTCGGGCAGGTGCTCGTTCACGTCAGCGCTGAGGATCTGGTAGACGAAGACCAGCCCGACGATGAAGCCCATCAGCGCGCCGAAATTGAAGATGTAGCCGATGGGGGCCACCGCGTTCCAGGTCGCCATTTCATGGTCCAGCATCTCCTGCCGGGTCAGCACCCGCACCTCGGGCGGGAGCAGCGCGGTCAGCGCGGCCACCACCGCCGGCGTATCGCTGCCGGGGACCAGCGTCAGCAGGCCGTAATCGACCTGGTCGCTGCTGCGCCCGGGCTGCAGGTGCAGCAGTCCAAGGTCGCTGGTCAGCGCGTTGCCCGGGGCGACGAAGGTGGCCCCCAGGGCAAAGGTGCCGACCGTGCGCACGTGCCGGCCGTTGATCTCGGCGCGCACCGGGGTGTCCGCGGCAAGGTGCGCCAGCACCGGCCCGTAGCGGTCCATGCCCAGCCGGTCGAAGAGCACGGTGCCCGGCTCGGTGAGCCGCACCAGCTGGCGCTGCGTGTCGGGCACGGCAAACACTTCACGCGCGGGTGGCACGCCGATGACGATGATGACTTCGCTCAGGTCGCCGTCGATGCTCTTCCACAGCATCTTGTCGAAATAGACCGGCACCTCGTCGGCGACCCCGGGGACCGCGCGGGCGGCGGAAAGATGGCGCAGGGAAAAGCGCGCGAAGGAGTTGATATACTGGTACTGGCGGCTGATGAGGAACAGGTCGGCACGCAACGAGCGGATGAACTGCGTGCTGCTGTCGTTCATCGCGTTGCGGAAGCCGACCTGCATGAACATCAGCACCACGGCAAAGGTGATGCCCGCCGTGGCGACCGCGAGGCGCACCTTGCGGTGGGTGACCTGGTACCAGGCGAGCGGGATGTGGAACGCCATCGTTCAGCGCAGGAAGGTGCAGCGGACGTTCAGACCGGTGAAGCGGCCGGCCGTTTCCGCGTCCGCCAGCCGCACCCGCACTTCGACAACGCGGTTGTCCGCCGGGACCGTCGGCGACAGGTCGAGCAGTTCCGGACGGCGCACGCTGCGACTGATGTCCGTCACCGTGCCGGTAAGCGGTGCGGGGAGCGCCTCGCTGCTCAGGCGTGCGCGCAGCCCGGGGCGCAGCAGGTGGAGCTCGCTCTCCCAGACCTCGGCGATGGCGTCCATTGTCGCGGTGTTCCCCAGCTGCAGCAGGCCGTCAGGCCCGAGCGCTTCGCCGGTGCGGGCGAAGATGCGGAGTACCCGGCCCGCGGCCGGGGCGCTGAGCACCGCTTCGTCCATTTCATACTGCAGCGCGGCCACCCGCGCCGCTGCCGCCGTCACATCCGCGTCCGCCGCCTGCAGGGCGCTCGCGCGCAGTTTCATCTGCTGCGCGAGTTCCGCTTCCGCCCGCCGCAGCTCGGCGGCCGCGGATTCCATGGCGACGCGCCGCGCGTCGACTTCCGCCGGCGCACAGTAGCCGACGCGGAGGAGTTCGCAGGCGCGGTTATGCTCGCCGGCAGCATACGCATGTTCGCGGGTGAGACGGTCCACCGTCGCCTGCAGCGCCGCCAGCCCGCCGCTGCCGCTGGTGATGGCCGCCTGCTGCCGCCGTTCACCGGCAGCGCGCAGCGCCGCCTGCGCTTCCACCAGGCCGGTGCGGGCACGTTCGCGCGTGTCGAGGATGGCGAGCGGAGCGCCGGAATCGACCCAGTCCCCTTCGCGCACCAGCAGTTCCTGCACCCGCACGTGGCGTCCGCCCAGGGTGGTGCCGTCAGCGACGGCAATCAGCCCGTCGGCCGGCTCGAACCGCGCCCGCGCGACAACCAGCACCGAGGTATCGGTTGCCTCCGGGGACACCGTCTGCAGGCGCAGCAGTGCCGACCGCTGGTCGGCCGGTGTCCCGGCATAGAGAAT
>CAZWUZ010000429.1:0-2250 GCA_964637655.1 uncultured bacterium | reverse complement strand
TGGAACGCGGCGGCGCCGCTGATAACCACCGGAACAGTGTGATCCTGGCGCTGGCAGCGCTGACCACGCTGAAACTGCGGTGAGCACGATGCACGGGGCCGCCCAACTGCGCCGGCGCGTGGAACGCGGCGGCGCCGCTGATAACCACCGGAACAGTGTGATCCTGGCGCTGGCGGCGCTGACGACGCTGAAATTGCGGTAACGGAGAAGAACGTGATGGACGTGCGCGGAAAAAAATACCTGATCGTCGGGATCGCCCGCTCGGGGCTGGCGGCGGCGGCACTGCTGCAGGCCCACGGCGCGACGGTGCTGCTCAACGACGGCAAGCCGGCGGACAAACTGGGCCGATTTGCCGCCGGGTATGAGCGTTTTCCGCACCACCTGGGCGGGCATCCGCTGGCGCTGCTCGACGGCGTGAGCGGAGTCGTCGTCAGTCCCGGGGTGCCGCCGGACATCCCGCTGCTGGCCGAGGCGCGGCGGCGCGGGATCGAGCTCATCGGCGAGATCGAGCTCGGCTGGCGCTTCTGCCGCGGCACGCTAGTGGGGATCACCGGGACCAACGGCAAGACGACCACGACGACGCTGACCGGCGAACTGCTGCGCGCGGCCGGGTTGCCGGCGGTCACCTGCGGCAATATGGGCCATCCCCTGGCGCGGGCAGCGCAGGAGGCGGCGGGCGCGGAGCGCGTCTATGTCTGCGAACTGTCGTCGTTCCAGCTGGAGGGCATCAGCAGCATGCGCCCGCGCGTGGCGGTGCTGCTCAACCTGACTCCCGACCATCTCGACCGCTATCCCGACCTGAACAGCTATTTTGCCGCCAAGGGGCACCTCTACGACTATCAGGCGGCGGACGACTGGACGGTGGTGAACTGTGCCGACGTGAAGGCGCGGGCGCTGGCGGAAACGTCGCGCGCGCGCCGCCTGTATATCGGGGCGGGGGCCGACGCTTTCCCGTGGGCGGTCTACCCGTCCGAGGGCAACCTCTGCTGGCGGCGCGACGGCGTGGTGGAGACGCTCCTGCCGGCAGCCGACCTCGGCATTCCCGGTCCGCACAACCTGGAAAACGCGATGGCGGCGGCAGCGGTGGCGCTGGCGTACGGGGTGCCGGCCGCGACGGTGGCGCAGGGCCTGCGCGCCTTCCGCGGAGTGGAACACCGGCTGGAGCCGGTGCGGACCATTGACGGCGTGACCTTTGTCAACGATTCCAAGGGTACGAACATCGACGCGGTGATCAAGTCGCTGCAGTCGTACCGGCAGCCGATCGTGTGGATCGGCTGCGGGCGCGGCAAGGGGGGCGACTACGCGGTGCTTGACCCGCTGGTGCAGATGCACGTGCGCGCGGTGGTGGTGTTCGGCGAACTGGCGGAGACGATCGAACAGGCGCTGACGGGGACGCGACCGGTGCGGGCGACGGACATGGCGGACGCGGTGCGCAAGGCGAAGGCCGCGGCGCAGCCGGGTGATGTGGTGCTGCTCTCGCCCGGGGGGACGAGTTTTGACTGCTACAGCGATTTCGAGGAGCGCGGGCGCGTGTTCAAGGACGCGGTGCACGCGCTGGCGGCGGCGTGCGGCTGATGCGCCTGCTCGGGCTGCTCGATCCGCGGCTGACGCTGGTGACCGTCATCATGGTCTCGCTCGGCCTGCTGATGATCTACTCGGCGAGCACGCACGTGGCGCTGCGCAGCGGCGAGGCGGCGGACAATTTTCTCACCGCACAGGCGGGGTGGGTGGTGTTCGGTCTGGGGTTTTTCCTGCTCGGTCTGACGGTGCCGCCCGACCTGCTGTTCATGGCGCGCATCACGCTGCTCGGCATCCTGCTGGTGGCGCTGGTGCTGGTCTACGTGCCGGGCATCGGGGTGACGGTGAACGGCTCCTCGCGCTGGCTCGGCCTGCCGGGCCTGCCGCGCGTGCAGCCGTCGGAATTCGTCAAGGTGGCGATGATCATCTTCATTGCCGGCATGGTGCGCGCGCGCGGCGATAAGCCGCTGCGCAGCGTGCGCGACCTGAAGAAAACGGAACTGCTCATGCTGCTGGCCCCCATCCCGCTCATCGGGATGGAGAAGGACTACGGGACGGCCATCAACATCACGCTGATCACCCTGGTCATGCTGCTGCTGGCCGGGTTCTCCTGGCGCGAGGTGCTGGGCGGGGGCGGCCTGTTCGCGGGCGTGGTCGCGCTGGCGGTCAGCACCAAGAGCCACGGCTCCGGGCGTATCCAGGCCTGGCTCAACCCATGGGACGACGTCGGCG
>CAZWUZ010000428.1:0-2254 GCA_964637655.1 uncultured bacterium | reverse complement strand
TCTCACTCACCACCGTGCGGCCATCGTCAAGCAGCAGGCGGATGTACTGGTAGTGGTACTGCGTCGGCACCGCCACTACCGTGATGTCAGCCTCGTGCAGCGGGCTCTCCGTCACCATCCCCTGCACCTGCGCCGCCAACTTCGCGGCACGCCCTGCGTCCGCATCGTAGATGCAGACCGTGTACCCGCGCTCCGCGAGTAGCCTCGCATGGATACTGCCCGCCGCTCCCGCCCCGATCACTGTTGCTGTCCGCACACTGCGCCTCCACTGCTGCTATGATTTCCGCCGCCCGTACATCCCACGAGTTCGCCGCGCACAACTGCTCCACCTCGGCACGCTGAATCGGCGCGTCGAGCAGTGCCGCCTCGACCTGTGCGGCGATGTCGCGCGCACCTGTCGGCGCGATGTGGCAGTGTGGTCTGCCGGCGAGTTCCGTCATCACGCTGGTCGCCGCCAGCGGCTGCCCCATCGCCCAGTGGTCGTAGAGCTTGATGGGGTCCACCGCGCGGCAGATGTCCAGATGCCGGAACGGTACAATGCCGACGTCCGCCCACGCCGCCGCAGCGATGCACTCGGCGTAGGGCATCTCGCCGTGGTAGATGATATTCTCGGCCTGGTTGCCGCGCACTCGGCTGTTGTCGCCGATGACGTGGAACACCACGTCGGGCAGTGCCTTCGTGGTGCGCCGGAACAAGGGCCAGTCAAACCACTGCCCCGCGAGGTAGCCGATATAGACGACGGTGCCCGCCCTGCTCGTCACCCAGCCGGGCGGCATAGGCCACGGGCGCGCTACAGGCTCCGCAGGGCCGCCGTTGCGCACCAGCGTACCCTCCCGCCCGGCCCACTCGCCGAAGCGCTCCAGCAGCGACGGTGCGCTCGCGGTGAGCGCATCGGCGGTCTCCATGATGGCCAGCTCGTCGTCCTCGTCGTAGTAGTTCAGGTCGCCCCGTGCCCGGAACGCGGGCCAGTCGTCGATGAGGTCATAGACGTAGCGCCAGCCCGCCGCCTGCAGGCGCACGCTATGCGCGTGGAACAGTTCGATGGGAAGGGCGTTGATGACCAGGTTGCGGGGGTCGTGGCACTCAGCGAGTTGGTTGATAGCGCGCCGGAAGCGCGGCTTGTCCAGCGTGTAGATGTTGCCCATCTGCTCGCATCCGGCGATCATGGGGTTGTGGTAGACAACGCCGTAGCCCATGCGCTCGAAGCATCGGGCGAGTTGCGCGGGGCGTTGCCCGCCGCCGCAACTACTCCACCGACACCCGCTGAGCATGACGATCAGCGGCTCCGGCGGCAGCGGCACAGGGCGCGGCTTGACGACTGCGGCACGGCTCTGCGGCATGATGTGTCCTCCCGTTGTTATGTGGTACTACGATGCAGGTACAGCCGCCTCGACCGTCGCGACGCCGGCGAACAGGGAGACCGTCGCGCCGTCTGGGAAGTCCGTGCTCGCGGAGGGGAACACGAACACCATCTCCCATGCATAGTCTCCGGGGTCGAGGTCGTCAGTGTCGTCGGCATCCAGGCGCATGGTGACCTTGCCCGCCGTTGCGTGCTCGGTGAGGTTGAACACAGTCACCGCGCCGCAGGCAGCCATGAACCGCGCCTGATACACAGTTGCCTGCGAGAAGTTGATCGGCACCGCGCCCGCGCCCTCCTCGTCCAGGCTCACCGTCCAGCGTTCCTCCCACGACCGTCCAGACTGAATGCAGATGTCGCGACTCACCGGCAGGTCTGCGTATCGTGCTGTGATTGTCGTGCTCATGGATAGTCAACCTCCAACGCATCTCTTGGAAGCAATAGGTCTGTATCCGCACGCGGCAACGTCAATGCAGCAATGTCTCTCGGCAGCACCAGATCGGCGTCGGTGCGTGGCAGTGCCAGCGACATGGTATCACGCGGCAACGCGAGTGTCACGTGTGTGCCGTGCATGCCGTACAGCCAACGGCCCGCGACGGCCCACAGTAGCGCCGTACTCGTTCGCCCGCGCGTGGCAATGACATCGGCGCCGAACCTCATACGCGTACCACCTTGTAGGTCGTCGGAGCTTCCTCGGTGCCGGTGTAGGTTGCGGTAATGGTGTACGTTGCCAGCACGTCGTTGATGGTGCCGACGGAGCCGGCGACAGAGTACGTGCGCAAGCGCGCAGATGTCATGCGACCGGATACGTCAACCGTCACGCTGTCGATATACTGGTTCTCCTGCGAGAGCCCCAACGTGCGCAAGACGTTCGCCGCCACGGTAGACAGGTCTGCG
>CAZWUZ010000427.1:0-2291 GCA_964637655.1 uncultured bacterium | reverse complement strand
GTGGCAACCTATGCGGCGCAGCCATTGACGCGTCCGGCGCTTGCCACGCCACTTGCGCTGCCGCGGCCGGTCGCAGCCGGGGCTCCGACGCCGGTGCGTCCGGCAGCGTTGCCGGCACCGGTGGCGCCGGCGCGCTGGCCGCTGCTGGTTGCCGTGCCGCCACCGGCAGGAACACCGACCGCGTCCGCGCCGCAACCGCAGCACCGGGAGTGGCTGACCTTCGCGGAACTGTGCCGGTTGGGGCGCGAACGCATGCTGGCAGGTGATTATCCCGATGCGGCGATCGTGTTTGACACGGCGAACCGCCTGCAGTTTGCCAATGACGAGGCGCACGCCGCGCTGGCCAGCGCGCTGTTTGCGCTGGGCCGGTACGACGATTGCCTGCGCGAGCAGGAACTGGCCGACTATTTCCGCGACCGGCAGTAGCCCGCGGCCGCCGCAACGCCGGGGTCAGGCAGCCGGGTCAACCGGCTGCGGACAATGGTCAACGCAAAGCACGCAACGCCAATGGCGGGGCAGCACCTGCGGGGGTATACTTGGTAGACAAAGGCAACGGCGAAATCCGCTGTCGCGCACGACGTACTGCGCGAAAAGGTGCAAGGATGAAGCGAGCGCAGGGGTTCATTCACTCCCTTCTTACTGCCGCGCCAGTATGCGCCGGAATCGCTCTGCTGAGTATGCTGCTGGTGGCGTTCCTGCCGGTGACGGCGCGGGCCAGTACGGTGGTACTGGCGTTCGTTGCGGTACCGGCAGCCGGGGGGGTGCTGGTGCTGCCCGTCCAGTTGGCGGGGAGTGTGGAACTGCCCGCGCTGGACAGTCCGGTGGTCAGCACTGATTCCAGCGGTGATCTGCCCATTATCTGGCTGCCCATGCCACCGTATTGCGCGGTTGCGGCTGTGCCCAGTCTGTTCGCCATGGATTACCAGGAATTGAAACGGAATCCGCACCTGGCGCAGGCCACGGCCAGCCGCATCATCAGCACGGCCGAGGCGGTGGCGGACAATTACGAGTTTCCGTGGGTTGCCGATATGCTGCATGACTTCAATGGTCAGCAGCAGGTGATGTATCGCCGGCTCAAAGACCTGCATCAGCGCTATATCGTCGACCATCACCTTGATATTCGCCGGATACGGGAGGACGGGGGCACGGTCTATGTGCTCGGCTACCGGAACTCGTTTTGAAGAGAGGCCCGCGGTGACAGCATCGGCACGCTGCGGATAATCGTCAGGGTAAAGCGCCTTGCGCCAATCGCTGCAGGATGTCTTTGCGAGTACACTGTTTCATGCAGGACATGACTATCGGGGAGGTACGGGAACATGAAGGCAATGATGCTGGCGGTACTGATGGTGTGTGTGTGCGGCTGCACGAGCACCCAGCAGGGTGCGACGATCGGTGGCGTGGTGGGTGCCGGGTCGGGGTATCTTATCGGTGACGCCAATGGCGACAATGGCGCGACCGGCGCCGTGATCGGCGGCGTGGTCGGGGCCGGGGCGGGCGGATTGATCGGGCACGAAATGGGCAAGGTCAACTATTGCCCGACGTGCGGCCGGGAATTCATGGCGGAAGATCAGTATTGCTCCGTCGATGGCACGCCGCTGCTGGCCAAGCAGTAGGGGGCAACAGCGTGGGGTACGCGGTCAGGCAGCGCTGGCATGGCGCGGCGGCCGTGCCGGCGGCTGACCGGCGGGACCATGCGGCTGACCGGCGGGTGGCAGCACCGGCTGCTGCCGGGACCGGCAGCATTCCGGCGCACAAACGGGCGATCATTGTCAGCGCGTATCGGGTCTGCTGGCTCGACGGGGACCTCAGTCGTGCGGCCGGTGCCGCCGGCCGCGCCGCTGATCGCGTCCGGCATGCCGTGCGTGTCCGTCTCGACCGCGTCTTTCAGGAACTGCCCCGGCAGGCGGTTATGGTCTGCGGGGCGCTGTTGCTCACCCTGCTCCTGGTCTATGGCGCGCTGAGCGACATCATCTACCCGCTGCGCAACGGGATGCTGGTGCAGGAAGAAGGGGAATCGTTTATCCGGACGTTCCGGGCCAATGGCGCGGAATGGTATATGCACGTCGAACGGTACGACAATGGCGGCTACCAGTATCACGGCAGTCTGTCCGGGCGGCAGGAGAGAACCGCGACCGGCAGGCAACTGCCACGCCTCCTGCCGGATGACCGGATATGGCAACCGGTGTTCCGGGGGTATGTTGCCATCACCGGCCTGTCGCTGACGCGGGAATGACACCCGTGGGAGCGACGGCAACGCAGCATATCCTGGTGGTTGACGACCTGGTGGAAAA
>CAZWUZ010000426.1:0-2298 GCA_964637655.1 uncultured bacterium | reverse complement strand
AGACCCCTCGTTGCGTCACCTGCTCCGTGTGCTCCGTGTGCTCCGTGGTTGACAAGTTGCATCTCCTGCTCCGTGGTTGACATGCTGTCAGCGACGTTCAGAAGTCGCCGCCGGCAGGGGCGCCGCCGCCCGTCTGCAACTGGTCGTCCGACAGCCCAAGCACCAGTTTCGCCGCCTCGGCGATCGCCTCGGGGGTGAACGGCTTGTGCACGAACCCGACGTTCTTTTCCGTCAGACGGTCGATACGCGCTTCGCTCGATTCCGATGATACCACAATCACCGGCAGGTCGCGCGTCGCCTCGCTTTCGCGCAGGCGGTTGATGAATTCCTCGCCGTTCATCACCGGCATGTTGATATCGACCAGCACCAGGTCGGTCCAGTGCGCCGCCACCTGCGCCAGCGCGGCGGCGCCGTTGGCCGCCTCGTGCACTTCACCCAGCGGCAGTCCGCTGAGGTGCAGCGTGCGGATCACCATCTTCCGCATCACGGCACTGTCATCGACCACCAGCACATTCAGTTTCATCCGTTTCCCTCCGCTGGCGTTGTCGCCGCCGTCTCGCGGGTCACCGGCTCCCGGTCCGCGGCAATGCGTTCCACCCGCGCCGGGCCGAGCAGTTCCCGGTCGGCGCCCGCCGTGCGCAGGATGACCGCTCCGTCTGTCAGCCGCAGTGTCATCGTGCGCGAGATGGTCCCGCCTGTCTCCTCCGCCTTGATCAGCACCCCGTTCTTCCACAGCAGTTTGCGCAGCATCACCATGTTCCGCTTGCCGATGGCGAAGAAGTCGCCATCCCCCTCGCGCGTCTGCGCCCCGCCCGCCACGGTAAGGATGATCCGTTCCTTCTTCGCGCCGAGCTTGTACGACTCGAGGAAAAGACGGGGCACCCCCGTATCGACGTACATGTAAGGGTGGCGTTTCGCCTTCTCCGTGTCGATGGTCGAGAGCGGCAGCATGGCATGCAGCATCCCCCCGACCTTCGCCACCGGGTCGTAGATGGTGATGCCGAGACACGAGCCGAGGGCATGGGTGATGATCTGCCCGTCCTCCTCACGCCCGAGCTTGAGGTCGGCAACCCCGACGGTCAGACTCATGCGCCACCTGCGTTGCGGTAGACCGCCGGCGCCGCGTAGCGATAGCCGTGCGTGATGCCGGTCAGCGACTCGGAGTGCCCGACAAACAGGTATCCCTGCGGCGTGAGCAGGCGGCGGTAGCGCTCGACCAGCTTCTCCTGGGTCGGCTTGTCGAAGTAGATCATCACGTTGCGGCAGAAGATGGCGTCGAAGGGGCCGCGCATCGGCCACTCCTCCATCAGGTTGAGCCGCGCGAAACTGATGAGCCGCCGCGCCTCCTGCCCGACCGCAAAGTCATCGTCCTCCGTGCGCGTGAAATACTTCGTCCGCAGCGGCGGCGCGACATCCGCCACCTCCTCCGGCGAGTAGACGCCCGCCTTCGCCTTGTCCAGCACGCGCGTGGAGATGTCCGTGGCGAGGATGCGCACATCCCACTGCCCGAGATCGGGGAGCGATTCGTGCAGATGGATGGCCAGGGTGTAAGGCTCCGCCCCCGTGGAACACCCCGCGCTCCAGAGGCGCAGCTTGCGCACACCCGCCAGCGGTTTGAGCACCTGCTGCGCCAGGAACGTGAAGTGTTCCGGTTCGCGGTAGAAACTGGTCGTGTTGGTGGTGAGCAGGTCGACCATGGTGACGACCTCGCCCGCGCCCGCCGGCGTGTCGAGCATGGCGATATACTCGTCAAATCCGGACATGCCAAGCACACGCAGCCGTTTCTGCAGGCGTGCCTTGACCAGTTCCTCCTTGCCGTCCTTGAGGTTGATCCCGCACAGTTCATAGAGCCGTTGCGCGATATGGGTGAACTGGTGCGTCTTGAGCGCCGCCCCGGTAAACCCGCCGCCGTTCTCCGCCATTGTCCCCTGCTGCGCCTCCCGCGTCAGTATGCTGCCGTTATGCAACCCGTTTTTTGCCTTACCACAACCACCTGTGTATCTGTCGCGTTTTCCCACTGCCGCGACATAATCCGTCATTTCCCGCCGTTTTCCTATCACGGAAAATGGGGACTGTCCCCATTTTTCTAGAAGTCCTTCAGCGTCTTTTCGTCGTCGAAGGGGATGGCCTGCGCCCCCGCTGACGTCGCCGGTTTCGCTGCCTTCGGCGCCGCTGCCGCGGGTCTCGCCGCCGGCTTAGCCGCCTTTTTCGCCACCGTCTTCTGCCCGCTGATGACAAACGAGCCGGCCAGCGCGTTGACTTCCACCGCCTGCCCGCTCAATTCTTCGGCTGCGCTCG
>CAZWUZ010000425.1:0-2300 GCA_964637655.1 uncultured bacterium | reverse complement strand
CGTGAACAGGTGCGCCGGCACGTCAGGATGCAGCGCATAGGGTGTGAGCAGCCACTCCCCTGCCTGCAGGCGCCACAACAGGAGCTGCGGCACCTGCCCGAGCAGCGGCAGCACGGCACACAGCAGCAACCCCGCCGCGTAGGCGCGCGCGCGGCGGTGCCAGCGGCGCGCCCCGCCGGCGATAACATACGCCGGCAGCACCAGTCCCACCAGCAGATTGCTCTGCCGCACCAGCCCGATGAGCATCAGCAGCAGGGCGAGACGCAGTGCACACACCGTGGTCGGCCGGCGGTACCACGACGGGAGCGACGCCAGCAGCAGCGCGATGAGCGCGAACGAGTAGACATGGCTGAAGCCGCCCGCGTACACACCGTAGTAGAGCAGGTTGGTACCCAGCAGCATAACCGTCAGCGTGAGCGACGCCTGGCCTCCCGCTCCGGCCTGCACCAGCAGGCGGTTCGTCGCGAACAGGCCGATGCCCAGCCAGATTATCCCGCTCAGACCCGCCCCCCACTGGTACGGCACGGAAAACCCGTCCGCCGGCCAGCCCCCCGCCAGTGCCAGCAGGTGCGCGACGAGGAAACACGGCAGGGCGAGCAGCGCCACGCCGGACGGATACTGATCGATATATCCTCCCGACGCCGGCAGCTGCAGCAGGCCGCTCCAGCGGTAGGGCTGGACGGGCGGCAGCGCGGGATACCGGTAGCGTTCGAGCGTGGCGATGACGCTGCGCAGCGACAGGTCGCGGTCGATGAGCAACGCCGGAAGGTAGGCATGGTAGCCGACGGCATCCGCCTCGAGTACCCGCGGGGTTGCCGCGACCGGCAGCATGGTGGTGCAGAAAAGCGTCAGGCACAGCAGCAACAGCGCTGCGACGGTCAGGCGTCCGGTCGTCAGCACCGGCATCGTCCAGGCCTGCGTCACCCGTTGCCGTCAACCGGCCAGCCGGCCGCGACGCAACACGGTGTTCCCGTCGACTGTCACCTGCCCCTGCTGCCGCAGGTCACAGATAAGATCCCAGTGCAGTGCCGAGCGGTTCTTCCCCCCCGCCTCGCGGAAACTGTCCCCCAGCGCGAGATGTACCGTGCCGCCGATTTTCTCGTCGAACAGGATGTTTTTGCACGGACGGTCGATGCCGTCATTGAGCCCGAAGGCAAACTCCCCGAGGCGCGACGCCCCCTTGTCCGTACGCAGCAGGGCGCGCAGGTAGTCCTCCCCGTGCGCGGCCGTTGCTTCCGTCACCACTCCCCGGCAAAAGACCAGCCGCGCCCCCTCGACTTCCCGCCCGCCATGGCAGGCAGGAAGCGTAAAGGTGATCACTCCCTCGGCGCTGTTTTCCACCGGTGACGTGAAGACCTCGCCGCTGGGCATGTTGCGGTAGCCGCAGGAATTGATGAACGTCCGCCCGTCCACACGCAGCTGCAGGTCGGTGCCCGGTCCGGTGATATGCACCCGCTTTGCCCCGCGCAGCCGCCGCACCAGTTTTTCCTGCCGCGCCTTGAGCGCCAGCCAGGCCGCCACCGGGTCGGGCCGGTCGAGGAAGAGCGCCCGAATCACGAACCGCTCGAACTCCCGCAGTCCCATCCCTGCATCCTGCGCGTAGGCCGCCGTCGGGAAAAGTGTCAGCGTCCAGCGCTCCCGGTTGAGAATAGCGGTGCGCACGGGCCTGCTCGTGCGCAGCAGTTGCGCGTGCCAACGCGGGTCGGTTCCCGCCAGCGCCTTCGTGTTGGCGCTTGCCTGGATGGTCAGCCACCCGTCGACGCGCTTCGCCTCGAATTTCGCCAGCGGGCTCAGCGTGGTGAAATGCTGCGGCTGCGCATGGGCGTAAAACAGTTCGTCCTGCTGCGGCAGCGCGAGGCGGAGCACGGGAAAAGCGCCGCGCTGCAGCAGGCCGGTATAGACCTGCTCGACCAGCGGCTGTGCCAGCGTCGTCGCATTGACGACGATATACTCTTTTGCTTTCACCTGCAGCGAGTAATCAAGCAGGACCTCCGCGAATTTTTTCAGTACTGCCGTATCCATGTTCGTCTCCTAACGGGTGCCGCCCGGCAGCAGGTGCCGATGCGTCTCTTTTCCCTGTTTCTCCGCGTAGCGCAGCGTGGCCGAGGTCCCGCCGGGTTTTCCCGACCAGAACCCCACCACCACCGCCGCATGGGCCACCATGCAGTAGTTGCGGCGGATGTAGGCGGGTTTGCCGTCGGGCAGATTGAGTTCGATGACCTGCCGTGCCAGCCGCAAGGCGCCCTGCACCGAAGCGGGCTGGCGGGCCGCGGTGAAGGGCACCACCACCAGTGCGGTCT
>CAZWUZ010000424.1:0-2317 GCA_964637655.1 uncultured bacterium | reverse complement strand
TCCCCGCGCTCCCCGAGCGGCCGGCGGGGGACCCGGTAGCGGCGGCCGCGCCGGACGGCGAGGCGCTGCAGCGCAGCGCCGCGACGGCGGGCGAGTGGCCGCAACTGACCGCGACGCAGCGCCGCGAATGCGCGGAACTCTTCGCGCAGGCAGCGGCGGCCGATGCGGCGGGGAAACTCGCGCCGGCGGAACGCACGCAATTATTCGACGCGTGGTCGGCGCTGCTGGCGGACAACGCGGTCAGCGACGACGAACTCGCGGCCTTCCGCCGCACCATCAGCGAATTGATCCGGGAATAGCTCAGGGGTCGGCGGGGAGCGGCACAGCGCCGCCGGTCATCATCTTGGCAATCTCGTTGCGGTTGAGCCAGCCCTCGCCGAAGGTGAGGAGCAGGATGAAGAAGAGCAGCAGGATGAGCAGGACAATCTGGTTGTAGAGGAAGCGCGGGACCATGCCCGGGGTGCTGCGCAGGCGGCTGCGGATGAACGGCAGTTTGTGCCAGGCCTTGCGCAGTTTCTTCGTGCGGATATAGGACTGCTCATTCAGCCACAGCTGGAAATTGTGGATACGGAGGTAGAGCGGCAAACGGTTGCGGCTGTAGCGCGGGGGACGCATCTCAGGCGCGGGCGAACGGCCAGGCGGCCATCCCCCCCTCGAGCACCTGCACCCGGGTGAACCCCTGCGAATCGAGCACGCGTGACGCCTCGTAGCTGTTGAGCCCGGTGGCGCAGACGAGGACAATGGCGCGGTCGCGTGGCAGCTCGTGCAGGCGTCCGCGCAGCGCGCGCAACGGCACCGAGAGGGCGCCCGGAATCGCCCCGGCGGCATAATCGTCCGGGTGGCGCACGTCGACGATGAGCAGGTCCTCGCGCTGCTGCAGGCGTTCCTGCAGCGCCAGCGGCGAGAGACCGTGGAAGCGCCCGAAATGCTTGTTCTTGAAAACGTTGGCCGCGGTGCAGAGGATGTCCATCGCCGTCGAGTACGGGGGTGCATAGCCGAGGTCGAGCTTGGCCAGCGCGTCCACGTCCCCTTTCGCGGCGAGCAGCGTGGCGGCGACATCGATGCGCTTGCTGATATCACCCTCCCCCACCGCCTGCACGCCGAGCAGGCGCCCCGTCGGCTCGTCGGCGACGAGTTTGAGCACCAGCTGCCGCGCGGTCGGGTAGTAATGCTCGCGGTCGTAGCCGGCGACGATGACGGTGAGCGGGGCAAAGCCCGCGGTGCGCGCCTCGTGCTCGTTGAGCCCGGCACAGCCGATATTGAAATCAAATCCCTTGAGCACCATGGTGCCGACGACGCCGGGGAAGGACTCCGCCAGCTTGACCGCGTTGGTCCCCGCGACGCGCCCGTGCCGGCTGGCGACGGAACCGAGCGGCAGCAGCACCTGGCGCCCGCTGATGATGTCGGTGTTCTCGACGCAGTCGCCGGTGGCGAAGATGTCCGGGTCGCTCGTCTGCAGCCACTCGTTGACCGTGATGCCGCCGGTGGTCCCGATGGCGAGCCCCGCGGCGCGGGCCAGCGTGGTTTCGGGCATCACCCCGGTGCCGAAGATAACGAGGTCGGCGGGGAGGGTGCGGTCGGTGGTCATCACCCCGGTGACCTGCCCGTCCTGCCCGGTGAGACGGATGACCCGCTCGCCGGTGACCATGCGCACCCCGTGCCGCGCGTACTCCTGCGCGACGAGCAGCGACAGTTCCGGGTCAAGCATGGTCAGCACGTGGTCGCGCGCCTCGACGATGGTGACGCGCACCCCGCAGGCGACCACCGCTTCGGCGCACTCCATGCCGAGCAGCCCGCCCCCGACGATGACCGCGTCGCGCGCGGGGAGGCGCTTGAGCGCGTCGCGCAGGCCGCGCGCATCCTCGATGCGGTTGAGCGTATAGACGCCCTTCAGTGTCAGCCCCTCGATGGGGGGGAGGAGCGGGCGCCCGCCGGTGGCGAGGATGAGCCGGTCGTACGGCAGCGTCTTCGTCTCGCCCGACTTGAGGAACCTGACCCCGACCTCTTTCCTGGCGCGGTCGATGGCGGTGCATTCGGTGCGGTTGTAGACGGCAATCCCCTTGACGCGGCGGAAGAAGTCGGGGTCGCGCGTGTCGCCGTCGGGCGTGGTCGACAGTTCGCGCGGGTCGGTGACCAGCCCCGAGAGGTAGTAAGGGAGCCCGCACCCGGCGTAGGAGAGGGTGCGCTCGCGCTCGATGACGGTGATCTCCGCGTCGGGATCGAGGCGCAGCGCCTTGGCCGCCGCCTTGGGCCCTGCGGTGCGCCCGCCGATGACGATGATGTGCCGACGCTCCTCGCATTCAAGCCCGCGACAGCC
>CAZWUZ010000423.1:0-2320 GCA_964637655.1 uncultured bacterium | reverse complement strand
GCCGCGCGGTTGGCCAGCAGACCGCGCACGCTGCCGTAGCAGATGAAGTTTTTGCGTATCCCTTCGCGTTCGAGTCCGGCGCAAAGTTCCGCCAGTCGCGCCCCGTCGCAGAACAGGTCATTGTCGAAGATCATGACACTGGGCTCGACGATGGTACGCACCTGCTGCAGCACTTCGTCCACTGGCTGCGCCACTTCGGTTGGGCCCTCCAGACGCCAGCGCAGACAGAACGCGCAATGCCGCGAGCAGCCCTGCGAGGTCTGCATGATGGCGCAGGGCCGGTAGCCGAAATAACTGTACTGCCCGCGGTATGCTGCTGTGTATGAACGGTCGGGCACGAGGTATTCGTTGCGTCCGGCGACTCCGGTGCCGGCAAACCCGTGCGCCCGGCTGTGCACCCCGTCGGTCAGCGGCACTGTCGTGCCCACTGCGAGGTGCGCGAATACCGACGTAAGATTGGCGCGCGTGGTATAGACAAACAGATGGTCGATGGCATCGTCATGAAACGATTCCGGCGCAAAATACGCCTGCGTGCCGCCGGCAACCGTGATAATTGACGGGTCATGCGCCTTGACCTGACGCGCCAGCAGCAGCACCCCCGGCACATCGATGCAGAGCGAGGTCAGCCCGACCACCGCCGGCCGCCACGTGCGGCACACTTCGGCGATATCCGCATCCTCCGCCATCAGGTCGAGGATGCGTACCTCATGCTCCGCCTTGAGCACGCCGGCCACGCATTCCAGGCCGATCGGCTCGCAGAACATGAATTCCCCGAGTGTGACCGCCTGCCGCAGGCGCGGGGGACGAACGAGCAGTACGCGCATGGTGCCTCCTACAGAATGTTCGGCGTAATCCGTTGCCGGATCTGCCGACGATAATAGAGGTTGGCGCCCAGGTAGAACAGGGCGCGGCCGGGATGACGCAGCAGGCGACAGGTGCCCAGCGTCCGCCCAACGATGCGGCGCAGGGTGAAAACCCGTTCATACAGCCGCCAGTAGGCGGCAGACAGTTCCGCCGCGCTCATATGGCGTGGCACATGCACCGCCTCGCTGCCATTGTACCGGGCGTACTCCTCATGGCACAGCCGGCCGGCCGCCTGCATCTCGCGGAAAAAGTCAGTACCCGGAATAGGCGTAAGAATATAGAAACGCGGCAGCACGATGCCATTCGCCTCGATGAATTCTGCGGTCGCGACAATGGACGCCAGCGTATCACCTTCGCCACCGACCACCATCTCGCTGGAAACGTCGATCCCGGCACCCTGCACCGCGGCAATCAGCGTAGGGTACTCTGCCGGGTCCGACCACTGCTTGTGCATGGCCGCCAGCGAGTCGGGGGCAATGCTCTCCAGTCCGAAACTGAGCGCCGTGCAACCCGCCGCGGCAAGTTCCCGCAGCAGTTCGGGCTGCCGCCCGATGGTGATGGCGCATTGCGACAGCCACTGCAGGCCGAGCGGGGCGATGGCGCGGCAAAGCGCACGCAGGTAGTCAGGGTCAGCACCGATATTGTCGTCGAGCAGCAGGAAGTTGCGGAACCCGAGTTCTTTGACCTGCCTGATGTCGCGCACCACCTCGTCGAGATTGCGGCGCAGGTAGCGGCCGCGGTACAGGCAGTGCACGGAACAGAAGGAACAGGCGTGCGGGCAGCCGCGCCCCGCCTGCACCGGCAAAAAGTCGCCGATACGCTTGCCGAGGATGAGGTCGAAACGCGGCAGCGGGGTGGAGAGTTCCGTAAGTTCGCGCTGATAGACCGGGCGCAGCCGGCCGGCGCGGGCATCGGCCAGCATTTCCGTCCAGACCGCTTCGGCGTCGCCGACGATAACCGCGTCCGCGTGCCGCGCCGCCTCCTCCGGCACCAAACTCGCCATGTAGCCGCCGAGTATGACTTTCTTCCCCCGGTCGCGGAAGGCACGGGCCAGTTCGAAACTGCGCATGATGCCGTGGCCCATGCTGCCGATGCCGACGAGGTCGGCATCCGTATCGAGCGGCACCTCCTCGATCGTTTCGAGGCAGATCTCCACCTGCCAGTCGGGCGGGGTCAGCGCCGCCAGCAGCGGCAGCGCCAGCCCGACGAAATGGAGTTTCCGCTTTTTCACCGGCCGCCCCTGCGCGTCATGCGGCGACGGCTGGATGAGCAGAAGCTTTTTCATCGGCTCTCTGCCTCGCGGGCAAGTCGTTCATACTGGCGGGCGATACGCCGCACCCCGCCCAGCAGTCGCAGGTTGGCACGCAGGCCGTGCCGCCGCAGCAGGCGCCAGTAAACCGCCGGGCGCAGCGTCACCGTGCGATAGAGCGCGAGTATCTCGCGGTAATACGCTGAC
>CAZWUZ010000422.1:0-2323 GCA_964637655.1 uncultured bacterium | reverse complement strand
AGACCTGCAGGATCACCGAGAGCGTCTCCAGCACGAAGACGCCGCCGGCGATGACCAGCACGAATTCCATCTTGATGAGCAGCGCCACGACGCCGAGAATCCCCCCCAGCGACAGCGAGCCCGTATCGCCCATGAACATCTGCGCCGGGTTGCAGTTGAACCAGAGGAACCCGAGCCCGGCCCCGAGCAGCGCGGCACAGAAAACCGCCAGTTCGCCCGACCCCTCGACATAGAGCACGTTGAGGTACTGCGCGATGCGCCAGTTGCCGACCGCGTAGGCGAAGATGGTGTAGACCAACGCGCAGAGCGTGATCTGCCCGATAGCCAGACCGTCCAGCCCGTCGGTCAGGTTGACCGCGTTGGATGAGCCGACCACCACGATGATCGCCCAGAGCAGGTAGAGCACGGAGAGCGCGATGATGACGTTCTTGAAGAAAGGCACCGTCAGCACATCGTGGAAGTCGTGCGTCAGGTAGGGGGCAACGCTGTCGATGACCGGCGGCACGCCCGGCCCCCACAGCTGCGCTCCGGCCGGCGGCAGGAAATACATGAAACAGCCGACCGCGAGGCCCAGGCCGACCTGCCCGAGCAGCTTGTAGCGCGGCTTGAGCCCCTTGCTGTTCTTCTTCACCAGTTTGAGATAGTCGTCGTAGAAACCGATGCCGCCGAGCACCACGGTCGCCAGCAGCACCACCGCGATCTGGTGTGTCGCCAGGTCGGCCCAGAGCAGGGTGGTGAGCAGCAGCACGGAGAGGATGAGGATGCCCCCCATCGTCGGGGTGCCCTGCTTCCCCTTGTGCAGGTCGTAGAGATTCTGCACATGCTCGCGGCGGATATTCTGCCCGATCTTGTAGCGCCGCAGGATGTTCAGCACCAGCGGGCCGAGCACGAACGACAGCAGCAGCGCGGTGAATACCGCGAGCCCCGCCCGCACGGTAATATAGCGCAGCACGCGGCTGTAGGGGAGGAAGAGCCCCTGCGCATAACAGTATTCGGCCAGCTGGTACAGCATGTCAGTCGTTCTCCCGGAACGCGGCCAGCGCCTGCTCGAGGCGCACGCCGCGCGATGCTTTCAGTGCCACCAGGTCGCCCGCGCGCACGCGGTCGCGCAGCGCCCTGCCCGCCGCCGCCGCGTCGGCGCACTCGATAACCTGCGGATGCCCCGCCGCGCGCGCCGCCGCCGCCGCTGACCGCGCCAGCTCGCCGACGGTAACGATAACTGCCGCCACCGGGGCGGCGAGTTCGCCGATACGCGCGTGTTCCGCCGGCGCGGTCGGGCCCAGTTCGCGCATCTCGCCGAAGACCAGCACTACCCGCCGCGTCCCCGCCAGCGCGGGGAGCGTCTCGAGCAGCGCCTGCGTCGACAGCGGACTGGCGTTGTAGCAGTCGACGAGGAAGCGCGCGCCGCGCGCCTCCTGCCATTCCATCCGCCCCGACAGCTGCAGCCCGGTGAACAGGTCGCCCGCCGGCGGCAGGTCGCCGTCCTGCACCGCGACGGCCGCCAGTGCCGCCGCCGCGTTCAGCACCTGGTGCCGCCCGGTGAACGGCATATGGTAGCGCCGCCCGTTGAGGGTGAATGACGCCCCGTCGGCATTGAGCGCGATGTCGTCCGCGCGGAAGTCCGCCGCCGCGGTGCTGCCGAAGGTCACCGTCCGCAGGCGCGGCCGCTGGTGCGCAATCTCCCGGCAGAGCCGGTTGTCGGCATTGACCACCAGCGGCGCCCCGTCGGGGAGCGCGTCGGCCAGTTCCGCCTTCGCCTGCGCGATCTTTTCCAGCGTGCCGAAAAACTCCAGATGCGACGCGCCGATGGTGGTGATAAGCGCCGCCGTCGGGCGCGCCCACGCAGCCAGTTGCGCCAGTTCCCCGGCGTGATTCATCCCCAGTTCGAGCACCGCCGCCTGCGCGTGCTCCGTCAGCTGCAGCAGCGTCAGCGGCACGCCCAGGTCGTTGTTGCGGTTCCCCGCCGTCGCCAGCACCGGGCGCCGCTGCCGCAGCAGCCAGGCCAGCATCTCCTTCGTGCCGGTCTTGCCGTTCGAGCCCGTCACGCCCCAGACCGGCAGCGTAAACTCCGCGCCCCAGCCCGCGGCCAGGGTCTGCAGCGCCGCCGTCACGTCGGGCACACGCAGTTGCCATCTGTCCGCCGGCACGGGCCCGCACTCGCGGCTTACCACTGCCCCGTTGCATCCCGCTGCATATGCCGCCGAGACAAAATCGTGCCCGTCGGTACGCGCGCCGGGCAGCGCCCAGAACTGCGTTCCGGCCGCCGCCTGCCGGCTGTCGATCACCGGCTCGCCGAACAGTGCGGCCACATCGCCGGTCAGCA
>CAZWUZ010000421.1:0-2325 GCA_964637655.1 uncultured bacterium | reverse complement strand
GCGCGCACTGTTTGACGCACCGCACGCGGGACGCAACCGCCTGCTGACCGCCGTGACGGCGCTGGCGCTCTTCCTGCTCCTGCCGGAACAGCGGCACTGGGGTGATGCGGCGGTGATTACTTCCGGGCTTGCCGGCCCCGCCGCGCACTATTTCGGGTTTACCTTCTGGCGCGAGCCGCTGCAGGACCTGCTCCATTTCATCCTGTACCGCGGCGTCATGGCCGGCATGGGGCCGTCTGCATTCTTCGCGCTGATGTCGGCGCTGTACGGCGGGCTGTTTGTCTGGCTGCTGCTGCGCTATGTCGCCACCTGCTGTCACGCGCAGGGCGCGTATACCGCGGCGCTGGTGCTGGGGAGCGGCACGCTGCTGCTCTTTTTCGGGCATGTGGAGAAATACACCCTGCCGCACCTGCTGCTGCTGGTCTTCCTGCTGCTGGCGGAGCGCGCGCGCCGGACCGGGCGCGGCTACAGCTGGCTGCTGCTCGCCTTTCTCACGCTGGCAGGCAGTCACGCGATGATGGCGGTGTTCGCCCTCGCGCTGGTCGCGGTGCCGCTGCTGGCGGCACCGCCGCGCCCCGGCGGCATACGACGGGCATTCCTGCTGCTGACCGGCGCTGTCGCTGGTGGTGTCGGCGGCACGGTGGCGCTGGTGCTGGCGGGTATCGCACCGCCGGTCATCGGCTGGGGTCACTTTGCCGGCGACAGCAGTTTAGTGCATCCCGACCTGTGGCGTCTGTCGCACTGGCTGGAACTGGCCAACGCCTACCTGCTGCTGGTGCCGGTGCCGGCACTGGTACTGCTGGCCGGCGGTGGCCGGCTGCGCCGGCAGTACCGCGATGGCGGCATCTGTCTGCTGCTGACGGCGGCGGTGCCGGCGGTGCTGCTCACCCTGGTCTTTCATCACAAGCAGATACTCTACCAGGACTGGGACCTGTATGCGTTCGCGGCGTTGCCGCTGGCGTTGCTGGCCGCGCGTCTTACCGCGGCAGTACCCGCGCCGCTGCGGGCGCGACTGGTCGCGGCGGCCTGGCTGCATACGCTGCCGTGGCTGCTTTACAACTGGCATTGATTTTGTGCTATACTTTTAGCATTACTGATCAGGAGGGGCGTATGCGACAGATGGTGGCGGTGCTGCTGATGGTGGTGCTGGCGGGCTGTGCAACGACGGGGACGGAGACGCGCAGCGATGCGGGGCGCGCGGCGGATGCGGTTGGCGGCGCGGTGACCGGCGTGGTCGGCGCGGTGGCAACCACCGCGACGACGGTGGTCGACGCCACGGCTTCGGCGGTGGCGGGACTCTTTGCCACGGAATGGCGCGAGTTCAGCGAAGGGCTGGCCGCGGTCAAGGTGGACGGGCGCTGGGGCTTCATCGACACGGAGGGGAAACTGGTCATCCCCGCGCAGTATGACTGGGTGTCCGATTTCAGCGGCGGCTATGCCGCCTGCACGACGCAGGAGGCGGTACTCGGTTTCGGTGGCGGCAAGTACGGGTATCTCGACCGCGAGGGAAAACTGGCGATCAATCCGCAGTTCGATCGCGCCTGGGCATTCGCTGACGGGCTGGCGCGGGTGCAGCTCGGGTCGAAGTACGGGTTCATCGACACCACCGGCGCCTACGTCATCAACCCGCAGTTCTCCGACGCGGAGGATTTCAGCGGCGGTATGGCGGCGGTCTATCAGGGCGGCAGCTGGGGCTACATCGACCGCACGGGCGCAATGAGTATCAACCCGCAGTTCGACAGGGCGGGTCAGTTCCGCGACGGCATTGCTGCGGTGATGGTCGGTGACGGGTTCTGGGGCGGCGGCAAGTACGGCTACGTCAACGCGCAGGGACGGTTTGTCGTCAACCCGCAGTTCGAGGAGATCTTCCCGTTCCGCGGCGGTATCGGGCGCGCCTACGACGGGGACAACTACCGCTACTACACCACCGAGGGGAAACCGGCGTTCACCGACTGGTTCGCCCGCAGCGGCGATTTTGCCGACGGGCGCGCCCGGGTCGAGCGCGGCAACCAGTGGGGCTATATCGGGCCTGACGGGAAATTCGCCATCGAGGCGCAGTTCGGGCAGGCGGGCGATTTCAGCGACGGGCTGGCGCGGGTGCGCCCGACCGACCGCCCGGGCAGCGGCTGGGGCTATATCGACCCGCAGGGGACGATGGTTATCGCGCCGCAGTTCGCCGAGGCGGGCGATTTTCACGAGGGGCGCGCCTGGGTGAAACTCGAGTCGCGCGCGGCGCTGATCGATCGGGCAGGCAAGGTTATCTCACTTTCGCCAGTGATTCCGCATCCGGGCAAGCCTAACAGCTAAACAGGGACGGCAGCAGTC
>CAZWUZ010000420.1:0-2340 GCA_964637655.1 uncultured bacterium | reverse complement strand
TGAAAGCGGCAGGCTGTAGGCTCCAGGCTGTAGGCTGCAGGAACGGAAGAAGTTCACGAACCACGGGGGGAATCATGGCGAACGGTGCAACCTGGCGGGCGGCGGAGGAGTGGGTGATTCGCGAGGAGTGGTCGAGGGGTTCGATGGGCGCGGCGTCGCGGGCCTCGGCGCGGCTGCCCGGGCGGTCGGTGCAGGCCTGCCGGATCCGCGCGATGAGGGCGCTGCGCGAGCCGGCGCTCGACGACGACGGCCGCCTGGACGCGTCGCGCTTCACGGCCGACGGCCTGCTGGTGCTCTCGGCGCTGCCGCTCGCGCCGCTGGCGCACTCGGTGAGGGAGCTGGCCGAGGAGCTGTTCGACAAGACGGACAACATCACGCGCGGGCGCGTCCGCCGGGCGCTGGAGGAGGCGCGCGACGCGGGCGTCCTCTACTGGAACGAGGACCGCGCGCGGGACTGGGGCGACCGCAGGCATTACGCCATCCTGCCGGACGCCTGGCAGGCGGTGCGGGCGATGTTCGCGCAGATAGACCCTGAGACGCTGAGAACCTGAGAGCCTGAGTTGACACCAACGAACGACAAACCGACTCGACCGCTGCTGCGCTACCACGGGGGCAAGTGGCTGCTTGCGCCGTGGATCATCGCGCACCTGCCGCCGCACCGCGTCTACGTCGAACCGTTCTGTGGGGCGGCATCGGTCCTGCTTCGCAAGCGCAGGAGCTTCTCCGAGGTCATCAACGACCTTGACGACGAGATCGTGAACCTTTTCCGCATGGTCCGCGACCGGGGGGAGGAACTGCGCGAAGCGCTCAGACTGACCCCGTTCGCCCGGGCGGAGTATGCCGCGGCGATGGGCCTATCGGGCGAGCCGCTGGAGGACGCGCGGCGCCTGGTCATCCGGGCGTTCATGGGGTTTGGCTCGGACGCGCACAACGTCTGCAGACGGAGCGGCTTCATGGCCAACGCGAACCGGAATTGCACGGCCCCCGTCCACGACTGGTGCAATTTTCCGGACGCGCTTACCGCGATCATCTGCCGCCTCCGCGGCGTCGTTATCGAACACCGGCCAGCCCTGGCGATCATTGCGCAACAGGATTCCGAAGAGACGGTGTTCTACTGCGATCCGCCCTACGTGCACGAAACGAGGAGCCCACAGGCGCATTCGCCGCACTGCTACGCTCACGAGATGACCGACGCGGAGCACGTCGAAGTGCTCGACGCGCTGAAGGGCGTCCGCGGCATGGTGGTGCTCTCGGGCTACGACAGCGCGCTCTATGCGGAGCACGTCGGCCACTGGCGGCAGGTGAGGCGCAGGGCGCTGGCCGACGGCGCCAGGGAGCGGACGGAGGTGCTCTGGCTGAATCCAAGCGCCGCGGAACGGCTTGGGGGCCGCCTCTTCTGACTCCGGTTCTCAGCGTCTCAGGTTCTCAGGTTCTTTTCTTCAAAGAGCATCCGCCATGCAGATGCTTTTTTCGCTGTTGCCGCGGCGCGGTCGCGGCGTGTAGCCTTTGACAGGGGGAAGGGGGGAACGTTGAAAAGCGGCAAGTGCTGGGGCGAGACGTGGCGGGTGTTCGCGGGCGCGGGCGTCGAGGTGCACCGCCTGGCGGTGCTGCCGTGGATGCGCTGCAGCCGGCACCGGCACGCGCACAAGTTCAACCTGTTTCACGTCGAGAGCGGCAGGCTGCGGGTGCACGTGGAGGCCCCTTACGGCCTGACGGACGTCACGGAGTTGATGGCGGGCGAGAGCATGACGGTCCCGCCGGGTCTCTGGCACTGGTTCGAGAGCACGGAGCTGCACGCGTTCGCGCTGGAGGTCTACTGGACGGAGCTGGACGCGGAGGACATCGAGCGCGCCGATCACGGCGGGCCGGTGAAGGCGAATGGGGGCTGACGGATGGCTGTGGCGCTGAACCATTTCACGACGCTGGAAGGCGGGGGCAGGGAGTCCCGCGCTACCATTCTGGCCTACCCGAAATACGTCCACGCTGCCCGCGGGGATGCGAAGTCCCCGCTGCTGCTGGCCGACCCGCGTTTACTCCGCGTGGCCGACGGGTGGGAAATGGGTCATGCCGTGCATCGCCTGAAGGTCTACGACGACGGGCGCATCGTCTACGGGCATCTGGGTTACGAGCGCGCCGTCAAGCCCGCGCGTCTGGTGCTTGGGCAAGGACTGTCTGCGGACGTGACGAAGGCCCTGCGTGTCGGGCGCGTGACCGAAGTGGGCGAAAACGAATTGCTGATGGAACTTGCCGACGGCCTGGACATGCGGGTGCGGTGCTGGCATGACGGCCTGACTTTCCAGACCGAGGCGCAGCTTGACCGTGACATGCGCAAGGCGGCGT
>CAZWUZ010000419.1:0-2350 GCA_964637655.1 uncultured bacterium | reverse complement strand
GTCCTGACCGACATGAAGTACGCGGGCAAGGATGACATCGATTTCGAGGCGCCGCTCGAGAAACTCGTGTTCCTCACCTCGATGCTCTCCATCGCGGTCACCTTCGCGGTCAGCTACCTGCTGCTCGGGCATTACCCGGCCAACCTGTGGATGTGGCTGTCGGTGATCATCTCCTGCGGCACCGCCGCGGGCTGGCTGATCCCGCTCTTCACGCAGATCTTCACCAGCACCAAGTGCAAGCACACGCGCGAAGTCGTCACCGCCTCGAAGGAGGGCGGGGCGTCACTGACCGTGCTCTCCGGGCTCGTCGCGGGCAATTTCAGCGCCTTCTGGCAGGGGATCCTCATCGCCGGCCTGATGTTTGTCGCCTACTGGGCGAGCGGCAGCATTCCGCCCGAGTTTATGATTTACCCCTCGGTCTTCGCCTTCGGACTCGTTGCTTTCGGGTTCCTCGGCATGGGCCCCGTGACCATCGCGGTCGATTCCTACGGCCCGGTCACGGACAACGCGCAGTCGATCTACGAACTGTCGCTGATCGAAACGCTGCCGAACATCAGCCAGGAAATCGAGAAGGAGTACGGGTTCAAGCCCGACTTTGAGAAGGCCAAGCAGTACCTCGAGGAGAATGACGGGGCGGGCAACACCTTCAAAGCGACGGCCAAACCGGTGCTCATCGGCACCGCGGTGGTCGCCGCCACGACGATGATTTTCTCGCTCATCCTCGTGCTCAAGAAAGTGCTCGGCATCGAGCCGGAGATGGTGCTCAACCTGCTCAATCCGTACACGCTGCTCGGCTTCCTCTGCGGCGGCGCGGTCATCTACTGGTTCACCGGTGCCTCCATCCAGGCCGTGACGACCGGTGCCTACCGCGCGGTCGAGTACATCAAGAAGAACATCCAACTCGATGATAATGCCGCCAAGTCGGCGTCGGTCGAGGCGTCCAAGGAAGTGGTGAAGATCTGCACGCAGTACGCGCAGGCGGGGATGTTCAACATCTTCATCGCCATTTTCAGTTTCGCGCTCGCTTTTGCCTTCCTCTCGGCGCCCGGCAAGGTGACGCCGAATGTGCCGCTGGCGGAAGTTGCCGCACCGGCAGTTGCGGCGGCGCCGGTGCAGGGTGGCGGCGCGGAACCGGTGGTGACGTCGACCCCGGTACCGGCCTCAGCGGAACTGGCGGCTCCGCTCGTGGCACCGGCAGCAGCAGTGCCCGCACTGATTGCCCAGGCCCCGGTGACCATGGCTCCGGCGGCCACGGCTGCCGAGGCGGCGGCGGCAGCGAAAAAGGCGCTCGAAGAGCATTCGGCGCCGGCGTCGTTCTTCATCAGCTACCTCATCGCCATCGCTGTCTTCGGCCTCTTCCAGGCCATTTTCATGGCGAATGCGGGCGGCTGCTGGGACAATGCCAAGAAACTGGTCGAGTGCGAACTGAAGATGAAGGGGACGCCGCTGCATGATGCCACCGTCATCGGCGACACGGTTGGCGACCCGTTCAAGGACACCTCGTCCGTGGCGCTCAACCCGATCATCAAGTTCACCACCCTCTTCGGCCTGCTGGCGATGGAGATTGCGCTCGAACTGACCCGCAGCACGGCGCTCACGTTCGGGATCATTTTCTTCATCGTCGCGCTCGTTTTCGTCTGGCGTTCGTTCTACGCCATGCGCATTCCGGTCGACGAGAAGTAGCAACTCCGTACCACACGAGGGGCGGCGCGGTGGCAACATCGCGTCGCCCTCTTTTTCTGCGTTCCTGCTGACGCCAGACACGTCAATGCGCGCAACCGCAGTCGCGCCTCGCGGCCAGTTCCTGCACAGCTCACGTACCGTGCCCCGCTGTCGCACCGGCGTATTCGTCCCGCGCACGGGTTTTTGACAAGTGGCCGGCAGGGTGGTAAAGTGCAACGGTTGACGGGGGATAATGACGATGAGCGATACCCCGAACCGGGTACCGTCCTTCCTGACCGATTACGCAAAACAGCCGAAACGGCGGCCGGCAGCCGATTCCGCGCCCGCCGCCGTCCCGGTCGAGATGACGGCACCGTCGCCGGTGTTCGTGCCGCCCCCCGTGGAATTCAGCGACAGCCCGGCAGCACCGCTCCCGGAGCAGAAACCGCAGCGGCCGGCGCGCTCCCGTACGGCTGATTCCGAGGCGGCACTGCGCGCGCTGCGCGAGAAACTCCCCCCGCTGACCGATAACATCTACCGTCTCAACAACCGCATTCTCTGGGTGTTCAGTGCCGGGCTGTTCGGCATTCTTGCCATCAGTCGCGCCACGGGCCTGTCGGCCGGGCACTGGTGGGCGCCCGGTCTGCTGCTCGCGGCGCTCGGCCTCATTGCCATCGGCAAGCCGCAG
>CAZWUZ010000418.1:0-2351 GCA_964637655.1 uncultured bacterium | reverse complement strand
GGGGAGCACCGCCACGGTCGCTGCCGAGGTGTGGATGCGTCCGCTCGCCTCCGTCACCGGCACGCGCTGCACGCGATGCACCCCGCTCTCGTACTTGAGGCGGGCGAAGGCACCGGTGGCGGTGACCATCATGATGACTTCCTTGTAGCCGCCATTGGCGGAGTCCGTGCTGCTGATGATCTCCTTCTTCCAGCCGGCGCGCTCGGCGAAACGGGCGTACATGCGGAACAGGTCGGCGGCGACGAGTGCCGCTTCCTCGCCGCCCGTGCCGGCGCGGATTTCGATGAGCACGTTCCTGTCGTCATTGGGGTCGCGCGGCAGCAGCAGGCGCTTGAACTCGCGCGCCACCCCCTCCTCGGCCTGCGCCACCTCGGCGAGTTCCTCTTTCGCCATGGCGCGCAGGGCGGGATCGCTGTCGGCGAGCAGGAGTTCCGCCTCCTCGCGCCGCTTGAGCACGCTGCGGTACTTCCGCCCGGCCGTGACCACCTGCTGCAGGTGCGCCAGTTCGCGCTGCCGCACGACGATTTCGCGCGGGTTGCCCAGCACCGCCGGCGACGACAGCTGCGCCAGCAGTTCCTGCTCGCGCTGTTCCAGGCGCGCGAGCTTAGCGAGCATCGCCCGCCTCCGCGGGAAGCACCGCCTTGAGCGCGGCGAGCGCGACTTCGACCTGCGCGTCGCTCGGCTCGCGCGTGGTCAGGCGCTGCAGCCACATGCCGGGCGCGGCGAGCAGACCGCCGATACGGCCGGCGCGGTCCGCCAGTTTGAGAATCTCGTAGGAGACCCCGATGATGACGGGGAGCAGGACGATGCGCGAGAGCACCTTCCACGCGATACTGTCGGTCGCGGCCAGCGCGAAGACGATGATGCTGATGATGATGACGATAAACAGGAAGTTGGTGCCGCAGCGGCGGTGCGCCGTCCCGTAGCGCGCCGCCGAGGCGACCGTCAGCGGCAGCCCCGCCTCGTAGGCGTGGATGGCCTTGTGTTCCGCCCCGTGATAGGCGAAGACGTGGCGGATGTCGGGGAGCAGCCCGATGACGGCGAGATAGACGAGAAAGACGATGACGCGGATGACCCCGTCCACCGCCTGATAGCCGAGGTTGCCGAGGCCGAAGGCGAAGCGATGCACCAGTTCCGTCGCCCCCAGCGGCAGCAGCACAAAGAGGAAGACAGCGAAGGCGATGGCCGCGGTGATGGTCAGCGCCGCCTCGCGCGACGAGATGCCCGGTTTTTTCGCCGCTGCGGCCGCGGGCGCGGATTCACCCTTCGCCCGCGCCTGCTTTTCCTCCTCGAGCGCGACTGCGCGGTCGGCGGAAATCAGCAGCGTCTTCATGCCGATCCACAGCATGCCGAAGAGTTCGAAGACACCGCGGACGAACGGCCAGGCGCGCGGCCCCTTTTTCGCCCGCACGGGCGTGGGAAAGACCTGCACCTCGATGGCGCGGGTGACGGTGTTGCGCAACGCCAGCGCGTAGGCGTGCGGCGCCCGCATCATGACCCCCTCGATGACCGCCTGCCCGCCCACCTTCGGGCGGTCGGCATGGCACACGTCGGGCGTCATGGCCATCAGCAACGACAGCTTACGCTTTCTTCTTGGCGGCGGTCTTGGCTGCGGTCTTGGCGTAGCGCGTCTTGAACTTCTCGATGCGGCCCGCGGTATCCATCAGCTTCTGCCGCCCGGTGAAGAACGGATGGCACTTCGAGCAGATTTCTACCTTGATGTTCTGGCGGGTCGACCGCGTTTTGATGACTTCGCCGCAGGCGCAGGTGATCTCCGTATCCTTGTACTCCGGATGGATTTTCTCGCGCATAACTGCCTCCTTCGTGTCGCTTTTCGACACTATCCCCGATGCATAAACACGCGCATAGTATAGCATACCGCGCGTTTTTTTGCAAGATACGGTTGACAAATCCGCCATAACCCCTTACAATGCCGGCACGGAGCGCCCTGCGGCGCCCGGGAGGACAGCATGATCACCATTATCGAGCACCCGCTCATCGCACAGAAACTGACCGCCATGCGGCAGGTGGACACCCCGCCGCACCTCTTCCGCGAACTGCTCGAAGAACTCTCGCTGCTCATGGCCTTCGAAGTAACGCGCAGCATTCCCACCCGTCTCATCGAGGTCGAGACCCCGCTCGGGCGCGGGCGTTTCCCGGTGGCCGACACCACCTTCGCGGTCATTCCCATCCTGCGCGCGGGGCTGGGGATGCTCAACGGCATCCTCAAGCTAATCCCCACCGCGCGGGTCGGGCATATCGGCATGTGGCGTGACGAGAAGACCCTGCAGCCGGTGGAATACTACTGCAAGCTCCCGCCCGATCTCGGGCGCCGCACCATCATCGTCGTC
>CAZWUZ010000417.1:0-2381 GCA_964637655.1 uncultured bacterium | reverse complement strand
CCACGCTGCTGCAGATTTGGACCGCCATACTCTTCTTCCGCAACCCGACCGGCGAACGCACCTACTTCAGCCTCGCCACGAACATACGCGCCTGCGCGGCGGGACAGATCGCGCTGATCGCCATCTTCAACGGCACGCTCGCGCTCTATCTCCTCTCCGCCAGCTACATCTTCATCGGTTTCCTTTTCAACCTCTACAAGGATGCACGCTCATGAGTACCCGCCGCTTCATCACCGGTTTCGGCAAGGCGATGGTCTATCTGCGGATCATTCTGCACATTCCGCTGTACTATGCCCGGCGGCCGAAAATGTTCCCCTCGCCGGCGGCCTATTTCCGTTTTCTGCGCCGCGCGTTGCGGTTGCTGCTGGTCTTCCGCCACAACAAGATCGTACGCACTCCGGCGGGCTTCAAGCTTCACCTTTACCTGCCGGCCTACCCGTCACCCGCCTTCTTCTATGCCGTCGAAAGCAAGCTGCTGCGCTCGCCCGCCGGGCCAACCACGATCGTCTATTCCATGACCAAGGCCTGCCCCTGCCGCTGCGAACACTGCTACCAGCGCAAGGATGCCGCCGAGGAGCTCGACGAAGCGCTCATGATTGAAACAGCCCGCGCGGTGCGCGACACCGGCGTCGCGTTTTTCGATATTGAAGGCGGCGAACCGTTCGCCCGCTATCCGCGGCTGCTGAACCTAGTCAAGTCGCTCGATGCGCGCAGTGAAATCTGGGTCAACACCTCCGGCATGCTGGCGACCCCGGAAAAGCTCGCCGAACTAAAACAGGCGGGCGTGCTCGGGCTGATGGTCTCCATCCACTCGCCCGACCGCCGCACGCACGATGCGCTCACCAACGTCGAGGGATCGTTCGAAGCCGCCTGCAATACGGTCCGTGCCGCGCGCCGAATCGGTCTTTCGGTGGCCGCCAACACGGTCCTGTCGGAAGAGGAAATCCGTAGCGGCGGGATCGCAAAGCTCATGGATTTTACCCGCTCGCTCGACTGCGACTTTGTTCAGCTCATCCATCCCAAACCGGCCGGCGAATGGCTGGGCCGCACGGAAGCGATGCAGACGGACCAAACGCTGATCGACTTTATTCGCACAGAGCACGTGCGCTACAACAGTCCCGCCACAAAACCGTTCCCCGCACTCGCGGCGCAGGTGTTCGAGGAGCAGCGCAACGTGCTCGGCTGTACCGGTGGCGCGATCGACCGCTTCTATGTCGGCGCAAGCGGAGAAGTACAGCCTTGCGAATTTATCAATATTTCATTCGGCAACGTCCTCGATGAACCGTTCGACGTCATCTTCCAGCGCATGCGCAGCTATTTTCCGTCGGCCTGCACCGACTGGCTCTGCTGCACGCAGGCCGCAGCCATCCAACAGCTGATGGACAAACACGGGATCACCCAAACACCGGTTCCGTGGGCAACCGCGCGCGAACTGGTCGAGCGGTGGGATCGCGGTGCTCCGACACCAATCTATGAAAAACTGGGGATCTATCGATGACGCTCCGGCTGATCATGAACCCAACCTCCCGCTCCGGACGAGGTCGACAGCGCTGGGCCGCATGGGAAGCGGCGCTGCGCCAATCCGGTGCTGAGTTTGAGTGCGCCGTCACCACTGGACCCGGCGATGCCGCACGGCTCGCCAGCGAGGCGAAGCCCGGCGATACGCTGGTTGCGGTCGGCGGCGATGGCACCATCAGCGAAGTTATCGACGGCATGGTGCGATCCGGCACACCCGACCTGAAACTCGGCATCCTCTACGCCGGAACCAGCCCCGACTTTTGCCGCTTCCACAAAATTCCGGTTGAGCCGGTCGCCGCGATGGAAACCCTCCTGCGCGGAAACGCAGCGCCGATTGATGCCGTCCAGATCGAGTATCATCGCGGGGACGGCTCCGCCGCAACCTCCGTATTTGGTTGCAGCAGCAATATCGGACTCGGTGCGGCGGTGGCTGACTTCGCCAACCGAAACCGCCGCTATCTCGGCGATACGCTCGGCACCGGAATCGGCGTCCTCCGCGCCATCCTGAAAAGCGCACCCACCGATATGACTCTGATGATTGACGGCACTGAAACCAGACTGGAGAAAGTCCGCCATCTAGTTGTCCTCAAAAACCCGCACATTGCCTCCGGTCTGAAACTCAATATGGATCTGCACCCGAGCGACGGACGATTAGCCGTTGCCGCCATCCACGGGGTCACCCGGCGCAGGCTCGTCAAACTGCTGCCGGGCTTTTATTCCGGCACCGCGACAGCATCGCCGTCGCTCTTCGTTCGTCATGCCGCACATGTCCGCGTTCACGCGCCTTCGCCTGTATCGGTGGAGTTCGACGGCGATGCGCGCGGTTTCCTTCCGGTCGACATACGCATTCTGCCGAAGGCCAT
>CAZWUZ010000416.1:0-2383 GCA_964637655.1 uncultured bacterium | reverse complement strand
GGACGAGGAACAGCGGCCGGTCGGACTGGTGCATATCCATGACATCCTGCAGGCGGGCATCCGGTGAGTACGCGCCTGCGCACGGTACTGACGGTGGCGACCTTCGTGCTCATCGCCGCGCTCATGCTGTTCGGCGAGCATGGCTACCTCGCGCAGCGTGACGACCTGCGCACCATCGCCGCCCTCGAGGAACATAACCGCACGCTGGCGGAGCAGAATGAGCGGCTGCGCGGCGAGATTACGGCGCTGCAGAATGACACGGCGGCCATCGAGCGCATGGCCCGCGAGACGCTCGGCATGCAGTACCCGGGCGAGCGCCCGGTCCGTGTGGTAACGGTCGGGGACACCTCCGCCGTGCCGCGCTGACGCGACTTGCCCCGCAGCGACGGGGGTGCTATACTCGCCGCACCATGAAAATCAGGGCATATGATCTTGGCGATACCATCAGTCCGGGGCCGCTGGCCGCGGCGTTCGGCGTGGCGCAGGTCACGCGCTGGGAGGACCCGCTGGTCGTCAGTTTCCACGACCGCGAGGTGTTTGTCTACCAGTTCGGGGCAGTCGTCTTTTTCGGGCACGAGGAGGAACTGACCGGCGCGTTCTTTGCGGAACTCGAACGGGCAACGGGACGGTCATACCGCCCGTCACGCGCGGAAACCTTCACCTGTGCGACCGTTTCTGACCCGCCGTTCGCGGTCAAGGACTGGCAGGAGGAGGAGTTCGTTCTCGACCGCTACGAGGAAACCGCCTACTTCAACGCCGCGCATACCAACCCCGACTACGTGAAGATGCTGGCGTTTGTTCTCGCGCAGAGCGCGACCCTGGAACGGTTCGACCGGCTGGCGGATGAGGTGGCGGAAGAGAGCATCAAGACGCTGGAGTGGTACGCGGCGCGCATCAGGTACCTGCCGCTGGTGCGCAACCGCGCGCTGCTGGCAACGGTAAAACTGCTGCGCGCGCGGCAGAAAATCATGTCGGAACTGATGGTGCTGGAAAAGCCGGCGCTCACCTGGCAGGACACGGTGTGTGACGAAATCTACGAGACGCTGGCCAAGCATTTTGAACTGTCCCGCCGCGCGCGGGTGGTTGAAACGAAACTGGGGGCGTCGCTCGAAACGGCGCAGTCGCTGCAGTCGATTACCGAGGCGAGCCGCAACACCCTGCTCGAAGTGCTGATCGTCCTGCTGATTGTCTGGGAAATCGTCTGGGAATTCATCAAGGCGGGGCACTGAACCCCGCGGTACGGGAGTTGCGCGCACCATGAAACTGGCGCTGCTGGCGGTGTTTGTGCTGGTGATGACGGGTATCGGGCTGTGGGGCATGCGGCGGACGAAGACGCTGGGCGACTTCTTCCTCGGGGGGCGCGACATCGGCCCGTGGCTCTCCGCGTTCGCCTACGGCACCACCTACTTCTCCGCCGTGGTCTTCATCGGGTTTGCCGGCGCGCTCGGCTGGGGCTTCGGACTGGACGTGCTGTGGATTCCCGTCGGCAACACGCTGATCGGGGCCACGCTGGCCTGGCTCATCCTCGCGCGGCGCACGCGGCTGATGTCGCAGAACCTCGGGGCCATGACCATGCCCGAGTTCCTGCAGGAACGCTATGGGGGGAAACACCTCAAGACCTTCGCGGCACTGATTATTTTCGTGTTCCTGCTGCCGTATGCCGCGTCGGTGTTCAAGGGACTGGGGCATCTCTTCGAGGCGAGTTTCGGCATGCCGTACGAGTGGGCGCTGCTCGGCATGATCGCGCTGACGGGGCTCTATCTGATCCTCGGGGGCTACTTTGCCATCGCCATGACCGATTTTGTGCAGGGGCTGGTCATGCTGGCGGGCGCGTCGCTGATGGTCTTCGTGCTGGCCGACGCGCAGGGGGGGATTGGCGGGGTGACCGCCAAGATCACCGCGCTCTACCCGCAGCATGTGCCGGCGGCGAAACAGCCGGACGGGCTGACGATTTTCGCGCTGGTCTTCATGACCTCGTTCGGCACCTGGGGACTGCCGCAGATGGTGCAGAAGTTCTACGCCATCAGGGACGCGAAGATGATCGGGCGCGCGGCCGTGGTGACGACGGTGTTCGCGCTGATCATCACCTTCGCCGCGTACTTTACCGGGGCGATGACGCACGCGTATTTCGACACGCCGGTCATGGGGGCGAACGGCAAGCCGGATTTCGACATGATGATCCCGACCCTGCTGACGCAGCAGCTGCCGGAGTGGCTGATTGCCATCATCCTGCTGCTGGTGCTCTCGGCGTCGATGTCGACGCTGGCGTCGCTGGTGCTCGTCGCGGCTTCGGCCATCGCCATCGACCTCTACAAGGGGCGGATCAACCCGCAGGTGACGCAGGCGCGCGCCGGGCTGCTGATGCGGGTGCTGTCGGCGGTCT
>CAZWUZ010000415.1:0-2394 GCA_964637655.1 uncultured bacterium | reverse complement strand
TGCTGCTCCACACGGACGCGTACCTGACGCCGGGCGCGCGGCGCGCCCGGCTGCCGCTGCTGCAGGGTGACGTGGCGGCGGTCGACGCGCGGCTGACCGACGCGAAGGGGAAACAGCAGGAGGGGGCCCGCGCGCTGCGTACCGGGGCCTGGCTGCGCGTGCGCCCGCGGCCGGCGGATGCGCCCTGCCCGACGGCGTACGGCAGCGGGGCGGCGCTGCTCGTCGACCGCGCGGCGTTCCTCGACACCGGCGGTTTCGCGCCGCTCTTTGCCCCCGCCTACGCGGAGGATTATGATCTCGGGCTGCGCCTGTGGCGCAGCGGCCGGCGCGTGCTGCACCAGCCGCTGGCGACGGTGGTGCATGCGGGGGCGCAGACCGCGGGCCGCGACGGCGAAGCGGCGCGCCGCACGCTGCTGCAGCGCAATCTCTGGCTGCTGCACTGGCGGCAGTTCACCACCGCGCAGCTGCTGCTGCAGGCGGGCTGGGCGCCGTTTATCGTCGCGGGTCAGGTGCTGCGCTACGGGCTCCCCGCACTTTCCGGATTCCTGCAGGCGCTGCCGCACTTTGCGGCGGCACGCCGGGGGCGGGTGACTGCGGGCACGCTGCGCGCCGTGGCGCAGGCGACGCGGCCATGACGACGGCGCTGCTCGGCAGTGTCGTCCTGCTGCTGGTGCTGCTGCTGGCAGGTGTGCTGCTCAATGCCGTCGGGGCGCCCGGCACGATACTGATGGCGGTCGCGGTACTGGTCTTCGGCTGGTTTACGGAGTGGCAGGTGTTCGGGCTCTGGTCGCTGACGCTGATCTTCATCCTCGCGGCGGCGGCGGAAGCGCTCGAATTCCTCGGCGGCGTGGCCGGGGCGAAAGCCGGGGGGGCGTCAGCGCGCGGCCTGCGCTGGGCGCTGGGCGGCGCGTTGCTCGGGGCGCTGCTGATGGTGCTGACGTTCAACCCGCTCCCCGTGCTGCTCGGGCTGCTGGCGGGGGCACTCATCGGCGAGCACAAGGAGCATGGTGACTGGCAGCGCGCCATGAAGAGCGCGCTGGGCGTACTGGCGGGCAAGGTGGCGGGCATCGTCGCCAAGACGGGCATTGCCCTGCTGATCCTGCTCTATTGCGTGGTGCAGCTCGCGCTCGCCCTGCCCTGGGGGGAATTGCGATGAGGTGCCTGCTGCTGCTGGCGGTGCTGCTGGCGGGATGCGCCGGGAGCGATGAGACGCTGGCGCCGCGGCCGGACGCGACGCCGCCGGGCGACGCGGTGCTGCAGGCGCTCGAGCGGCGCGACTGGCAGCGCCTCGCGGACTTCGTGCACCTCGACCAGGGACTGCGCTTCACCCCGTACGGGTTTGTCAGCGATGCCGACCGGCAGTTTACCCGCGAGCAGGTACGTCGCCTGACGTTCGACGGGCAGGCCTACCAGTGGGGCTACTATCCGGGGAGCGGTGAGCCGCTGCTGCTTACGGTCGCCACCTACTGGGCGCATTTCATCTGGGACCGCGACTGGCGCAACGCGCCGCAGCAGGCGACCGACATCCGGCTCGGCTTCGGCACCACGACGGATAACGCCCGCGCCTACCATGGCGGTGCGACGGTGTACGAATGCCATTACCCGGGGAGCGGCAGCGACTGGGCGAGTTTGCGGCTGGCATTCCGCCACCTCGACACCCACTGGTGGCTGGTCGGCATCATTCACGACCGTCACGCGGACTGATTCCTCCCCCGCCGCCGCCGTCACGCCCGTGCAGGAACAGGGCAAACATGCTACGATGCGCGCAGGAGAAACGGATGGCGGAACAACTCACCCGGCTGCAGGCGCTCGCCAAACAGCGACGCGCGCAGTTGCGCTGGCCGGTCATCGACAAGATCAGCGGCGACCCGCACGAGCAGGCGGCGCTGGTGCTGACGGACCCCGTGGCGCGGCAGCACACGGTGGTGCGCAGCCCGCAGCGCGCGACAAGATCGCCGTGGCATGACCTCGAACTGCTGCATGCGCTGGTGCGCGCGCAGCTGGCGGAGACGGTGCATCCGCTCTTCGCCGTGGCCTGGCTGACCAACGCGTCGCCGCGCGAACGCACGCTGCTCAACCCGTTCCTGCTCGCCGCCAGCGGCTGGTTCACGCTGGCGCTGATGATGGAACTCGTTCCGACCGCGCAGAAACAGTACAATAACCATGTCGTGACGGCGCTGAAGAAGGTGGCGGAGAACGCGCAGGAGATGAGCGAGCAGCAGCTGGTGCTGCTCGGGCTCGCGCTCGCCGCCTACAAGCGCTACAATGCGCCGCAGATGCCGCTCGCCGACGCGCGCTGCACGCTGCGCGACTACACGCGCGCGTTTCTCGCCGCGGAACCGGTGACTGACGTTACCGCGCTGACGGCGCTGGCCAATGCGCTGCTCGCGGTCT
>CAZWUZ010000414.1:0-2403 GCA_964637655.1 uncultured bacterium | reverse complement strand
GAATCGCTGCAGGGGAACATGGCGCACAAGCTGGCCACCCTGTGGCGCGCGCTCGATGGCGATGCCGCGGTGGGCAGGGGAAAACTGGTCGCCGTCAAGCTGCATTTCGGCGAGCAGGGGAATGCCGCCTACGTCCATCCCACCTACGTGCGCGCCATCGTCGACCTGATCCGCGCCGCGGGCGGGCGCCCTTTCCTCACCGATTCCAGCACCATCTACAAGGGGACGCGCAGCGACGCGGTCAACCATCTCGAGACTGCCATCCGCAACGGCTTTACCACCAGCGTGGTCAATGCCCCGGTGGTTATCGCCGACGGGTTGCGCGGCGGCAGCGTCGCCACCGTGCCGGTGGCCAGCGGCAAGCACTACCACGAGGCGGGCGTGGGGGCCGAGGCGGCCGCCGCGGACGCGCTCGTCGTCATCACCCACTTCAAGGGGCATGAGGTGACGGGGTTCGGCGGCAGCATCAAGAACCTCGGCATGGGCCTGGCGGCCAAGCCGTACAAACTGGGCATGCATTCGACCATGACCCCGCAGGTGAGCCCTGAGGATTGCGTGCGCTGCGGCATCTGCGCCGCCCACTGCGCCCATCACGCCATCACCGTCGGGAAGAAGCAGGCGGAAATCAGCCCGGAAAAATGTGTCGGGTGCGGTCAATGCCTCATCGCCTGCCCGACGGGGGCCATCGGGCTGGCGTGGAACGGCGACCCGGCGGCGCTGCAGGAGAAGATGGCGGAAATCGCGCAGGCGGTCACCGCGGGCAAGCCGGTACTCTACTTCAATTTTCTTCTCAAGGTTTCGCCTGACTGTGACTGCTACGGGTTCAATGATACGCCGGTGGTCCCCGACCTCGGGGTGCTGGCGTCGCGCGACTGCGTCGCCATCGATCAGGCCTGCTACGACATGGTCAACGCGGCGGAGGGCAACCCGCTGTCACGCCGCCCCGTACCCGCCGGTGCAGACAAGTTCCGCGCGCTCTTTCCGCAGATCGATGCCACGGTGCAGTTGCGGCACGGGGAACAGGTCGGGCTCGGCTCCCGGCAGTATGAACTCGTGCATGCGGGGCAGGGGTGAACTGATGCGCGCGCTTCCGCTGCTGACGCTGTTGCTGCTCGCCGGATGCGGGGCTGCCGTGCAGCCCGTCATCCATCCCCCGGAACTGATTCCTGTCGCCGCCGGCACCCCGTTCACCTCGCAGCGGAGTTTCTCTGCGCCGGATGCAGCGTGGCTCGCTGACAGCGGGCCGCTGGCTGTCGAGACGGCACTGGCACTGCTGGCGGAGCATGCGGCGGCGGTGCCGCGCTGGGACTGGACGCAACTCCACCCGGCCGGTGTCGATACCGCCGTGGCGTTTCCGGCCGGCTGGGCGGCACAGGCGCATTGCGGAGAATTGCTCGTCAGTCCCGACGGCAGCCGGGTGCTCGCCGAGCTGGTGCTGCCGCCGGCGGTGACCCTGCCTGCGGGTACGCGCGCGTGGCTGGAAACTGATCTCAACCGCCGCCGCGCGCTCTACCTCTACCTGCTCGCCCCCTGATGCGTACTGCGCTCCTCTGGCTGCTGCTGCTGCTGGCCATCGCCATTCCCTTTGCCGAGGCGCCCAAGAACGTTCTCTTCGGGCTGGCCGCAGCGGTCTGGCTGGCGCAGCGCGGCTGGCGCACTCCGGCTGGGCCGCTCACATGGCTCGGCCTGTTCGTCTTTGTTGCGGTGCTGGCGGCCATCACCGCGATTACGCCGCGGGAAGGGTTCAACGGGGCGTTCGATTTCCTGCGCATTTTCCTCTGCGGGCTGATGGCGGCGACAGCGGTGACCTCTGAACGCGAAGCGTGGCGCCTGCTGACCGTTGCCGGGGCTGCCACCGCGGCTGCCGCCGCCGCTGCCCTGCTGCAGGTGCAGCTCGGCTATGCCAATTTCGGCAGTGCCGGGCTGAGCGTTTTTTCGCTCGGGTTTGCCAACCACAGCGCCACCTATCTCGCGCTCGCCCTGGTCGCACAACTCCTCTGGCTGCAGCGCCACGCCGCGTGGGACCCGCGCCGTGTGCGTACCGGACTGCCGCTCTTCGCCATCCTGCTGCTGATGGTGCTGCCGACGCTTGCCGCGCTCTGGTACACATCGTCACGCGGTGCCTGGGTGGCCGCCGCGCTGCTGGTGGTTTTCTACCTGTTTCGCTTCGCCACCTGCCGCCTCTGTCTCGCCCTGCTGCTGATCCTGCTGCTGGCAGTGCCGGTGCTGGGGCGCTCGCAGATGGCGCTGGGACAGCTTCTTGGTTCGGTGCACGGGCTGGAAATGAACTGGCGCGTGGCGATGTGGCGCGACTGTACCGATGTCGTGCGCGAGCGCCCGTGGTTCGGGGTCGGGCCGCGCAACTTCAAGTATCAGGATCCTGAACGCCACGTGCGTACCTGG
>CAZWUZ010000413.1:0-2417 GCA_964637655.1 uncultured bacterium | reverse complement strand
AGCGTACTGCCGGGCCGCAGCGGCAGGCGCCGCGGGTCGGCACAGACCCGCAGGGCGGCCGCGGATTCGCGCAGTACCGCCAGGTCGCGCTGCAGCAGCACGACCGGTGCGCCCCCTGGCGCCAGCGCCGCCGCCAGGTCCGTGTTGCACGCGGCCACGACCACCCCTTCCGCCCGGCGTGCGCACCATGCGGCCACCGTCCCCTGCCGCAGCGTCGCCACGAGTGCCGCGTCGCGTTCCGGGTCGGGTTCCGGTACCGCCGGGTCGTCCTGCACTTCGTCGAGTTCGCGCTGCAGCCAGCGGCGCAGCGTCACCTGCCAGAACCGCGCCTGCCTGCGCGCCGCGGTGTCCGCCGCCGGTTCCGCCGCCGTCAGTTCGCGCCAGCGCGTGCGCCAGCAGCAGTAGACGCGTTCCGCGCGGCGGAAAGCGAGCGCCACCACGTCGGCATAGCCGTCGCCGGCCGGGTTGTTGAGCACCAGCAGCACCGCGGGCGCCCGGTGTTTCGCCGCCCAGACCAGCGTCGCCGTGTCATGCCGCAGCAGCCCGGCATACGGGAACGGGGTATACGCCGCGGCCTGCCCGAGTTCGGGCACCGCGTCAGGCCGGTGGCAGACAGTGAACTGCACCGCCGGCGGGAGCGCCGCGGCGGCGATGGCCACCGCCTCGGGACGCGCCGTCGCCCAGAGTTCGCAGGTGCGTTCGGGGAAGGCGCGCAGCGCCCGGTCGAACGCCGCCTCGCGCCCGCCCAGCCCGAGCACCGTCGCCTGCAGCGCGCGCAGTTTCATAACCGGCCGGTGGTACGGGGATCGCGACAGACGCCGTCGTTCAGGGGCATGGGGCGCTCAGGGCAGGAACGGGAGAACGTCAGCCGGCAAGGGAACGCACCACCCACGCCGCCGCGGTCAGCAGCAGCGCTCCGAGGACGACGAGCAGCCAGGGCGCCAGCGACCGCTCTTCGTTGAACTCGTCACTCTCCGTGCTCTCCTCCGCGTCCGGCAGCGCCGCGCCCTGCTGCAGCCCGCGCACGGTCTTGATCTTCACCGTGCGGTAGACCTCCATCACCCCGAGCGTGTCGTCGGTCAGCTGCACAGTAATGGCGAGGTTGCCGCGGTCGTCGATGGCGCGCACCCCGACGAACGCCGCCGCCACCGCGCGCAGCGTGCCGTCGTCATCCGCCGCCTGCAACGCCGTGCGTACCGCCAGGCCGTTGGCCGAGTCGTCAGTGATCTTGACGAACAGCTCGTCACCCGGCGTGAGCGAGCCCGCCTGCGTGCCGTTTACCGGGCTGCTCTGCGGGGTCACGGTAACGGTACGCTGGATCTCACCCGTCGATTCCGCGTGCGCCTGCGCCCCCTTGTTCATGAGCTCGTCCGAGAGCGCCGGGAAAAACCGCACGCTGATATCGAACCGCGCATCGATTACCGTCTTGAGCAGGCGCAGCGCCTCGGCCCGCAGCGCCTCCTCCTGCCCGTCCATCCCCCACTGCTGCACCGCGTCCATCCACGCCGGCTCGGCGCAGGTGCGGCGCAGCTCGTTGGCCAGCGCCGCGGTCAGTTCGCCCGAGCACTGTTTCGGTTCCAGCGATTTCTTGACGATGAGGTAGACCACTTCCGCCCACGGGCGGGAGAGGTCGACCTCGTTGAGGTAGCGCGGCACGGGCGAGACGATGACCCGCGCCAGGCGCAGCAGCCGCGGCTCCAGCGTGTACTCCAGCGCCACCGCGCCGTGCAGCAGGATATCGCGCGCGTCAAACCGGAAAGCAAACCCCCAGCCCGCGTTCGCCGGCTGTGCCGGCGGCTGCGCCACGGCCGGCAGCGGGTCGGCGCTCATCACAATTCGATGACCGCGCCTTCGCGCGCGGCGTCACAGGTAAACCCGTCCGCCGCCGCCCGCGTCGCGAACGGCTGGACGATGGCCGCCAGTTCCGCATCGGTGCGCACCGGGTCGTGGTGGAAGAACAGCAGCTGCCGCGCCCCCGCCAGTTTCGCCGTCTCGTACGCCCAGTCGTACGTCGCATGCCCCCAGCCGCGCCGCTGCGCGTACTCCTTCTCCGTGTACTGCGCGTCGTGGATGAGCAGGTCGGCACCCTGCGCGAAATCGCGCAGCCGCCCGTTCATCGCCGCGATGACGTCCTTGACTTCCTCCGCCGGCATGTCGGGCTGGTTGACATCGTAGTAGGGCTCCACGTCGGTCATGTAGACCAGCGTACGCTTCCCATCGCTGATGCGGTAGCCGAACACCTGCACCGGGTGGTTGAGCACCTGCGCATTGACCGTGAAGCCGCCGACCGCGAACGGGCGCTGCGGCTCCAGGTCGTGGAAGCTGATCTGCCCCTTCAGCTGCATCAGGTTGACGGGGAAATACGAGTACTTCATCTGCCCGTCGACGATCTTCTGCAGGTTTTCGTCTGTCACGTC
>CAZWUZ010000412.1:0-2421 GCA_964637655.1 uncultured bacterium | reverse complement strand
CGGCCGGAATGCTGTTGTGGTGGGTACCCGCGCTGCTGCCGGTCACATCCACGCTGATGCTGCAGCCCCCTGCCGGAATGCTGGCACCATTGGCGTAGCTCACCGTAGCGCTGCCAGGTGCGGCGGTCGCGCGCCAGATCGCGCAGCGGTTCGCTCACCGCGTCATGCCCGAGCACCAGCAGGTAGCGCGCGACAGCCGGTGACGCATCGAGGTATGACCGCGCCTCGCCGGCGCGCACGAAGCGCACGCGGTCGAGCGCCTCCTCTTCGCGCAGGATGAACTGCAGCAGTTCGTCGTCCTTCTGCTGCTCGTCGACGAGATCGGGGCGTCCGGGCGGCGCGTAGCGGTGGAAGACGCAGTGCACGGCACAGTTGGGGAAGAGCCCGTCGAGGTCGCGGATGAAGGCGAGCAGGCAGCCGTGCAGCAGGTTGGAGAGGCGGTAGCGATGCCACGGGTACTGCAGCGTCATGCATTGCGCGTGGTCGATGGTGACCTGCAGCGTCACCTGGCGGCGCACCAGCACCCCTTCGTCACGCAGGTAGTACAACTGCTCACCCTGCGCGTAGCGCGTGCTGAACAAATCGTCCTCCGGGGTCGGCTCGTCGAGGTAGAGCAGTTCGGTCGGCAGCAGGTTTTCCAGCGGCCCGGAGGTGGTCAGGCCGCCAAAGCCGCCGCTCGGGTAGCAGGTCAGTTCGGTCAGCCGTGTCGCCGTCTCCGCCTGCTCGCGCAGCAGGCAGACGCTGCGCCAGTCGGGAGGCGGGACCGCGGCGCGCGCGGCGGCAATCTGCCGGCAGGCGCGGCGCAAATGCGCGTCGGCCAGCAGCCGCCCGGCGCGCAGCACGTAGAGGTCGCCCGCGTCAAAGAGACGCGCCACGACCTGCCGCTGCCGCGCAGCGGCAAGAAAGTGTTCCAGGCCGCGCCGCAGTTCGCCGCGCCACGCGACAACCGTCGCGTCGTCATCCGCGGGGAGCGCGTCGGACGTCAGCGGCCAGTCGACCCGCTCGGCCGGCCAGTGGTCGGGCCAGCAGGCGTCAAGTTCAAGACAGGCGAATTCGAGGAATTCCCGCGTCAGCAGCGCGCGCTCGCCGGAGGCGGCCGGCGCGCACTGCACGAGGCGCACCGCCTCGGCGAAAGCCGGTTCCGGGAGCAGGCGCTGCACGAATTCCGTCTGGTAGCGCGTGAGGATGCCGTCGCTGTCCTCCTCCGGCCATGGCGTGCCGGTGCGGAACCCGTCATACGGCGGGCGCCCGAGCAGAAAGAGCAGATCGCGGGTGAAGAGCACGGGCAGGCGCTGCAGCCCGGCATCAAGCAGCGCGGCATGCGCGGTGAGCGCCGCGGCATCGGTCGCGCGCGTGCGTTCCCGCGCCGCGCTGGCGGCCAGCGCCGCCGCCGCCGCCGCCGCCGAGGGTGAGGCGGCTTCAGCCACGCTGCAGGATCTGGTCGACGAGTTCGCGCCCCGCCGTCAGTTCAGCGCGCGTGCTCCCGAGGTAGCGCAGCAGCGTCAGGTCGTCCGTGGACACCCGCCCGCCATGGAACAGCAGCGCGCGGATGCGCAGCAGGCGGATGAGTTTGACCACCTTGCGGTCGGAAAGTTCGAGGTGCAGGTCCTGCGCGCAGGCCCGCAGGATGACCTGCAGCTGCGCCAGCGCGTCCGGTTCGAAATCGAGCTGCTGGTCGAGCGGCACCCCGGTGCGTCCCTCGAGTTGCCGCTGCGTCTGCCGGTCGAAATAGCCGCGCAGCGCGAGCAGGTCATCGAGCGTCGTCAGTCCCTGCGCCCACGGCTTCTGCCCGAGCGCGCGGGCGGTGTCGCCGCGCAGCCCGGCGCGCACGAGCGCGTCGAAGTCGCGTTCCCAGACGTTGTCGGACAGCGCCTTGAGCGGGAAGCGGTCGCGCAGCGCCGCCAGGTCGCCCTCGGGCGCCACCTCGTTGGCGGCGGCGAACAGCACCTTGAGCTGCACCGGGTGCGGGCGGCCCGCCTGGTAGAACTTGCGCTCGTTGATGACGGTCAGCAGCGCGTTGAGAATCGCGCTGTTCGCCTTGAAGATCTCATCGAGGAAGACCACCGACGCCTCGGGGAGTTTGCCCGCGGTGCGCCGCCAGTACTCGCCCGCGCGCAGTTTCGCGAGGTCGACCGGCCCGAAAATCTCCGACGGCTCGGTGAACCGCGTCAGCATGTACTCGAAGTAGTCCTCGCCGGCGACCCCGATGGCCTCGGCAAAACGCACGACGAGGTCCGACTTGGCGGTGCCGGGCGGCCCGACGAGCAGCACCGGCTCCTGCGCCGCCGCCCCGATGAAGAGCAGGTCGACCAGTTCGTCCTTGCCGGTGAATTCGCCTTTCAGCGCCGCGCGCGCGCGGTTGAGTTTCTCGCGCACCCGGTCGATGGTCTCCGCCGTTTCCTGTCCCTTCGCCATCAGTCC
>CAZWUZ010000411.1:0-2431 GCA_964637655.1 uncultured bacterium | reverse complement strand
AAGAAGATTCAAAGGGCGGTTGACATCGTTAAGCCAAACGATAGGTTGAAGTACTTCATACACCTCATAGAAATAAAAGATATTAGAGATACGGATATGAACGATGTTTTTCAAATAATAAAAAGCAGGGAAGTATATGTATTCGGGAGAGAAGAAATAAGAAATATCAGATGCGCATAACTTCGCGTCGTAGCGGGCGCAAACAGCAGCACCCGCTGGACGCTGATCGTTATATCGGCGATGTATCCGGATGGCAAACGTTTTCGTGATGTGCTGTTGATCCCTGGTCAGATTGGCGGGAATTAGTGTTTGTGGATTGCAATCCGCTGATAGACAAGACGCTGCCGGTGTGCAAAGTGGTGTGACGCCTGGCGCCGCGCCTGAACTGGACCCGATAGCCGAACCACAGTAAGGCGCTCGCCGAGTCTGGCGCGGGGAGCCATACAGGTCTCGGAAATCCACGGTCGCGGAACCTTTGCTCCGATAGATAGACAAAAAACTGCTGCGGGTATACTGCGCGAAACTAGTACTGCCGTTTCGCAGTATGCTGAATGCTGCAATAAACGATGGCTACCTTTGTCAGGCGGCGAGCCGGCGCGTTGGCTTGATGGCGATTTCGAGCGAGTAGCCAAGCGCATGCAGCAACCGGTTGATTGTCGCGAAGGTCGGGACGGGACGCTGGTCGCCCTTTTCCAGGCGCGCAATGAGCGGCTGGCTGACACGGGCGCGGCGGGCAAGCTCGGCCTGAGAAATCCCGAGTGTCCGGCGCAGGTCAGCCACCCAGTGTGCAACCTGCAGGTGGAAACGCTGCCCGGCAAACATGATCCTGCTTTCCGGGGTGGTCAGGGTACCGGCAATAAGGCTATGCAGCGATTGTGCGGTTCGACGTTTCATGATTCACACCTGGTTGCAAAATCAGCGGAAAACAGACTACACAGGCACCGACCTGTCCCATAGCGTTTCCGGTGCAATATCAATATTGCCCGGCCAGACGACCGTGCCCAAACCAATAGATGCCTGGAAAAAGAGCGGGGAACCTTTGAGTCGGGAAAATGGCTTTTTCTCCAGCAATGGCGTCATGTCAAACCGGCGGCGTTGACCGTTTTCAAAGACCAAAAGCAAAGAATTATCCGCATGCGCAGTGACGCTGACGACGTCTATAAGCATTTCCATTTTACCGTCTCCTTGACTACTGCAGCGGCGCGATCCGGAATGGTTCGTCACCGGCAACTGCCAGCTGCCAATCCGCTATCAACTCATCTCTGTGTAGATCCATCCATACCTGAACCATTTTCAATTGCCGTGGAGGAACTTCGCCGGCGAGAACCGACCCATCAGCAATCGCTAATGACGCCTTGAAATCCTGATAGCGAATATGAATGTGCGGCTGGTGGTGACGCCCGGTATCCTCGTAATACACCGAAACGATGATCCCATAAAACATCGAGATGGTCGGCATCTGGCTAATCCCTCCACCCACTATTTTACCATTGAACCGGGGGGCAGTCAATGTATTTTCGCTGTCCGTTGTGGCAAATCATCAACTGGCGCCGACTGCAATCGCAGGAGGAGGGTTCAGAAAAGCGCGGGCTCGGCCGCGCTGTCTGACCGGCAGCTAAGCGCGCGATAGTTGCGCTCGCGCCGGGCGAACATCCGGCGGAGCATCGGCACGGCATGGTCGACATAATCGTAGATGCGCACATCCTGCTTGTCGGCATGATAGCGGTGCAGGCGCCCGGCGTATTGCTGCAGGGTGCCGCGCCAGGATACGGGCATGGTCAGCAGCAGGGTAGCGAGGCGGGCATCATCGAATCCTTCGCCGATATACCGTCCCGTGGCCAGCAGCAGGCGCGGCTCATCGGGTGGAATCGCCTGCAACTGGTATTCAGGCCATGTTCTGCTGGTGGCGTTGCCAAGTGACTACATGAGTAGTGTCATTAGCGCAAGGAGGAGCCCATGCGCTATGTGAATGTCCGTGACTTCAAGATCAATGCCACCCGCTACCTCAGCAGCGGGGAGGAACTGGTGATTACCCGCCGGCAGCAGCCGGTGGCAACCGTATCGCCGATCGCGCCGAAATCGCTGCAGGCGGCAGTGCTGAAACTCGGCCAGGTGTTTGCCGAGGCGGGAATCAGCAAGCGCGACGCGCTGCGTGCCCTTGCCAGCGCCCGGGAAGAATTGGCGCGTGAAAATCGTCGTTGACGCCAACGTTATCATCTCTGCCGCTTTCGGCGGAATGCCGGCCAAGGCACTGCTGGTAGCATCGCGGCATACCATCTGCATAAACCGGGAAATCGAGCGGGCATTGCTGCTGACGGTCGAAAAACCGGCACATAAGCTGCCCGGTCAGCTCCTGCACGAAGTGCGCAAGCAGATCAGGACGATCATCCATCAGGCGACCACGGTGCGGGCAACGCGAACTGTTACGGTC
>CAZWUZ010000410.1:0-2456 GCA_964637655.1 uncultured bacterium | reverse complement strand
TCCTCCGGAAATTAGTATTGTGTCCCCTTTTTATCCTTGAGGCGGTAGCGGAGGGCGCCGTAGCCGATGCCCAATCTCTGCGCTGCCGCCTTCAGGTTGCCGCCCGCGGCCCTGACCGCGTCGCGAATGCGCTGCATCTCCAGGTCGGCCAGCGTCTCGCTCGCGGCCGGCACGGTGGCGCACAGCAGCGGGAAGTGCTCGCGCGCCAGCGTCTCCCCCTCGCAAAGAATAATTGCCTGCTCGATCATGTTGCGCAATTCGCGCACGTTCCCCGGCCAGGGGTAGTCGCGCAGGTCGTCGAGCACATCGGGCGCGACCCCAATGATACGCCGCCCCAGCTGCTGGCCGATCTGCCGGGTAAAATGCGCGGTCAGCAGCGGGATATCGTCGCGGCGCTCGCGCAGCGGCGGCAGCGGGATGACCATCACGCGCAGGCGGAAGTAAAGATCCTCGCGGAAACGCTTTTCCTGCACCAGCTGCCCGAGATCGCGATGCGTTGCGGAGACCAGCCGGATATCCACCGGCAGGTCGCGACTCCCGCCCACCCGCCGCACGCTGCGGTCCTCGAGCGCGCGCAGCAGGCGTCCCTGCAGGTCGACCGGCATGTCGCCGATCTCGTCGAGGAAGAGCGTCTCGCCATGCGCCAGTTCGATGACGCCCTTGCGCTGCGCGTCAGCGCCGGTGAACGCGCCCTTTTCATGCCCGAAGAGTTCGCTCTCGATGAGATTCGGCGGGAACGCGGAGCAGTTGACCGCGATGAACGGCCCCTGCGCGCGCGCGCTGCCGCGGTGCAGCATGCGCGCCACCAGTTCCTTCCCCGTGCCGCTCTCGCCGGTGATAAGCACCGTGGTCGCCGGCGACTGCGCAACCTTATCGGTCAGCGCCCGCACCTGCTGCATCGCCGGCGCAATACCGATCAGCCGCGCTTCGCCCCCCCCCTGCACCCGCGCGAGCGTGTCGCGGTAGGTCTCCTTCTCCGCCTGCAACCGCCGCAGCCGCGCCGCCTTGTCCACCGCGAACATCAGCTGTCGCAGGTCGACCGGCTTATTGAGGAAGTCAGCCGCCCCCGCCCGTAGCGCCTCAACCGCATGCTCCATCGTCCCGTGCCCGGTGATGATAATGACCTCGGTCTGCGGGTTCATCTCCTTGATGCGGCGCAACAGGTTGATACCATCAACCCCGGGCATGCGGATATCGGTGATGACCAGTTCGAACGCCTCGCGGGCAAACTGCTCCAGCCCTGCCGCCGGGCTGGCGACATAGGTAATGTCATACCCGCGCTCGCGGAGGAAGCCGCCAATGCTCTCCCCGACAGTCGTTTCATCATCGATGAGCAGAATGCGCATCCTGTTTTTCATAAGCATATTGTAGCATAAAGTGCTGATTTCAGCACTGCCAAAAGGGATGTGTCCCCTTTTCAAAGTGCTGATTTCAGCACCGCCAAAAGGGATGTGTCCCCTTTTCAGGTGAGGGGGAAGGTGGCGGTGAAAATGGTGCCGGAAGCGTCCGATTCGACGGTCAGGGTGCCGTCATGCTGGCGGATGATTTCATGGCAGATGGCGAGCCCGAGCCCGCTCCCCTCCATATCCTGCCCGGCATGGAACGGCTCGAAAATGTGCGGCAGGTCAGCAGCGGAAATCGCGCGGCCATTATCGCTCAGGCGGACGCTCACGCTCCCGCCGTCACGCACCAGCTCGATGCGATATTCTCCGACCAGTGCCGGTTCCGCACCGCGGCGGGCCAGAATACTGTCGCGCGCATAGACAAAGAGGTTGATGAAGACCTGCTGCAGGCGGTTCTCATTGCCGCTGATGAGCAGCTTCTCCTCCTGCACCGCCGGGTCGACGGTCAGGGTGATATTGTTCGAGCGCAGCTGCGCGCCAAGCAACGCGAGCGGGTAGCGGATGATGCGTTCGAGCGGCAGGCGCTCGTACCCCGTCTCCGCCCCGCGGCGGGTGAAGATGCGCATGGTGCGGATGATGTCGGCCATGCGGTCGACCTGCTGCACGGCGGCGGCGAGATTGGCGCGTATCTTCTCGTCGGGCGTGGGAATCCCGTCCTCGATGTTGAGGAGCAGTCCCTGGCAGTAGTTGCGGATGGCATTGAGCGGCTGGTTCATCTCGTGGGCGATGCCCGCCGCGAGACGCCCGAGCGACGCGAGTTTCTCCGTATGGAAGAGCGTCTCCTGCGCCTGCTGCTGCGCGGAGATGTCACGAATATTGACGAGTACGCCCCGCACTGCAGGGTCGTCAAGCAGGTTGCTGAGCACCGCCTCGAGATGGAGCCAGTGCCCGCCGGCATGGCGCAGGCGGTAGCGCACGGTCACCGGACGGCCCGGGGTCGCCAGGGCCCCGGCAAAAGCCGCCGCGATTGCCGGCTGGTCCTCCGGATGGTGGTATTCTTCGCCGCGCACCGACCCGAGCAGCTGCGCGACGGGATAGCCGGTGATACGTTCC
>CAZWUZ010000409.1:0-2479 GCA_964637655.1 uncultured bacterium | reverse complement strand
GCCGCTCCCGGCCAGCTCCTGCGCCAGCCAGGCCGCGTCGTCCGCCCGCAGCGTCAGCACCAGGTCCGCCTGCCGCAGCCCGGCAAGATCAGCGTCGCGGCGGAGCACCGCCTGCTGCAGCTGTTCGGGATGGCAGGCAGTCGCAGCCGCACGCACCGCCCGCTGATACCCGCCCAGCGCCAGCGCCACAAGCCGCGCCTGCGGCCGCTCACGGCGCACCGCCGGCGCCAGGTCGCGCACCTGCCACCAGTAGGTGATGAGCACCGCTGCCGCCGCTTCCAGCCCGGCCAGCGCGACGCCCTGCTCCGTCAGCAGCCCGGTCCAGCGCGCCAGCAGCTGCGTATCCGCCTCCGGTTCCGTCAGCGGGCGCGGATGCAGCAGGCACGCCACGCGGCCGCCGTAAGCCAGGTGCCGGTCCAGGCGTGCCGCCACGACTGCCGCCTGCGGACGGGCCAGCCCCGCTGCCACGCGGCGGCGGTCCTCCGCCCGCTGCTGTGCCTCGCGTTCCTGTTGTTCACGCGCCAGTTCCGTCGTCAGGTCGTACGGCGGCGCCGTCGCACCGGCCTGCCCGGCGCGTTCGAGAAAACCGAGCACGGCGGCATAGCGGAAACAGTGGTTATACGCGCGCTGCAGCAGTTCGCGCGGGGCGCCGTCAGCGGTGAGCGCCGCCATGGCCGCGATCATTTCCGGCAACACGCTGCGGGCGTAGACCCGCTGCCGCTCCGCTCCTTCCGGCTGATAGCGCGCGGCGAACCCGTGCTCCGCGAGGTCATGGCTGTACCACCCCAGCAGCCGCTGCCGCTCGAGAAACGCGGCAAACGCCACCGGATGCTCATGCTCGACACGGATCGTCTCGCGGAAATGGAGCACCAGTCCCGCCGCCCGCAGCCGGTAGCCGAGTTCGACATCCTCCCACAGCGCATGCCGGAACCGATCCTCGTCAAACAGCCCGTGGGTCAGCATGAACTGCCGCTTGCACGAGAGGTTGCTCGTCCAGAAAAAGTCCGGCGCCAGGTTGTCGGGATCCTGCTGGCGCACCAGGTGCCAGCAGAACTGGTGCCCCCCCTCCGGCGCGGTTACCAGCTCCGTCAGCACGTCCCGCGGCGCCGCCGCCGGCCAGTCGACCAGCCCGAGGCAGGCATGCCCCGCCTGCGGCCAGTCGCGATGGAACGCGACATGGCGCGCGACAAAATCAGGCGGCACGATGATATCGTCGCCGATGAAGATGATGACCGCGCCCGCGGCCTCGCGGACGGCGCGGTTGCGCGCCACCGCCGGACCCGCCGCCTCCTGCCGCAGGCAGCGCCGGCGCAGGGTGGTCTGCCAGCCGGCGAGCAACGGCGCGGTGCCGTCCGTCGAGCCGTCATCGACCACCACCACCTCGAAGCCGCCCGGCACGTCCGCCTGCCGGGCGAGCGCCGCGAGGCAGCGCTGCCGGTCGCAGCGGTTGTGCGTCGGCACCACCACGGTGGCGGCGCAGGCGGGCGGCACGGGCACCAGCTGCTCGCGCGGCAGCACCGGCGGCACCGCCACCGCCGCCGGGACGGGACAATCGAGCAGCGCCAGCAGCGTCGGGTAGAGCGCGGTCAGCGGCACGATCGGTTCGAGCTGCGCCTGCATCCCGCAGCCCGTCACAAGCAGCTGCGCCCGGTTGCCCGTCACCTCCGGCAGGTAGCCATGCAGCCCCCTGCACGGCGTTTCGCCCTGAAAATAATCGGGGTAGATGCCGGTATGGTCATGCACCACGAACACCAGGTCGCCGAAGCGGTTGTCCGCAAAGCGGCAGTGCAGCCGGGCGCGGTCCGCGCCGGTCAGGATCCGCCCCTCGGGCAGCGCGGCGAGCAGCGCGGTGATAACCGCGCGGGCCTGCCCGGTGAAAAACCAGAAGCGCGCCTGCGTCGAGTCGAGGAAACAGAGGTAGTCCTGCTCCTCGGCCAGCCCGGTCGCCCGCAGCCGCGCGCCGAGGTCGAGGTGCCGCGTCACCGCCACCTGCCCGTGATCGCCGAAGATGACGCTGCGCACGGCCGGCCGCGTGCGGTTGAGCTGCGCGCAGACCTGGCGGAGCGCGGCATCGATCGCCGCCAGCGTGGTGCGCTGCCGCGGCGTATGCGGTCCGTCACTGTGCCCCACCCAGTCGAGCTCCGAGAAGTGCAGGTAGATGAGCGCCTCGTCGCCCGTATGCCGCTCGCGGAACGCCTGCAGCACCCCGTCCGTCGTGCCGGGCCCGTCGGGATAGCCGAGCCAGAGCCACTCTTTGCCCGCGCGCCGCAGCGCGTCGAACAGCGTCTCGTGCCCGGGGAGCGACCCCGGATCGGCCGTATGGTACTTCTCCGCGAAACTGAAATAGCGCAGCAGGTGGAGCGGGATGGCCGCCGGGTGGGCGATATGCTGCGCCAGCGTCCAGCCGCGGCGCCGCGCCTCGTCGCGCAGGTCGGCGGTGATCCGCGCGCGGTCGCCATGGCTGACATCGAGCCCGCGG
>CAZWUZ010000408.1:0-2497 GCA_964637655.1 uncultured bacterium | reverse complement strand
GACCAGGTCCCGCTCCGGATGTCGCACAGGAGAGTGCGCGCCGCGTTCGTCGCGGTGGCGCTGGGCACGGCGATGCTGTGCGGGTGGCTGGTCAGCTGGTATTTTATCGCCCCGGACTCGCCGTACAACCAGGCAGGGGTGCCGCTCGCGGAGCGGGCGATCTACAGCGATTACACGCATTGAGCGTGACGGAGAGGAGTACGACGATGTACGCGATTGTGCAGAGTGGCAGTCAGCAGTTCAAAGTGGCCAAGGGTGATGTCATCACCGTGGCGAAACTCGCCGGTGAGGCGGGTGAAAAGGTGGTGTTCGACCGGGTGCTCTTCGTGGCTGACGGGGCGAAGTTCCGCCTCGGCACCCCGCTGGTCGAGGGCGCGAAGGTCGAGGGGACCATCGTCGGGCAGAAGCGCGGCGAGAAGGTCGTGGCGTTCCGCTACCGCCGGCGCAAGAACTCGCAGCGTATCCGCGGCAGCCGCGCGTCGCTCACCGATGTCAAGGTGACGGCCATCGCCTGACGGCGGTGCTCACGGTCGTCCTGCGGCAGACGGCGGGCGGGATACCCCGCGCGCTGACCGTCACGGGACATGCCGGCATGGCCGCGCGCGGGCATGATCCGCTCTGCGCGGCGGTCAGCATCCTTGCCGACACGCTGCTGCTGACGCTCGCCCGCGACTGGAACCTCGCGGCGGACATCACGCGGCGCGAGGCGGGCGCCCTCGCCGCGACGCTGCCCGTGCCTGACGCACGGCAGGCGGCGGCGGCGGCAGCGCTCTGGCGTTCCCTGCAGCACGGCCTCGGCCTGCTGCAGGCGCAGTATCCGCAGCATATCACGGTCCGTATGGAAACGGAGACGGAGGAGGAAGAACATGGCACATAAGAAAGGCGTTGGCAGTTCACGCAACGGGCGCGACTCGAACGCGCAGCGGCTCGGAGTCAAGCGCCACGACGGGCAGAAGGTGACCGCCGGCACGGTGCTCATCCGCCAGCGCGGCACGCGCTACAAGGCGGGCGAGAATGTCGGGATCGGCAGCGATGACACGCTCTTCGCGCTCGTCGACGGCATGGTCAAGTTCATCTGCCCGAGCAAGCAGAATCGCCGCGTGTCGGTCATCGCGGGCTGACGCCCGGACGGACCGCGCGCGCGCATGTTTGTCGACCAGGCAACCCTGACGGCTGAGGGGGGGCGCGGCGGCGATGGCTGCGTCAGTTTCCGCCGCGAGAAGTACGTTCCGCGCGGCGGGCCTGACGGCGCCGCCGGCGGGGCGGGGGGCAATGTCATTCTGCGCGCCGACCCCGCGCTCACCACGCTGGTCGATTTCCGCTTCCGCCCGCATGTGCGGGCGCAGGCGGGGACGCACGGGCGCAGCAAGAAGATGACGGGGGCGGCGGGCGCCGATGCGGTCGTGCCCGTGCCCGTCGGTACGCTCGTCTACGACGTGCTCACCGGCGAACTGGTTGCCGACCTCGCCCTCCCCGGGCAGCAGGCAATCATCGCCCCGGGCGGGCGCGGCGGGCGCGGCAATACCGCGTTCGCCTCCGCGCGCAATCCCGCGCCGCGGCGCCGCGAACTGGGGGAACCGCCGGTTGCGCGCACGGTGCGTCTGGAACTCAAGCTCCTCGCCGATCTCGGCCTGCTCGGCCTCCCCAACGCGGGCAAGTCGACCCTGCTCAGCACCATCAGCGCCGCCACGCCCGAAATCGCCGCCTACCCGTTCACCACGAAGCAGCCGGTGCTCGGGGTCATGCGCGACCCGGAAACCGAGGCGGGACTGCTGGTGGCCGACCTCCCCGGGCTCATCGCCGGCGCGCATCAGGGGAAGGGGATGGGCATCAGGTTCCTGCAGCATGTCGAACGCACCCGCCTGCTGCTTCATCTCGTCGAGGCGCTTCCTGTTGACTCCCTCGTCGAACGCTACCGCGTCATCCGCGCTGAACTCGACTGCTACGGGCATGACCTTGCGTCCAAACCGGAAGTCATTGCCATCACCAAGTGCGACCTGCTCGACACGAAAACAAAGCGCCAGGTGACAGCCGCGGTGAAAAAACTCGGCGCTACCGAGGTCTGCCGCATCTCGGCGCAGGATGGCACCGGCATGGACGACCTGCGCGACCGCCTCTTTGCGCTCGCGCGGCAGCATCCGCGCCCGGCTGCGGCGCCCGATGCGCTGCCGCCGGTCATCCGCCTCCCCGAGGAAGAACAGGCAGTGCATGTCAGCCGCAACGAGGACGGCGATTTTGTCCTCGATGCCCCGTGGCTGCGCCGCCGGCTGGTGATGACCGATTTCGCCAGCGAAGAAGCGCTCGCGGCATTCCAGCGCCTGCTGGAGAAGCGCGGGGTTTCCGACGCGCTGCGCGCCGCGGGGTGTACCGCCGGGATGACCGTTATCATCGGCGACCGCGAATTCGTCTTCTCGGACTGAAACGGCCATGGTCAGGGCTGTTACCACGGAGTTATCATGTAGAGGAAAAGGAGAAAACCTCACCCCAATATGGTAAG
>CAZWUZ010000407.1:0-2517 GCA_964637655.1 uncultured bacterium | reverse complement strand
CTTCACCCTCCTCCAACCGCCCCCCCCGTCGAGGGGGAAGCCACCCCCCCTCTCCCGCCTGTGGCGGGAGAGGGAAGGGTGAGGGTGGTTGAATGGGTGCCCCGCTTTGTGCCATCGGGAATCCAGGGTGTGCATTGTCGTGGTAGCCGCAGGCTTCAGCCTGCGCAGATCTACCGCCGTGGTAGCCGCCGACTTCAGCCGGCGCAGGTATCCGCATGAGAATCGCCATCGTCAATGACATGCGCATGGCGACGGAAGTGCTGCGCCGCATCGTCGCCGGTGCGGGGCATGAAGTGGCGTGGACGGCGCTCGACGGGCAGGAAGCGGTGCGCCGCTGTGCCGCTGACGTGCCTGACCTCATCCTCATGGACCTGATCATGCCGGTGATGAACGGGGCCGAGTCGACGAAGGCAATCATGCGGGCGACGCCCTGCCCCATCCTGGTCGTGACCGCGTCTGTGGAACAGAATATCGCGCTGGTCTTTGCCGCGCTGGGCCACGGGGCGCTCGATGCCGTATGTACGCCGGCACTGGGCAGCGACGGTACACTGGGCGGTGGCGACCTGCTGCTGGCGAAAATTGCGCGACTGGGCGCAATGGCGGCGCCCGCGGTGATGGCACCGGTGCACACGTCACCGGCAGCCGCGCCGGCAGCAGCGTCGCGACAGGCAGCACCGCTCCCGCCGCTCGTGCTTATCGGGGCGTCCACCGGCGGTCCGCGCGTGCTCGCCACGCTGCTGGCCGCGCTGCCGGCCGGCTACCGCGGCGCGGTGGTCATCGCGCAGCATATCGATCGCGAATTCGCCGGCGGCATGGCCGGGTGGCTGGCGGAGCAGGCGAAATTGCCGGTGCGGCTGGTGCAGCCCGGTGAACGCCCGGCCGCCGGGACGGTGCTGATCAGCGGGGAGAATGACCATCTGGTGCTGCAGGCGGACCGCACACTCACCTATGCGGCCGAGCCGCGCAGCGTGCCGTATCGCCCGTCGGTGGACGAACTTTTCATGTCTGCCGCCCGCCACTGGCCCGCGCCCGGGCTGGCGGTCCTGCTTACCGGTATCGGGCGCGACGGTGCTGCCGGCATGCTCGCGCTGCGGCAGGCGGGGTGGACGACCGTGGCGCAGGACGAGGCGAGCAGCGTCGTCTACGGGATGCCGAAGGCTGCGCGCGACAATGGCGGGGCGGAACAGGTGCTGCCACCTGCCCGCATCGCCCTCACCATGACTGAATGGGCTGAAGCCCGGGGAGAACATCCATGAGCACTGCCGCACTGCTGCATACGCAACTGACCGAGCACCGCATCCGCGTCCTGCTGGTCGACGACTCAGCCATGGTGGGGGAGGCGGTGCGCCGCATGCTCGCCCCGCACGCCGATATCGAGTTCCGCTTCTGCCAGGACCCGGGGCAGGCCATCCCGGCGGCTGAGGAGTTCAAGCCGACGGTCATCCTGCAGGACCTGGTGATGCCCGAGGTCGACGGCATGACGCTGGTGAAATTCTTCCGCGCCCGCGCGACGACGAAAGATGTGCCGCTCATCGTCCTGTCGTCAAAAGAGGAGGGGGAGACCAAGGCGGAGGCGTTCGCGCTCGGGGCCAACGACTACATGGTGAAACTGCCCGACCCGCTCGAGGTGCTCGCGCGCATCCGCTACCACTCGCGCGGCTATATCAACCTGCTGCAGCGCAACGAGGCGTATGATGCCCTGCAGGCGAGCCAGAAGCAGCTGGCGGGTGAACTGGCGGAAGCGGCGGAGTACGTCAAGCGTCTGCTGCCCGCGCCGCTGACGACCGGCAGCATCCGTACCGAGTGGACGTTCATCCCCTCGATTGCGCTCGGGGGCGATTCGTTCTACTACGCATGGCTCGACGAACACCGCTTTATTCTCACGCTGCTCGATGTCTGCGGGCACGGGGTGGGCGCGGCGCTGCTGTCGATCTCCGCCATCAACGTGCTGCGCGCGCAGGCGCAGACCGACCTGGTCGAGAAGCCGGCGGAGATGCTCGCGTTCCTCAACCGCACCTTCCCCATGGACGAACACAACGACCTCTACTTCACCATGTGGTATGCCATCTTCGACACGCGCACCCGCACCATCAGGTTCGCCAACGGCGGGCATCCGCCGGCGGAACTGGTGACCGCGACAGGCGAGCGCACACAGCTCAATTCGCCGGGCTTTATCGTCGGCGGCATGCCCGACGCCCCGTTCACCGAGGCGCAGGCCACTGTCCCGCCGGGGAGCGAACTCTACCTGTTCAGCGACGGGGTGTACGAGGTGGCGAAAGCGGACGGCAGCATGCTCGAGTACGACGATTTCGCGAAGGAACTTGCCGCCCGCTACGGCAGTGACGGCGATCCCATCGGCGAACTGGCGGAATACGCGCGCGTCTTCAGCGAACGCCCCGACTTCGAGGACGACTTCTCGATGGTCCGCTTCCGCTTCGCCTGATTTGATGGGGACGGGTGTTGACAAATTGACTAACTTTTCTGTCAGTGGCGTATAAGGCATCGTAACGGCGTTTT
>CAZWUZ010000406.1:0-2518 GCA_964637655.1 uncultured bacterium | reverse complement strand
CGCACTGCACCACTACACTGCTGCCGTCACCTGGTCGCCACTGGCCGGACTGTTCCACATGCACCGCGGCGGCGTGTTCCTGCAGCAGGCCAAAACCGCGCCGCCGGAAACCGCGGCGCTGCTCTTCGGCGAATGCGCCCGCGAATTCGCCATTGCCCTTGCCTGTGAGCCGCGCAACCCGATCTACCTTGCCCAGTACGGGCGGGTCTGGCTGCTCGCCGGCGAGCCGTGGCGCGCACTTGCAGCCCTGGAGCGGTCACTCACCTGCGACCCATACGAGGCAACACACTGGCGCCGGCTGGCCACGATCCGGCGGCAGACCGGCGACCTGGCCGGCAGTATCGCCGCGTTGCGCCGCGCCGTGCTGCTCGAACCGCTCTATGCCGACGGCTGGTACGAACTGGCGCAGTATGGGTCACGCCCGTCATTCCGGGAGAAAGCACTCGCCACCCACCGCTACAGCACCGCGTACCTGCGCCACCTTGCCCGCACCGACCTGACCGCGACCGGCATCCACCGCTACGTGCAGCACCTGCAGGAGCTCCCCCCGGGCGCGTACCGCGCCCTCGCCGGCGCCGCCACCACCACTTCCGGCGATACCCTGTACCTGTGGCCGGATAGAGAATGATCCGCGCTTTTTTCACCACCTGGTCAGCTTTTTTTCTCTGCGCCATCCTCTTCACTGCCGGGCACACGCACATCACCGACGAAGAGATCACGCTTGCCGCCGCGCGCTCACTCGCCTGGCCGGATCACTCCGTTGCAGCCGTCAATGACCTGCTGCTCGCCGCACCACCACTCCCCGACCTTCACCTGCGCCCCTACCACTACGGCCTGCTGCCGCTGCTGGGTACTGCCGCCACCCTGCGCTGGCTGGTTCCCATTCCCTCCCTGCTGGTCAGCCTCGCGCGCGAATCATCCCTGCTGTTCGCCTGCCTGCTCATTCCCGCCATCGTCACCGGACTCTTCTGGTTCTGCTACCACCAGCCGCAGCGCGTGACGCATCTGCCCCGGGCGGAACGCCATTCTCCGCCGCGGCTGCGCCGCATGGCGGCGGTTGCCGCCGGCAGCCTGCTCACCCTCCTCCTGCTGGTGGCCGGCTGCCTCTGGCTCCCGCTCTTTCTGCTGCCGGCGCTGCTCTTCGGCCTCACCGCCGCGTGTCTCCACCACTATGCCCTGCGGGCCGGGCTTTCCCCGCGCCGCGCGCTCGCCATGGCGCTGCTCGTCTGCGCCTGCTCGTCGCTGCTCGTCTGGAGCGACACCATCAAGGACGAGGTGTATCTCACTGCCGCACTGGCCGGCACCCTGACGGCATATGCCGCCGCACGTCCGCGGCTTGCGGCGCTCACGCTGGCGCTCGCCATTCTCGCCAAACCCGCCAGCCTCGTTGCCTGTCTGTTTCTTGCCGGCGCCGCCCCTGAACGGAAACACCGCGTTCTCGCCCTGCTGGCGCTTGCTGCCACCACCGCCGTGGTGGTCACCGGCAATGTTGCCCGGTTCGGCACCATGCACGGTTACCAGCCGCTGCTTGCCACCGGCGTCCCGCAGAATTTTTCATTTCCCGTCAGCCTCGGACTGGCCGGGCATCTGTTCTCCCCGCTGCGCAGCATTTTTGTCTACAACCCGTTCCTGCTGCTGGTCGTGCCGGTCATCATCCGTCGCCTGCGTGCGCGCACCGTCTCCCGTCTTGAAACCTGCGCGCTGCTCGGTGCGTTTGCCTACCTGCTGCTCATCAGCGCCTGGACAGGATGGGAGGGTGAAGTCGGCTATGCCAACCGCCTCGCCCTCCCCGTCGTGCTGCTCGCTGCCGTCATGCTGCCGCAGGCGCTCCGCATGCTGTCGCGCCCCGCCATCATCGGTATCGGGCTGCTCGGCCTGCTGGTCAATCTGCCGGGCAGTGCCTGGGATTATGCCAACTGGTATCAAATGCCTGAGCAGCAGCGCGAACTCGTGCAGGAGATCCGCCCGCAGCCGCTCGCCCCGGCCGCCTTCACCCAGACCGGCACGATGTTCGCCCTCGCCTGCCGGGCGCTGTTCCTCGACCTCCCCCGGCAACACAACTATGTGCCTGCCGAGCCCACAGCGTACCTGCCGCTCGAATACCACTTCTGGCTGAACAAGCCCGACCTGTGGCCCGTCTACCTTGCCTATACCAGCGGCGGGGCCCGCGTTTTCGCCGCGCCCGGCGCGCTGGCTGCCGCCTTTCTCCCCTGGCTGGCGCTGCTCGCGCTCTGCCTGCTCCTGCTGCGCCGCCTCTGGCACTTTTCCCCGTCCGTCTGAACCTCCGCCGCGGTGGGCCTTGCTCCCCGTCGCCGCATGTGGTATTCTGCCGCCTGCCGCGCTGCGGCAATTCTCCGGTAAGGATAGCATCATGAGCGACCATCAGGTCATTTTCTCCCTGCACCGCGCGGGCAAGGTCGTCCCGCCCAACAAGCAGATTCTCAAGGACATCTCCCTCTCCTTCTTCTACGGGGCGAAGATCGGGGTCATCGGCTACAACGGCTCGGGGAAGAGCACG
>CAZWUZ010000405.1:0-2519 GCA_964637655.1 uncultured bacterium | reverse complement strand
CAGACCCGTCAGCAGATAGAAGAGGCCGGCGCGCCCGCCAAAACGGGCCTCCAGCTCCGGCCAGCCGCGCAACGCGCGCCGCGCCGGGGCCATGTACACGCGCCACCCGGCCGGCCACGCCCGGCGCAGGCCGGCGAACAGCAGCAGACCGGTAAAGGCGCCGCAGTAGACCACCGGGTAGAGCGTGTGCGGCTGGGCAAGGTACCGTTCCCAGGTGGCGCGGCCGGCCAGGAACAGGTCGGGCAGCCGCGACCAGAGGAATTCCATGTTCCCCTGGACCTCGTACCCGTGGCGCAGCGAAGACCGGAGATAGAGTTCCATGAAGTAGTACGCGGGAAGATAGCAGACGATCAGCGTCAGGCCGAGGAGCAGCAGCAGGCGCGGCCGGGAGAGACTTCCCCGGGCGGTGAACCAGCACAATGCCCCGATGGCGAGCGCGAGATTGGCGGCGGAGAAAAGCGTGCCACCCGCGGTCAGGGAACAGCACAGCACCAGGGGCAGCCAGAGCAGCCGCGCATGCTGTCCCGGCGCACGGGAGGTGTCAAGCAGGTACAGCAGCGGGTAGAGCCAGGCATAGCTTCCGAAATACGACGCAAACTCCGAAATCGAGAGGGTCAGTCCGCACCCGGTGGCGCCGACGGCAAAGAACAGCGCCGGGGCGGGGGTGAAGTGGCGGCGGGCGAAGAGCAGGGCGAACCAGCCGATGAGGAGAAAATGCAGCAGGATATGCACGTTGTACGACAGCGGAAACGGCAGCAGGCGGAACAGAATGCTGGGCGGATACCAGAACCCGAATTGCGGGTCGGCATAGGCGGGAACGCCCAGGAAGTTTCCGGGACACCACCAGCCGTAGCTGTCGGCGAGAAATTTCCGTTCCGCCAGGAACTGGTTGAAATGGTCCCGGAAAAAGAGCGTCCGGCTACCGTCGAACAAGGGCCAGAAAAAGGCGAGGAACAATCCCAGCGCCAGGCAGGCGTATGCCGCCCGTCGGGCCGGTGAAGCCGCTGCCGGGAAAGGGCCGGTCGTCTGCATGGTCTCCGTCTGCGCCCGGGTCGTTAAATCGATTTTTACCACCGCCGGGTTGCGTTGACAAATGAGCGGTTTCCCGGCGGCACCTGCCGCCGGTGGCCGCACCGCCGGCTTTGACGGATGCGCGCGACGGTGATAGAATCACCACGGTGATGCCGGCAAGGCGGCAGCAGTCGCGGAATCCGGGGCCGGAACTGTCCTGCGGAGATGATGATGACCTCGCCTCAGCGCCTCGCTCTCACGGTGTTCGGACTCCTGCTCTTCACGTACGGGTATTTCCAGACGGGGACCGGGCCCAACCAGAATTCACGCTATAACCTGGTGCGGGCCATCGTCGAAGAAGGCACCCTCTCCATCGATTCCTACCACCTGAACACGATCGACAAGGCACGGAACGGCGGGCGCTATTTCAGCGACAAGCCACCCGGCACCGCGCTGCTGGCGCTGCCGTTCTATGCCGGCGGATTTCACGCAGCCGCCGCTCTCCGCAGCCGCGACGAGGCCGCCACTTCCGGCGTCATTCAGGGAGCACTCTTCCGGATCATTCAGGTCCTGTGCACCGCCGTGCCCGGGGCGCTGCTCGGCGCGCTGCTGCTGCTCTACCTGCTGCCGCTGGTCCCCCCGCGCGCCGCCGTGCTGGCTACCGCAACCCTCACCCTGGGCACCGGACTCTTTCCCTGCGCCACGATGCTCTACGGGCAGATTCATGCCGCGCTGCTGGTGTTCGCGGTATTGTTCCTGTTGTCGCGACGGTCTCCCTCACCCCGCACGTTCCTGGCGGCGGGTGTCCTGACCGGGGCGGCGCTGCTGACCCAGTACACCACCGTGCCGGCGATTCTCCTGCTCGTTGCCGTGCTGTTCGCGCCGCAGTGGCGATCTGTGGTCCGGCTGGTCCCGTGGTTCGCGGCCGGGGCGGCGCCGCTGGTGCTGGTGCTGATGCTCTACAATGCCGCGGTCACCGGGTCCTGCTTCGCCGTCGGCTACGCGCACGAAGCGGAAACGTACTTCAAGGACACGATGGGAGGCGGATTTTTCGGCATCTCCCTGCCGAAGCCGGCGGTCGTCTTCGCGCTGCTCTTCGGCGGCTACCGGGGGCTGTTCCTGCTCTCCCCGGCCCTGCTGGCCGTCTTCCTGCTCGCCGACCGGCACTTCCGGAATGCCTGCGCGCCCGCAACCGCCGCCGCGCCCCCGGTGACCGCGGGCGGGCCGCCCGGCATGCGGCAGCAGTGTTACGCCGCGCCGGCAGTCATCGCGTATTTCCTGCTGCTCAATTCCGGTTACGTATTCTGGTGGGGTGGCGCCTGCACGTATCCGCGCTTCCTGCAGGAAGCGATGCCGTTTTTCGCCCTGGTACTCGCCCGGGCGCTGGCACACCGTTCAGCACTGGTCCGCTCGCTGATGCTCGTGCTTGCGCTCTGCTCGGTCGGCAACGGGCTGCTCATCACCGCGGTCAACCCGCAGATTTCCGAATCCGTCAGGAGCCCCCTGCC
>CAZWUZ010000404.1:0-2528 GCA_964637655.1 uncultured bacterium | reverse complement strand
TCATCGCCGATTTCGGGGCCGGGCCCGACCTGCGCGAAACCCTGCGCCGCTTCCACGAAAAGCGGCTCTATGTGAAGACCGAGGAGAGCGGCGGGCTCGATTTCGGGTCGGTGGTCGTCAGCTTTGAACTGGACGAAGGCGACAACTATCCGTTCGCCATGACCTGGCAGGGCGAACATACGCAGGAATCGGACATGGCGTTCTATGCCACTGCACTGGGCGAAAATGTCGTCGGGCCGGGCATTACGCGGCTCGAGTACGGTGCCTTCCTGCTGTCGTACCCGCCGCAGCGCATGTACGATATCTGGCAGGAACCGCAGTTCAACATCGCGGAAACGCGCGCGGAGCGGTTGCTGCTGGCCGGCATTGTTTATAGTGAGCAGCGGGGCGTCGCCTATATCGCGAAGCATCCGCCCGCGGCAAAGTGGAAGCGCCTCGCGCAGCGCATGGGCAGGCGGGTGCTGTATATTCCGCTCGGTTCGCTCAACCCGGCGCAGGTGAAGAAGATGCGGGTATTCCACCTGTTGCGCAACAAGGGCGTGCGGACTACTGCCGGCGACTATATCTGACCGTCCCAATCACAGTAATGACAACCTGATATACCGGTGCAACGCGCGCCCGCGGTATGGCGTATATACCTGTTGGGAGCGTGCGCCATGCTGGCCGAAGTGCTGGACCGCAAAATCATCGATGGGCGACTCTGGGCGCTGTGCCGCATTCACGCCGGCGGGCATCGCGAGGGGCTTGCCATACGGGTCTATCGCCATGATGGTACCGATGTCTCGCGCAGCGTGCGTACGGTCATTACCGGTATAAAAAACATCAGGCATGAACTCGGGGTGATGTTTTCGCGCATCCTGCCGGCCGGCACTTGCGCGGCGCTGGCGCTGCGCGGCCTGGGCCCGGAAGCGGTGCGGTACCGCGACCGGCTGAGCACGGAACATCTCGCGCCATTCGGCACGCTGCAACCCGCCTTGACCCCGGCGCGCGCGGTGTGGAACTGTCCGGCCGGCATCACCGCGCTCGCTTTCGCGCCTGACGGGAGCACGCTGACCGCGACTGCGGGCGACGGCACGGTGCGCACCTGGCGCTGTGCCGACGGCGTGCTGCTGCACGAGGTGCGCGGCAGCATGCACGGCCATCCGCACCCGCTGCGGCCGCCGGAGGATGATATCCCCGCGCTGCCCGATTTATCCGAGTTTTATGGCCAATGGGGCAACAACCTGTTTGACGGGCGGGGGGCGGTGCGGCAGCCGCAGGTGGCGCTGATGGCGGTGGATGCGGAGCGCACGCGCGGCGCGGCGAGTGACGGGCGGAATGGCCTGCGTTTCTGGGACCTGCAGAAGCGCACGCTGCTGTTCGAAACGAACGCGACTGAGCGCGTGACCGTGCTCGCGGTGGCATCCGGCGCGCCCTATGCCGCCGCCGGCCTGCGCGACGGTTCGGTTGTCGTCTGCGACCTCGCGCAGCGGCGCCAGGCGGCGACCTGGCGCGTGGTCAGCCGGGGGGTGAGCGCGCTCGCCTTCGCGCCCGGCGGCATGCTGCTGGCCACCGGCAACCGCGAGGGGCGGGTGGAAGTGCGGCGGGTGGACGGCACGCCGGCATATGCCACTGAACCGGCGCTGGCCGAAGGGGTGCAGGCGCTGGCGTATGCCGAGAACGGCCGGCGGCTGTACGCCAGCGACGGCACCATGTTGCAGATGTGGGACGCGCAGAGCGGCGCGCTGCTCGGCACGTTCCCGCGCGGCGGCGGCTACACCATGGCCTGCGCCAGGCATGTCCCGCTGCTGGCGGTCGCGCGGCTCACCACGGTCTATTTCTATGACGCGCTGACCGGGGCGGCCGCCGGGCAGGCGGTGACGCGGCAGCACAAGCACGGCATCAACGCGCTTTCGTTCAGCCGCAGTGGCGACCTGGCAGTCAGCGGCAACGGCATGCTCGGGGTCTATGACACCGTCGGGCAGCGCTGGCGCTGGCAGCGGCAGATGGATATCAGCGCCCCGCCGGTATGGGCGCGCTGTGACGCGATCCTGCTGGTCGGCTGCGGCGACGGCAGCGTCCGCATCGCCGAGGCGAAAGACGGGACCGTGAAAGAACGCCTGAGCGGCCTGCCGGAGGCCCCGACCGTGGTGCAGATCAGTTACGACGACCGCTGTCTCGCGGTCGGCGACGGGTGCGCGCTCCGCCTCTGGGTAGACGACGCGGTGCATCCGCGCTACGGGACGCTGGCCACGCTCTTCCCGGTTGCCGCCTGCGCGTTCGGCAGCAGCGACCTGGAACTGCGCGCGGTGGACCGGTGCGGCAATCTTTACCGCTGGCGGCGCGCCGACGGCGTGCCGTGTGGCGCGGTGCAGACGCGTCCGCATCTCGCACACCCGCAGGTGCTGCTGATGCGCGACCGCTGCGTTATCGGCGCCGCCGACGGCAGCGTTGCCGTCTATGACCTTTCTGCCGATAAGTTCTGAAAACACGACAGAAGCGATGACATGCCGGGAATCGGCAGCGGGACTGCCACCCGCAGGATACTG
>CAZWUZ010000403.1:0-2545 GCA_964637655.1 uncultured bacterium | reverse complement strand
CTGCTGACGCCGGCGCCGCAGGAGCAGGTATGAGCACAAAAGACGCCGTCGCGGTCTGCGGGCGCAATCCCGTGCGCGACCTGCTGCAGGCGGGCACCCGGAAGGTGCTGCATCTCTACCTGTCCGCGGCGGCGCAGTCGGGGACCGACCTCCCCGCGCTGGCGAAACAGCGGGGCATTCCGCTGGCAGCGGTACCCGAGACGAAACTCGACGCGCTGGCCCAGGGGGCGCATCACCAGGGGGTGGTGGCGCTCTGCCCCCCGCTGGCACTGCTGGAACTCGATGAGCTCTGGCCGCGCCTCGACGGCAAGCAGCCGGCGCTGCTGCTGGCGGACGAGGTGCAGGACCCGCAGAATCTCGGAGCGCTTATCCGTGCGGCGGAGACGCTCGGCTTCCATGCGCTCCTCCTGCCGGCGCGGCGCAGCGCGGGGCTGACCGCCGCGGTGGAGCGCGCGGCTTCGGGGGCGGCAGCGCACCTGCTGCTGGCCGGCATCGGCAACACCGTGCAGGCGATGGAAACCCTGCGCGAACGCGGCATCTGGCTGGCCGGGACGGTGGTTGACAACGGTACGTCGCTGTGGCATACCGACCTGACCGGTCCCGTCTGCGTCATCGTCGGCAACGAGGGGGACGGCCTGCGGCGGCTGGTCTGCGACCGGTGCGATTACCGCGTCCGTATCCCGCAGCAGGGGCTGACCCAGTCGCTGAACGTGGCGGCGGCGGGCGCCATCGTCATGGCGGAAGTGATGCGGCAGCGGGCGTGCGGCGCCCCGCGCAAAGGAAAGGACAACGGCTGACTCATGAGCATACTGGCACAGCAGGTCCCGGCGGTGGCGCAGGCGGTCGCTGCGGAACTGGCGCGGCAGCAGGGCACGCTGGAAATGATCGCCTCGGAAAACTTCGCCAGCGCGGCGGTGCTGGCGGCGGCGGGGAGCCCGCTGACCAACAAGTACGCGGAGGGGTATCCCGGGAAGCGCTATTACGGCGGCTGCGAGGTGGTGGATACCGTCGAGGATCTCGCCCGGGCGCGGGCGCGGGAACTGTTCGGCGCTCCCTTCGCCAATGTGCAGCCGCACTCCGGGTCGCAGGCGAACATGGCGGTCTACTTCGCGCTGCTCAAGCCGGGCGCGCGCATCCTGACCATGGACCTCGCGCATGGCGGCCACCTGACGCACGGCAGCCGGGTCAACTTCTCGGGGCAACTCTACGCGGTTACGCATTACGGGGTAACGCGCGAGACGGAAACCATCGACTACGACGCGCTGGAGAAGCAGGCGCACGAGGTCAGTCCGGACCTCATCGTCGCGGGCGCTTCCGCCTACCCGCGCACGCTCGATTTCGCGCGCTTCCGCGCCATTGCCGAGTCGGTCGAAGCGCACCTGCTGGTCGACATGGCGCATATCGCGGGACTGGTGGCGGCGGGGGTGCATCCCTCGCCGGTGCCGCATGCGACCGCGGTGACCACGACGACGCACAAGACGCTGCGCGGGCCGCGCGGCGGCATGGTGCTCTGTACCGACGGCGAGATCGCGAAGCAGATCGACAAGGCGGTCTTCCCGGGCATGCAGGGCGGGCCGCTGATGCATATCATCGCCGCCAAGGCGGTCGCCTTCGGCGAGGCGCTGCGCCCGGAATTCCGTGACTACCAGCGGCAGGTGGTGGCCAACGCGCAGGCGCTGGCGGCGGAACTGCAGCAGGCGGGCATACGCGTGGTTTCCGGCGGCACCGACACGCACCTGCTGCTCATCGACCTGCGCCCGCGCGAGGTGACGGGGGCGCAGGCGCAGGCGGCACTCGAGGCGGCGGGGATCACCGCCAACAAGAACACCATCCCGTTCGAGACGCGCTCCCCGGCGCAGGCGAGCGGTGTGCGCTTCGGCACGCCGGCGCTCACCACGCGCGGCATGCGCGAAGCGGAAATGCGGCAGATTGCGCGCTGGATTGCGCAGGTGGTCGAGGCCCCCGCCGATGCGGCGCTGCAGGCGCGCCTGCGTACCGAGGTGGGCGCGCTCTGCGCCCGCTTCCCGCTCTACGCGGAAAACAGCGGCTGCGCATGACGCGTATCGACGCCGCGGCCGCGGAACAGGCGGCCGTGCTGGCGGCGGCGCAGGCGATGGTGGCGGCGGCGCGCACGGCGCCCAAGGGGCGCGGGCGTGACCTGCTCCACGCCATGATTCTCTCCGGCGCGGAGAAGGACGCCGTGGCGGAGACCATGGTGACCATCGGCGCCGGGGTTGAAAAATCACCCTTTACCCGCGACGCGGCCGGGCTGCGCCAGGCGCTGGTGCTCGTGCTGCTCGGGACGGAACATACCGTCATGGGCCTGCGCACGTGCGGGTTCTGCGGGTTCGGCGACTGCGCCGGGTGCAAAGCGGCGCGGGGCATGTGCGTCTTTGTGCCGGGCGACCTGGGCATTGCGCTCGGGTCGGCGGTTTCGCTCGCGGCGGACCGGCGCATGGACAACCGCATCATGTATACCGCCGGGTACGCGGCAGTGATTCCGCATCCGGGCAAGCCTAACAGCTAAACAGGGACGGCAGCAGTC
>CAZWUZ010000402.1:0-2548 GCA_964637655.1 uncultured bacterium | reverse complement strand
TGCTGCTGTGCTGCCCGCACCTGCTGCTGCACTTCGTCGCGCTGCGCGGTCAGTGTTGCCACTTCCTGCAGCAGCGCCTCGCGCTGCGCTGTCGCCGCGTTCACTTCCGCCTGCTGCTGCTGTGCTGCCCGCACCTGCTGCTGCACTTCGTCGCGCTGCGCGGTCAGTGCCGCACATTCCTGCAGCAGCGCCTCGCGCTGCGCCGCCGCTGAATCCAGTTCCGCCTGCTGCTGCTGTGCTGCCCGCATCTGCTGCTGCACGTCATCGCGCTGCGCCGTCAGTGCCGCACATTCCTGCAGCAGCGCCGCGCGCTGCGCCGCTGCGGCGGCTGTTTGTTTTTCCGTTTCACGTGCTGCCGGCGTTGCCTCTTCCGCCGCCACGCACCGCTGCAGATGTGTGGCCAGTTCACGCGCGAGCTGTTCACGGGCCTGCGCGTACTCCGTCAGCAGGTGCTGTGCCCCCACGCCAGCCCCGGTGTCAGCCGGCGCCGGCAGTGCTGTCGCCTGCTGTTCCGTCAACCGTTGCACCTGCGCCGTCAGTTCCGCTTCGCGGTCGCGTGCCGCCGTCTGCTCATCCGTCAGCCGCTGGACCTGCGCTGCCAGTTCCGCCGCGCGCTGTGCCGCCGCGCCCGCGACCGCGCGTTCCGTATCGTCAGCTGCCGCCGTCAGGCACCGTATCCGTTCCTGCAGTTCCGCTTCGCGCGCCGCTGCTGCCAGCTGTTCGTCCGTCAGGCGCCGTACCTGCGCTGTCAGTTCCGTTTCGCGCTGTGCCGCCGCGCCCGCGGCCGCCGTCTCCGCGGCGTCGGCCGCCACGGCCAGGCGCTGCATGCGTTCCTGCAGTTCCGTTTCACGCGCGACCGCGGCCGCGTACACCGCCATCCGTTCTGCGATCTGCTGTTCGCCAGCCGCCACCGCTGCCCGCTGCTGCGCCAACTGCTCACGCAGCATTGTCAATTCCTGCTGCGCGGCCGCCTGGGCCGCCTGCGTTTCCGCACATTCGCCCTGCAGGGTCTGACGGGCGCGCTGCAGTTCCGCGAAGGTTTCCGCCTGGCGGGCGAGAAATTCCTCTTCCTCCGCCCGCTGCTGCCGCAGTGCAGCGACACGCGCTTCTTCCGCCGCGCACTGCGCCGCCGCTGCCGCCGCCGCTGCCTGCGCCTGTTCCAGCTCCGTCCGGGCGCGGTGCGCCGCCGCCTGCAGTGCTTCATGTTCCGCCGCGGCGGCCGCGCGCTGCTGCTGCAGTTCCGCCAGTTCGCGCGCGGCGGCGCGCACGGTTTCCTGCCGCACAGTCGCCTGCGCCAGTTCGCGTTCCAGGTCATGCAGGCGCGCGGCAGCTTCGCGCGACGCCTCCGCCTGCCGCTGCAGTTCTCCGCAGCGGGCCATGGCCGCCTGCGAGGCGGCCTGTGCCGCCTGCACCGCCGCCCGCTGCGCCGCCAGGCGTTCGCGCAGGCGCACCGTCTGCACCTGCAATTTGACGCGTTCACCTTCCGCCTGTGCCGTTGCGTCCTGCGCCGCCGCCAGCCGTTCCCGCGCCGCCGCCGCCGCCTGCGCCTGCGCCGCGGTTTCCGCCCGCGCCTGCTGTTCCTCCTGCTGCGCGGCCGTCGCCTGCTGCCGGAGGCGGTCCAGTTCCGCACGGGCGGCCGCCTGGCGGTCACGCACGTCGCTGAGCGCCTCCTGTTCCCTGCCGACCTGCGCCCGCCGCTCCTGCAGCAGCTGCTCCTGCGCCGCCAGCGCGGTGCGCAGCAGTTCGCCGCGGGCGGCAGCGTCCTCCGCCGCCCGCGCCCCGTTTTCGGCCTCCGTCTGCCGCGCCGTCACTTCCGCCTGCAGCGCCACCAGCCGCTGCTCCAGCGCGGCGGCAACCGTGCGCTGCTCCGTTTCCGCCACGGCCGCCCGCTGCAGCCGTTCCTCCGCTGCGGCGAGGGCACTGCGTGTGGCCTCGAGTCCGGCCGTCGCTGCGCGCAGCGCCACCAGCCGCTCTGTTTCCGTCCGCTGCGCCTCGTGTGCCGCCCGGCGCAGCGCTTCCTGCTGCCGCAGTTCCTCACCGGCCTGCTGCACCGCCGCGGCCACAGCGCGCTGTTCCTGCTGCTGCGCGGCACAGGTTGTACGCAACGCCGCCAGGGTCTGCACGAAACGGCGGCGCAGGCGCTGCGCCTTGCGACGCCGCCGGGCCAGCCGGTCGAGCGCGGTTGCGGCACGCGCCGCGCGCTGTTCAGCGGCACGCGCCGCCGCCTCCTGCCGCTGCGCTTCCGCCGCCTGCCGCTGCGCTTCCGCCTGCAGGCGGGTGTTCCCCTCTGCCATCGCCGCCGCCTGTGCGCGCAGCGTTGCCACCTGCGCGGCGGCCGTCTCGACTGCGGTACGGGCTGCCGCCAGTTCCGCGCGGGCGGCATCCCGTTCGCGCGCTGCACCGGTCTGTGCTTCGCGCCGGGCGGCCAGTTCATGACCGGCCTGCTCCACCGCCGCGCTCCGGGCAGCCAGTTCTTCTGCCGCTGCCGCCAGCTGCCGCTGCAGGGCGGCGCTCTCCGCCTCGCATTGCTGCTGCTGTTCACGCGCCG
>CAZWUZ010000401.1:0-2568 GCA_964637655.1 uncultured bacterium | reverse complement strand
AGCGGATTGGCCTTGCCGTCGTGCTGCTGCTCATCCTCGTCGCTATCGGGGCGGGGTGTGCCGGCAGCTCGGGGAGTTGGCGCACCGCGAGTCGCGAGTCAGCCGGTATCGCGCCCGAGCCAACCACCACCCGCGACGCGGTGCTGCACGTTTATGGTGCCTCGACGTACGGCTGGCGCGGGTGGTTCGCCATCCACACATGGATTGCCGCCAAGCATACAGGCGATACCTCCTATACGGTCTACGAAGTCATCGGGTTCCGCCAGCGGCGCGGACTGCCGCTGGTGCGCATTGAGCAGGATGTGCCCGACCGCCGCTGGTATGGCAATGCGCCGCGCCTGCTCAAGGCGCATCAGGGCGACGGTGTGGACGCGCTGATCGACCAGGTTGATGCCGCCGCGCGCACCTACCCGTGGGCGGACACCTACGCCGCCTTCCCCGGTCCCAACAGCAACACCTTCATCGCCTGGATTGGACAACAGGTGCCCGCGCTCGGGCTGGAGCTTCCCTTCTCCGCTATCGGCAGCGGCTACGGGCCGACCTGAGCCCTACGCATTCCCTGTGCGGTACTGGCAGGTCGCGCAGTAGGCCTGCCCCTGCTGGCACTGCGCCTGCTCGCGCACCCCGGCGGGCGGTGAACAGTAAGCGCCGCCGCCACCGCTGACGCGTTCCAGTTCCCCTTCGTGCAGTTCCTTTGCCGCCCGCTCCCCGTTCCCGTCCGTCATCATCGTCCTCATCCCGTCAGCGCAGGCGCGCCCGTAGTCCGTCAATAAGCCGGTCATACCCCGCGTCACCCGTCAGCGCGCGCTGATGTATCTTGTAGGCGAGTTCGGTGAGCAGGGCGATACGCCGCCGCGCCCGCCACCACGGCAGCGGTCCCTGCCGGAAGAGCACGCGCCATCCATCCGCGAAACGGGCGCGATAACTGCCGGCAACGCGATATTCCTCCGCCGTCAGCAGTCCGCTTGCCACTTCCGTCGCCAGCTCCTTCAGCCATCCCTTCTCGAGTTGCGCAAAGAGCAGCAGCAGAAAGAAAATCAGCACCGCACCGAGCCAGTCGACGGCGAGGATGAGCAGGAACGAAAAGCCGCCCGTCGTCTCCGCCAGCGCCGCGCCCGCGTTATGGAACGCGTGCAGGAACACCGCCAGCGCGAAGCCCGCGAGGATGAGCAGCGGTTTCGGCCACCAGCGCGCGCAGAGGCGCGCCAGGCCGAAGCCGAGCCCGGTCATCGCCGTGAAGAGCGAGTGGTTGAGCGTGAACAGCCCGACACGCAGCGCCGCCAGCACGCCCCACTGGCCCCATCCGCCCTCATGCAGCGCGCTTAGCAGATACATCGCGTCTTCGACCACCGAGAAGCCGAACCCGACCAGCGCGCCGTAGAGGATGCCGTCAAGGGGACCGTCGAACTCGCGCCGGTACAGGAAAAACAGCCCGAGCACGAGCAGCGCCTTGAACCCCTCTTCCGAGAGTGGTGCGATGATGCTCCCCCCCGCCAGCGCCCCGGCCAGCGAGTCGCCGAACATGGCGTCAACCGGCACGGCAAGCACCAGTTGCACGACGAGCGACAGCAGGATAGTCGGCACCGCCCCCCAGAGGAAGGCGACCGTGAGCAGCCAGAGCGGTTCGCGCTCGTAGCGGTCGAGCCACCAGAGCAGCGCGATAAACGCCAGCGCCGGGACCAGCGGCAGCACGAACGACAGCAGCAATCCGGCAAGCAATTCCATCACGAAGTTCCTGTGTCTGTACCGCGATGATCGAATTTCCAGTAGGCCGGGGTCGGCAGCAACAGCATGCGGTCCGGCTGTTCCGGGACGAATGGTGCTGCGATGATGACCCACTCCACGCGGCGAACGGAAAAATCCGTAATCATCCCTGCATGCACCTGCCGTTCGTCAACCGTGTAATGCGCTTCCGGACACCAGATGAGGATTCGTTCCGGCTGCTGCGGCAGACGCAGCCAGCGGAATTCCTGCTGCGTCTTCCAGCATCTGGTAAACACCGTATCCGCTAGCACGCTCGCCAGCGGCAGCGAATCCTGGAACGCCTCCGGGCCAACCGCAAACATCTCGTCTTCAAGCACGCTGAACTGGTCGGATATGTGGTTGTCGTAGATTTCGGACACCCGGTGCATTGCGAGAAACTGTCCATGCTTGTCACTGATTTTCGATGCGATAAACCATGTTCCCAGGAACAGCGTCACCACGACAATTGCTGTGATTTTCAGTTTAGTCACAGCACTTGTACTTGTCGGCGGGATCGCAGGTGCCCTTCTTGTCGCAGCCGTCGCAGGTGTAGCGTTCCTTCAATTTGCCGGACAACAACATGGGAGAAACGCGCGGTGCAACCTCCATGCCGCCGCAGGCAGGACATTTCTCCGGCTGCGCCGCCGCGGCAAAATCCATCCCGCACTTATCGCAATGCCATTCTTTCATTGGTCTACCCCGGCGCGTATCATGCTGTCATCGTAAGGCTTGTGCCATAACTTAATAACTTGAGCTCCGTCCCCGATGTTTAACAGGTTGTTGAAATAACCCGTTTTCAACCACAGTATTCTCCTCCGAGTGCCG
>CAZWUZ010000400.1:0-2572 GCA_964637655.1 uncultured bacterium | reverse complement strand
GGCATTGGCGTTATTGAGATACAGTCCGAACCAGCTGTTGCGACTCTCCCCGATGCGGTTGCCGGTCAGCAGGTTGCTGTCGGCGCCGTCGACTTTGACCGCGGCTTCGCCCGTATGCTGCACCAGGTTTCGGGACAGCGTATTGCTGTCGGTCAGTACCCGGATACCGTTGAGCCCCGAATGCAGCACGCTGCAACTGTCAATCGTGGCTGCCGCCCCGCTGAATATATCGATGCCATACTGCGCGTGCGAATCGAGACGCAGGTCATGCAGGCGCGCCCCGGTCGTCGTCTCCAGCCGCACGCCGTATGCGCTGCTGCTGTCGACGCGCACGTGCTCGAGTGTCGCCGTGTCCGCATCCTTGAGCAGAACGCTGATCTCCCCGCCGTGCACCGCAAGATCGCGCACCTGTACCGTGCGCGCATGAAGTTCAAGCACCGCGGTGCCGACCGCACCGGCCGGCTGCCAGAGTATCGTGCTGTCACCGGCACCGAGCAGCCAGACGTTGTCGGTGTCGATAGCCACGGTTTCGCTGTAGACGCCGGCTGCGACATTGACCGTATCGCCCGCGGTCAGCAGCGACAGCCCGGCCGGGCGCAGCACGCCCGGCGTGATTTGGCTGATATACTTTTTCGGGGTTGCTGCGGTCAGACCGGTATAGAAGGTGTCGCCCGTGACGAAATTGACGTACCAGTGGTTCGGCCCGGAGGTGTCCGGCAGCGTGATCTGCGCGGCGGCAATGCTGTCGCTGTACCACGACTCGTTCTCCCACGGGCTGGCATTGTCAACCGCGGTGATGCGATAGCAATAGGTCTCACCGGCATTCAGCGTGTGGTCGGTCCAGCCCTGCACCCCCGCCACCGCGCTGCCGCGCATCGTCCAGTAGGCGGCATCCGGAGTCGAGGCGCGGTGGATGCGATACCACGAAACGTTGAAGACCGCCTCGCTCTCCTCGGAGGTGGTGGTCTGCGCCCAGGTGACGCGAATGCTCGTGTCGTCAAGCACGGTGGCGGCAACCGTGTCGGGCGCGCGCGGCGCGACGGTGTCGCCGCCCGGCGCGGTGTCGACCGGGCCGAACCGGTAGGGGGCAAACACGTGCGACCCTGCCCCGCTGATGCGCGCGGCGATGGCACTGCTGTCGGACGTCCCCCACCAGTTGCGGGTCAGCGGTACCGCCGTCTGGTTGACGACGATGCCGGAAATATTGTTTTTCGAAATCAGGCCGCTGTTGAAACTCTGCAGGGTGATCCCGGTGTCGAAGTCGTTCTGTACGAAATACTCGTCCGCCACCCCGCCCTGGTAGCCGAGCACATACAGCCCGTAGGTGCTGGCCCCGATGGCGCGGTTGTGGCGCAACTGCCAGCCGATGTTGCCCATGCTCGCTCCGCCCGCCATGGCTCCGTAGAACGACGTGTTGCCGCCGATGGCCGTGTTGCCGGTGACCAGCGTGTAGCGGTTGGCCGTCGTGCCCGCATTCCCGCCCTGGAAGAAATAGGGGAAGGTCGCTCCCTGTACCAGGCAGTTGCTGACAGTGTTGCTGTCGTTGATGCTCCAGAACATGATGCCGTAGGTGCCCGCGATACTTTCCAGCGCCGTGAATACACTGTAGTCGGTGTTATCGACATACAAGCCGCAGTTGTGTTCGGTCAGGCGGATCCGTTCGAGCCGGCAGGCGGCGGCATTGAGCACGTTCACGCCGTTCTCCACACCGCGCACCCCGAGGTCGCGCACGGTTACCCCGCTGCGGCCGTTGAGCGTGATGCCGACCAGCCCGGCAGTCAGCGAGTCGCCCGGTGGATCAAATAGCGTCGCTGAAGAATCGGCGCCCGCCACCCAGATGTTATCAACCGTAATGCTGAACGTTTCGCCGTACAGACCGGCGTCGATATATACCGTGTCGCCGGATGTCAGCAGTGCCATGACCGCCGGCACCCGGTACTTCGGTGTCGCCGGGGACAGCCCGTCATTGGCCGTGTCACCCGGCGCACTACAGTAGACATCACCCGTGGTATCACTGTCGTTAACGTACCATGCATTCGGTCCGGAAGTGTCAGCCAGCGTCGTGGCGGCAGCGATGGAATCGGAGTAGAACGACTCGTTCATCACGCTGACCGCGTCGCGCACGGTCACGCGATAGTGATAGGTCGTCAGGGGCATGAGCCCGCTGTCGGCAAAGATGTTGGTGCCGAAGGGGACGCTCCCGCACCACTCCCCGTACGACGTGTCCGGCGTCAGCGAGCGGTAGACGCGGTATTCCATCTGCCCGGCCGCCGCTTCCGGTTCTTCCGAACCAACCGACGCGGTCCAGGCAACCTGCAGCGTACTGTCGTTGATTGCCGTCGCCGACACGGACGTCGGGGCATTCGGCGCCACGGTATCCGCCCCCGGTGCCGTATCGACTGTCCCCAGTCGGTACGGTGTGAAACTCACGGAATCAGCCCCGCTGATCATCTGCCGGATTGCCGCACTGTCCGTGGTCCCCCACCAGTTGCGGGTAAACGTGAATTTCCACACAGCAGTGGCGCTGTCCTGCACCACCTGCGCCGGGGCGGTCGGGGTGCCGCGCAAAATA
>CAZWUZ010000399.1:0-2621 GCA_964637655.1 uncultured bacterium | reverse complement strand
CGCCGACTGGCAAAATATCCGTTGACGCCCGCCGGCGGCGGTGGTACAATAGCTTTGTGGACAGCGGGGTACTGCTATACTGGCCAGCATTTTCCCGACACCGACCCGCAATGGCACAATGCCGACTCGACAAAACTGCTGCAAACCGTCGTGGCCGAAGTGCAGGCCGCCGGCTGGCGGATCGGCAATATCGACGCCACCATCATCTGTGAACAGCCAAAAATCGGCCCGCAACGTGACGAACTGCGCGCCCGGATGGCGGAACTGCTCGGGGTAACGCAGGACGCAGTGAACATCAAGGGCAAAACCGCGGAACAACTGGGCGCGCTCGGCCGCGGCGAAGGCATCGCCGCCCAGGCCGTGGCCCTGCTCGAACCACTTAAGTGATATGACTAATACGATATTCAACGCAGAGGCGCGGAGGTCGCAGAGAAAAGAATTTATTGATTTGCCTCGCCCGCCAGGCGAGGCCACGTCACTAATTGAATTTGCAGTTCTCCGCGACCTCTGCGCCTCTGCGTTGATATTCTTCCAAGGTGGACGCGCATGAGCGAACGCAGCGCGCCCATTGTCCTGTTCGGCTTCACGGGCACGGGCAAGAGCGTGGTCGGGCAAATCCTCGCGCAACGGCTCAAGCGCAAATTTTTCGACAGCGATAAGGAAATTGCCCGGGAAACAGGCTGTTCCCTCCCGGAAATAGCAGCACGGCAGGATGAGACAACTTTCCAGCGGCTGGAAACGCAGGCCATCGCCCGGCTGGCGGAGAAGGACAGCGCCGTCATCGCCTGCGGCAGCGGGGCGGTGCTGCGCGCAGAGAACCTTGCGGCCTTGCGACGAAACGGCAGCATACATTTCGTGCTCACCGCGAGCGTACCTGCCATCCTGGCGCGCACGGCAGGCAGCAACCGCCCGCTGCTGCAAGGCACAGCGGCGGAGCGATTGGCAAAAATCGCGGTACGGCTCGCGCAGCGCGCGGACGCCTACGCCCGCGCCGGATTGGCGATAGCAACCGACGGTCAGACCCCTAAGGAAGTGGCGGAGGCTATCGTCCGCCTGTTACGGGCCGGCGCCCGCGCCAGTGCCGCCGGCGACCATTGAAGTCGACAGGGAACTCAGTGGCAGGTCAAGTTGCCGCCGTTGCAGGCACCCGGCGGACTTTCACAAAATAAGGTTCCTCACAAGAATCGGTGGGTGCCTGATAGCATGCTTGTTTAGCCTCATCCATTGCGGTTTTTACTTTCTTGGCGAACTTAGCGCCTTCGCGAGAGACGCCATTACTGATTTTCTTCTCGCCAAGGCGCCAAGCCCGCCAAGGACTGCACTTTCAAGCACGAAAATCGAGATCGCCCCGGTACTGACATAAACGCGCTTTTGTAGCCGAGCGCTTCAGCGTGCATGTTCTAACAATGCCAAACGCAGGCAGATGAAACGGTGCCAAACAACAAAGGCAGGCACTAAAGCCTGCGGCTGCAACTACTTGCTGATTTCAGCAACCCACCTATTTTTGCGACGACCCCAAAATAATGTTATGCCGCGTCAGTAGGCGCTCAGAATATTCCCGATTTTCTCCTGCAAGGTCGCGGCGTTGAACGGCTTGATGATATAACCATTCATCCCCGCTTCAGCCCCGGCCGCAAGCTGTTCCCGGTCCGCAGTCGTGGCAATCATGAGAACGGGAAGCGCCCTGAGTTTCGGGTCCGCCCTGATCGTCCGCAGGACCTCGTAACCGGTCATCTCCGGCATATTCATATCGCAAATAACGAAATTGAACTCGCCCTCCCGCAGCATGGCCAGCGCGTCGGAACCGCTCGCCGCGCCACTGACATCGTTGTAATTGTTCTGCCGGAGGAGATTGCTTACGATTCTCCGCATGGTGGCATAATCGTCGACAACGAGAAATTTCAAACTTCCGGCGACCGGCCGGGCTGCCGCCGACCGCCGGTTACGGTGAGGAGCGGTATCGCGCTCCTCCGCGCGGTTTCCTTCCCCTGGATTAAGTTCTATCTCCCGGACGGAACAGTATTGTTCCGCGCCGGTGTCCGTACAGACCGTGAGACGTATCTGCCGGGCCAGGCGCGGCGGCGCCAGCGCCAGCAATCGCGTACTGCCTGTTTCCCCGTCGGTGCCGGTCGCTACGGTCTGCCATTCCGTTCCGTCGGTTGAAACCGCCAGTTCGTATTTTTCAGCGGCGAATTCTCCCCAGTAAATATTCAGCGAATGGAGCAGGGTCGGTTCCGGCAGTATCAACTCAATCCATGCCGGGACAACATCCGAATCCGGTTCCCACCGGGTCGAAAGGTCCCAGTCAACCGCCTGGTTAGCGCCATTGCTGTCCCGGTCACTCGAAGCAACGGCCGTCACCACGAATGGTTGCGTTTCCCCTGCCACTTCCGCTCCTGATACCCCGACACAACTCCAAAACACACAGAACAATACTGCCAACGGCATAATCCTGAAATTCTTCTTCATGATACGTCTCCTGTCGTGCCGGCCGGAAATTCGCCCTCTGCCAGAGTGCCATGCTCACTGATGACAGTGTTTCACCCGTTGCTCCCGCAGTCAAAACCACCCCGACATCCATGGCGTTGGTCAGCGGCTTTACCAGTCCATAGGACATTCAA
>CAZWUZ010000398.1:0-2649 GCA_964637655.1 uncultured bacterium | reverse complement strand
GCGTACCTCGACCTCGAAGGCGAGCGCGGAAATGCCGTCGGGCAGCGCCGCGGCATGCGAAGCGAGGACATAGGCGCCGGCGGCGGCGATGGCATTGAGCGCGTCACTGAGCAGGCCGCGCCCCTGCGCGTGCAGCCGCAGGCGGTAACGCTGTTCCGTCCCCGTCCGCCAGACAACAGGCACGCAGCGCGCCGGGTCCCGTACCAGCGCCGATGATATACGACACCCCGCGGCACGGGCGCTGCAGTTGCGTGAAGCCAGCGCGGTAATATTCCTGGTCAGTCAGGGGTCCCCTCCCGGACGACTTCACTTTTTTGTATCTTACGCGCGCTGCCACCGCAAGCAACCGACAGTTTCCGCGCAGACGTGCCGCGCACGCGGCATCGGCAAAAAGTTGCCTGGGCTGCGGACCTTCGCCAGGTTTTCCATTGACGCCCGGTGAGATCTGTCAATATGCGCGCGGTCCGCCAACATCACTGGAATTTACGAATATGTGTTTCCTGCCGGCTCTTCTCGCGTTTCCGGCTCTATATGCCAAGGCGCAGCCACCAGGCGCCCCCCCCCGCCGCCAGGGCACACAACCCCAACACCAGCCGGTACTGCCAGCTAACCCGCACGCACAGGAACAAACCAAGTCCGACAGCGAAGCCGCTGCCAATCGTCAGCACCATGTACAACTTACCCGCATAGCCGAATAGCGCGGCGGCGATAATCGCCGGCGCTATTGCCAGCCAGGGAATGAACTCCACCACCGGGCCGCGTGACCATGCCATCCGGAAAGCCGCGCAATATTGGCGGACTCCCCGCTGGCGCACGGTTTCCGTTGCGGTGTCCTGACGATACCAATCCGGCAGCAGCACCTCCGCGCGCGGCTGGGGCAGGCAAACCGGCAGCACCGGCAATGCCACTACACCGGCCGCCGCGGCTTCCGGCGCCGATTCAGCCGCCGCCACCGTCGGCAAAACAAATTCAGATTCCACAGCAACGCCGGATTCCGCAACGGTCCCGAATAACTCCGCACGAAGTTGCACCAGGGGGGCAAAATCCTGCCACGCGCACCATACCGTCCCGTCCCACAGCAGCGTCGCATCCGGTAATTCGCCGCTGGCCAATCGTTGCGCAATGTCCGGCAACTGCCACGGCCCCAGAGTCTGCCCGTCGATAGCCAGGTAATACTGCGGGTCCGGTCCGGTCGTCTCGATCATCAGGTCACTCGAACACGATGAAGCCGTAATACTCCGGCTGATAGGGATTTTTGGGCATCTCCACCCACTGATAGGAATTTCCCTGCGTCCCCTCGAACTGATTGCGACGGAAATTCATGCGCCAGACCGTTCCCGGCAGCGGTGGCGACGCCAGCAGTTCGGTCCAGGTCAGCAACGCCTCGCCTTCCCAGCGTTCCCCTGCCCAATTGATCGGCACCTGCCGCTTGAGCCCGCCCCCGATAGTGGACGTTTCCCAGGTTTCCAAACTGCCCTTGCCCCAGTAGTCAACCGAGAAGGACGCCAATTTGCGGGCCAGTCGCATCACATCAATGAAGAATGTAAAAGATTCCCGCTTGAATACCGCCCCGTTTTGATCGTAAGTTTGGTTCTCGATTCGCTCTTTGCGGTCAGCCGCCGACCAGGCCAGATAAAGTCCCTCGCTGTTGTACGCGAGAAAGACCTCCGTGGCGAGCGGCGATCCTGCAACCTCCTGATGCCCGGGGGTAAGTCGCAGAGCCCCCGCCCGCTCAGCCGCGCTGATCTGGCCATCCACTTGCGGACTGGCAGTGAGCTGCGGCACCCGCCCGATCGGGAACCCGGTAATACCATCAATTGTGCCGGTGGCAATAACTTTTTCCGCCGCCACGGTTCTTGACCAGACCTCACCTTCGCAATTGGTCAGCAGTTCATCAAGCATCATGTCACGATCTATCGTTGAATTCGGGTCGTTCAGGAAACCGAGAAAATACCTGGGCGCGAGGCCCTTGGTGCGTATCCGCCACAGTGATTCCGGCTCCTGCCCGTACAGCGCCCAGAACGCAGCCGCGTCGTCAGCCGCGGCAATCATTTTGAAGTCACTCCGGTTGGATGCCACCCCGGCGGGATTCTGACCGCCGAAAACGCGCACCACCGTCGTCGTCGAGGCGCGCCGTGGCAAGCCCCAATAGTCGCTGTTGTCCACCCCCGATCGCTCCATTTCCCGAACGATGGCCGAGCGCATTTTCTTAAAGACCCCGAAATTGTACGGCACGAGGTCGGCCGCCATCGACTCCAGCAAATCATGGGTGCCGGCATCCATGCCCGCGGGAGAAAAAAGTCCTTCCTCGATCATACGGGTCAGCGTGACCGGATTGGCATAACAGATCCGCCGGAAGCCCGCGAACTGGAATTGTTCCCTGGGCTGCCCATAATAAAGAATTCCCCAGGCGTGCGGCGCGCCCGCGGCCGCGGCCGTATTGTTCGCGGCAAGTTCGAGGCCCGTCAACTCGCCGCGCCGCGAAAGCTGGTAAGCCGCCCATAGCCGGTAAAGGTCGTGCGGGCATTTTTCATAGTAGTCGTGGAGCAGCGGCAGTTGCTCATCCGCCGACGCTCGCGGCAGCCAGTCGTCGAGTTGATCGGCCTGGCCCCCGAACAGCTCGCGGGAAAGGTGCAGCACCAGCCGCAG
>CAZWUZ010000397.1:0-2657 GCA_964637655.1 uncultured bacterium | reverse complement strand
TTTCCCAGCAAGCCATAAATTTTGCCTGGTTCAATGGTCATGGTCAAATCATCCTTTCTTTCAAGTCGAGCCTGCGCCGCCTAGTCGTTTTGGCGGTGGGCTTGGGTTCTCCCGGCGCGTAATTGCGCGCGGCGGTGGTGGTGGCAGGGGCGGCGGCAGGCAGCGAACAGAATGACGGGCACCTGCTGCAGCTGCCGGTGCCGCTGATGCAGCAGGCCGGCCCGGACTGGGCGCGCGCCACCCGCCGCATCCTCCGCCACTATTTCACCTGAGGGCAAGGTGTTGTCAGCGCCCGCGAATCATGGTGCTGTACCTGACCGGCGGTTATGTCGGGGCGCAGAACCATCGCCAGGCGGGGACGATACTGATGCGCACCCCCTGATGAACCTCTTCGCCTTCCTGCTCCGCCGTGATGATGGTGCCGTGCGGTAGTGCGAGACGTTTGCAGGCGGAGAGCAGACCGTCAATTTCACGGTTTTGATTGCCGGGATGCACCTCCCAGGCGACCTGTATGGCATGCATCCCGCTATCATGACGGGCGACAAAATCGCATTCGCCGCCGTTGCCGTGATACCAGAGTTCGTGACCGCGACGCTGCAACTCAAGAAAAACCGCGTTTTCCAGCAGGCGTCCCTCATCAGTTGATGTGACGTGGCGGGCCAGCCCGGTGTCAGCGAGATAGCACTGGGCAGGATTGCGCAGACGCTGGTAGGACGACTCGGTGTGGCAGCGGACTTCGCGCACCAGCAGACTCTGCAGGAAACAGTGGTAGTAGTGGAAGGCGCTGTCCCGGGCAAACGGGAAGCGGCCTTTGTGGTGACGGCAGAAAGAACTGACAGAAACGCGGGTGGCAAACGAGGCGAAGAGCAGTTCGCGCAGCGCTTCGAGCAGCGGGATGTTGGTGAGGTTGAAGCGTTCCACCAGGTCGCGGAAGTACATGGCGTCGAGGTAGTCGGATACCAGTTTGCGCTTCAGGTACGGGGATGCCGCCGCGGCCACTTCCGGGAACCCGCCATAGTGCAGATAGTCGAGAAAATGATTTTTGCGCGCCGCCCGTTTGCGGCCGGGCGGCGGGAGGGAGCCGGGTGCGGTCGTCCCGCACGCGGTCAGATACTCCGTAAAGGAATAGGGAAGTACCTCGCGGCTCCACGCGCGGCCGCGCAAGGCGGTATGGAACTCCTGCGGCATGACCCGCGAGGAGGAACCGGTAACGATGACGCGCACCCCCTCTTTCTCCACCAGGCGGCGGACATAGCGTTCCCACCCTGTCACATTCTGTATTTCGTCAAGCAGAAACACCGGATGGCCAACCCCGGGCTTTTCGGCGTGGAATGCTTCGAGGATGCGGTCGCAATCAGCGAGCGTGCAACCGGCCAGACGGTCGTCTTCGAAATCGAGATACAGGGATGTGCCGGGTGACTGGCGATAGCGGTCGAACAGCAGGAAACTCTTGCCGGCCCGGCGAACCCCGTACAGCACGAGTGCCTTGCGCTCCGGCGGGAGGCCGGAAAGGTGCGGGCGGGCTACCGGTGCCGGCAGCTGGTGCAGAATCGTTTCGTCGTTGGCGGCAATCAATTCCCGCCAGTGCCGGGTGGTGAGCATGCGTATAATCGTCCTTCCTTGAAGGATGATATACCACATAATTGTCCTTTTGTAAAGGACGAATTTCTGGCGGAGGACGGTGCGATACTAACGATTTGCGCAATGTTATTGAAAACAGTGTGTTGCGTGAAAAGCAAAAAGACGGCAACAGGAGTGCTGTTTTTCGTGTATACTATCATGGAGGGCGCCATGGCCATCTTCGCACGCGTGCTTGCACACGAACTGGACGCTGACGGCAGGCACGCGGTGCGCTGCCGGGCGTACGGCCCTGCCCCGGTCGAAGGCGGGCGCGTTGCGCTGTTGCGCCACGGGCGGCGCTACCGCCAGACCATCATTACAGCCGTGGCCTCGGCACTCGCACCGGGCAAAAAAGAACAGCAACCGTCGGACGAGTTCCACCTGCTGCTGCGCGGTATCGGGGACGGGGATGCCCGCCCGGGCGATGCGCTCAGTTCGCTGGCCGTGAGCGATGCCTGCGGCGGTTTCTTTGTGCCGGACGGGACGATCGCGCTTCCCGGCGCAGTCAGCGCGCTCTGTGTGGTGAAGGGTATGCTGTTCGCCGGCCTGCATGACGGCACGCTCATCGCCTGGGATATCGACCGGCAGCAGCAATGCCATGCGCAGCAGGTCGCAAACGAACGCATCACCGCCATCTCCTGCGACACGAATCACGGTACGCTGGCGATAGGAGCGCTCGACGGGAAGGTGCGCCTGCTGTCGTGGCGCGACGGCTCGCGGCAGGGCGAATATGACGTGCCACGCAGCCATAACGCGACTGAACTGGAACCGGTGTACGCACTTGCCTATGAGCCGCAGGGCGGCTATCTGCTCGCCGGCAGCGAGGAGTCGCTGGCGCTTTTCGGAGCGGATGGCAAACCGGCCTGGCAGCGAAGAACAAACGGCAGTCCGTTCCTCGCCGTCTGCTGGCGTCCGCAGATGCGTACGATGACCGCGGCTGATGCCGATACCATCCACCTGCGGGGGCGCGCCGTACCCCAGCCGGACGACCCCAAACAGCAGTCGCTCAAAATCTATGCGGGAACGCTGACTGCCCT
>CAZWUZ010000396.1:0-2659 GCA_964637655.1 uncultured bacterium | reverse complement strand
GACTGCTGCCGTCCCTGTTTAGCTGTTAGGCTTGCCCGGATGCGGAATCACTGCCCCGGGCACTGTCCAATACGTGTTGACAGGCCGGGGGCGGGCACGCTACCATGCCCTTATCCTGCCGGGGGAGGTTGTCATGCGCCACGTTTCCCTGCTGCTCCTTGCCGTCCTGCTCTTTACCCTGACCGGGTGCGCCACCAACCCGGTCACCGGGCGCCGCCAGCTGGCGCTCATCAGCGAAAGCCAGGAGATCGCCACCGGCAACGAGGCCTTCCCGGTCTACACCCAGGCCTTCATGGGCGAGTTTCAGGACGACCCGCTGCAGAACTACGTCACCCGCGTGGGCAAGACCGTCGCCGCCCTGAGCCATCGCCCCAATCTCGACTACCAGTTCAAGGTGGTCAACACCTCTGAGATCAACGCCTTCGCCCTCCCCGGCGGCAAGATCATGATCACCCGCGGGCTGCTCGGCAAGTTCGACAACGAGGCGCAGATGGCGGGCGTGCTCAGCCACGAGGTCGGGCATGTCGCCGCGCAGCACTACATATCCGATGCCAGCCAGCAGCTGCTCATCAACCTGATGCTCGTCGCCGGCGCCGTCTACATGGAGCATAAGGGGTACAAGTACGGCGATGTCGCGCTGATTGGCGCTTATATCGGCTCGATGATGTACCTCGCCCATTACTCGCGCGACCAGGAGCGCCAGGCCGACCAGCTGGGGGTCGACTACATGGTCCGCGCGGGGTACGAGCCGCAGGCCTATGTCAGCGTCATGGAGATGTTCCTCAAAATGCGCGAGAGCGAGCCGAATTTCCTCGAGCGCCTTTTCGCCACGCACCCGCTCACTGCTGAACGCATCCGCGACTGCAGCGGACATGCGCAGCGCTACCTCGCCGCCCGCGCACCGAATGCACCGCCGCTCACCCTCGCCGCGGCAAACTACACCTCCGCCTCGCGCCGTCTCTTCTCGGTCGCTCCCGCCTATGCGCTCATGGACGAAGGCGACAAGCTGCAGGAGGAAGGGAGCATCCGCGCCGCCATCGCCAAGTATAACGAGGCGGTGCGTCGCGCTCCCGACCAGGCGGTCATCTACCTGTCGCGCGCGCAGGCGCTCATGGAAGAGGACGACCTTTCCGCGGCGGAACGCGATATCAGTTCCGCCCGCCGCTACTATCCCGACCTTTTCTACACCCGCTACTTCGCCGGGAAACTGAACATCCGGCAGGAACGCTGGCGCAACGCCGTCACCGAGCTCAAGGCCGCCGACCGCCTGCTCCCCGGCGTCACCGAGGTGCAGTACCTGCTCGGGCGCTCCTACGAATCGCTCGGCAACAACAGCGAGGCGGCAAAATACTACACGAAATTCCTTGAGGACGAGCCGGAGGGCGAGGAGGCGGAATACACGAAAGGCCGGCTGCGCCAGTGGGGGCTGCCCGTCCCCGGTGAACAGGCACAGCAGAGCAGCACCGACCAGACCTGGCAGCAGGTCTTTGGCATCGGCCGCCAGTAGTCGGGCAGCAGCGACGGCAAGCAGTAGAACTTGCGCCTGCTCATCGACGCTGACGCCTGTCCCTCCCTCCGCGCCATTATCGCGCTCGCGCGGCAGCATGGCGTGCCGGTGCTCCTCTTCTGCGATGATGCGCACGAACTGGCTGACTCCGGCGCGCAGGTCGTCACCTGCGACCGCGGCCGCGACAGTGTCGACCTCGCGCTCGCCAACGCCCTTCTCACCGGCGACATCGTCATCACGCAGGATTACGGGGTGGCTGCTCTTGCGCTGGGCAAACAGGCCCGCGCAATCAGCCCGACCGGACTGGTATATGACGCCGGCAACATCGACGGGCTGCTCGCTGCCCGCCACGCTGCCGCAAAGCTCCGTCGCGGCGGCGGCCGCACCCGCGGCCCCAAGCCCCGCACCGCCGCCGATAACGAACGTCTGTTTGCCCTCCTCACCGCCTGGTTCACAACCGGGGACGGGTGTTGACAAATTGACTAACTTTCAGATTGGTACTTTTTCTTTTTCCTCCACGTCCTGATTTGTCCAAATAGCAGGTCAAAAATACCCAAATCGCAAGTTTGTCAATTTGTCAACACCCGTCCCCGATAAAGGTTGCTTGACAACGTAACCTTATGGTGTATACTCCGTCCAGGGTTCATGGAACTGCCACGGTTGCGCTGCCTGCCGCCGAAAGTCCACACACGCCGCCACATCGTGGCGGTGCTGGTTATTGCTTTCCTCTGCTGTGCATTCCCCGCCGCTGCGGAATTGCAGGTATCAGCCAGCGCGGGCTTCGAGCGCCGCGTCATTGAGAACCGCGGCTGCCCGCTTACCCTCTCACTCCTCTCGGACGAGCCCTTCACCGGCAGCGTGCTCATCACCGCTTCAGGACGCTATGCGCGGCGCCTCCCTGTGGAACTGACCGCGGGGCGCAAGGTGGAACTGTCCCTGACCATCGAATGGCCGGCCGGGCGGCCGCTGCGCCTCGAATTCTTCGATGCCGAGGGGCGCCCGGTCAAGGACCGCAACGACCGCAATCTCGTCCTGCGCGAGGACGAAGTGGTAGACCAGCGCATCGACCTGCAGAGTTTTCATATCGTCGAGGTCTCCAGCAGCGCGATACTGCTCAACGGGTTGCCGCAATGGCAGAACCCGCCGCGCAAT
>CAZWUZ010000395.1:0-2660 GCA_964637655.1 uncultured bacterium | reverse complement strand
ACTCCGGGTAGCGGCTGGCGCGTTCGCTGGCGCTCCGCGGGGCGGTACAGCAGGCGCTCAACGAGGCGGCGGCCGACCGCGCCGGGTATCGCGGCAACCCGGCCGCCGCGCGCGCCGCGGCGCTCGACCGCTGGCGTACCGGCGGGGAACAGCACGCGGCGGCGGCGGCGCGGCGGCTGACCGAGCGACTGCAGGCCCAGTCGCTGGCCTATGCGGAACTCTTCAAGGAGGATGCCTTCTCCAGCGTGCTGCTCGGCGCCTTCCGCCCCGAGCGCATCGCCCGCAGTGCCGACGAGTTCAGCGCCCGCGCCGCGCGCTGGGCGGCGGGCACCGACGTCATGGACGACGCGACGTTCCGCGCCCTGCTGCAGGAACTGGGCAGCACGGAGGAACAGCCGGACCCGCTGGCGCTGTTCCTGCCCGAGGCCTTTGCCCTGGCGCGCGCGGCGGCGCTGCGCACGGTCAACATGCGCCATTTCGACGTGCAGGTGCTGGGCGGCACCGTGCTGCACCAGGGGAAGATCGCCGAGATGAAGACGGGCGAGGGGAAGACCCTCGTTGCCGTGCTCCCCGCCTACCTCAACGCGCTCGCCGGGCAGGGGGTGCACCTGGTCACCGTCAACGACTACCTGGCCAAGCGCGACGCGCTCTGGATGGGACAGATCTACCGCTTTCTCGGGCTCGGCGTCGGGGTGTTGCAGCATGCCACCGCCTACTGCCTCGAATCGGAGACCCCGTCCCAGCCGTCGCAGTTTGTCGCGGTGCCGCGCCGCGACGCCTATCGCGCGGATATCACCTTCGGCACCAACAACGAGTACGGGTTCGATTACCTGCGCGACAACATGGCGGCGTCGCTCGACATGTGCGTGCAGCGCGGCGCCTATGCCTTTGCCATCGTCGATGAGGTCGACAGCATCCTCGTCGACGAGGCGCGCACCCCGCTGATCATCAGCGGACCGTCGGAGGACGACCCCGACCGCTACGCCGCCGCCGACCAGGTGGCGCGCGCGCTGACGGCGGGCACCGACTTCGAGGTGGACGAGAAGGAGTACACGGTCAACATCACCGATGCGGGGATCCGCACCATCGAGCGCCTGCTCAACGTCGCCAACCTCTACGACGCGAAGCACATGGACCGCATCCACGACTACCTGCAGGCGCTGCGCGCGCACCGCCTGTACGAGCGCGACGTCGACTACATCGTCAAAGACGGCAAGGTGCTCATCGTCGACGAGTTCACCGGGCGCCTGATGCCCGGCCGGCGGTTCTCCGACGGGCTGCACCAGGCGCTCGAGGCGAAGGAGCGGGTGGTGGTCGAGAGCGAGAACCAGACGCTGGCCACCATCACCCTGCAGAACTACTTCCGCCTCTACGGCAAACTGGCGGGCATGACCGGCACGGCCGACACCGAGGCGGTCGAGTTTCGCGAAATCTACAAACTGGACGTGGTCATCATCCCCGCCAACATGCCGCTTATCCGCACGGACTGCGACGACGCCATCTACCGCAGCAAGCGGGAGAAAAACAACGCCATCGTGCAGCGGGTGAAGGAAATCCACGCGTCCGGCGCCCCCGTGCTCGTCGGCACCATTTCCATCGAGATGTCGGAACTGCTCGGCAAGCTGCTGCGCGCGGCGAATGTCCCGCACAGCATCCTCAATGCCAAGTACCACGAACGCGAGGCGGAGATCATCGCCCGCGCCGGGCAGCGCGGGGGGGTCACCATCGCCACCAACATGGCCGGCCGCGGCACCGACATCGTGCTCGGCGAGGGGGTGCAGGACCTCGGCGGGCTGCACATCATCGGCACCGAGCGGCACGAGTCGCGGCGCATCGACAACCAGCTGCGCGGCCGTGCGGGGCGGCAGGGGGACCCGGGCGAATCACAGTTTTTCGTCTCGCTCGAGGACGACCTGATGCGCCTGTTCGGCTCCGACCGGGTGGCGGGGTTCATGACCCGCCTCGGGGTCGAGGAAGGCGAGGTGATCAGCCATCCCTTCATCTCCAAGGCGCTTGAGCGCGCGCAGAAAAAGGTCGAGGAACGCAACTTCGACATCCGCAAGAACCTGATCAAGTTTGATGACGTGATGAACCAGCAGCGCACCATTGTCTACCGCGAGCGGCGGCAGGCGCTGGAGTGTGACGATATCAGCGAAGTCATCGACAACTTCATCGCCGATCAGGTCGAAACACTGACGGACCACTATTGCCCGCCGGACAAGCATGCTGATGACTGGGACTGGGACGGACTGAACCGCGGGCTGCTCGCGGCCTTTGCCCTGCCGCCGCTCGATCGCGGGGCGCTTGCGGCCGGGCAGGAACCGGGCGAGGCGGTGGTGGCGGCGGTACGTGCCGCCTACGCGGTGCGGGTGGCGAAACTGGGCGCGGACCGCGCCCGCTACCTCGAGAAGATGGTCCTGCTGCACACGGTCGACGAGCGCTGGCGTGAGCACCTGCTGCAGATGGACCACCTGCGCGAGGGCATCTACCTGCGCGGCTACGCGCAGCGTGACCCGTTCGTCGAGTACAAGAACGAGAGTGCGCGCCTGTTCAACGCGATGATCGAGAGTATCCGCGAGCAGGTGCTGCAGACGCTCTTCCGCGTCGAAGTGGTCAGCGAGGTGCCGGCGGGCATGCGTCCGCGGCAGCTGCAGTTCGAG
>CAZWUZ010000394.1:0-2669 GCA_964637655.1 uncultured bacterium | reverse complement strand
CACCGGCGAAGAACAGCTGTGGCGCGAGTATCGCGCGACGAAAGCGCTCGCGCTGCGCAACCGCCTCATCGAACTCTATGCCCCGCTGGTCAAGTATCTCGCCGGACGCCTGGCCATCTCCATGCCCCCCAGCGTCGAGGAGGACGACCTCATCGGCTACGGGGTGCTCGGGCTCATCGACGCCATCGACAAGTTCGACCCGGCCCGCGAGGTCAAGTTCCGCACCTATGCCTCGACCCGCATCCGCGGCGCCATCCTCGACGAACTGCGCGCCTTCGACTGGATCCCGCGCACCGTGCATCAGCGCGCGCGCCAGCTCAGCCGCGCCTACCTCGAACTGGAAAATCAGCTCGGGCATTCGCCCACCGACCAGGAGGTTGCGGCCCATCTCAACCTGTCGCTTGACGAGTTCAACGCCCAGGTGCTCAGCATCAGCGGGACCACCGTCCTGTCGATGGACAGCCCGCACAGCGGCGGACCCGACGACGATGAGACCACCGTGCTCGATTCGCTCGAGGGGCCCGCGGAAAACACCCCCGACCGCCACCTCGAACGCGAGGACATGAAACGTGTGCTGGCCGAAGGGGTGCGCCAGCTCCCCGAGAAGGAACAGCAGGTCGTCTACCTCTACTATTACGAGGAACTGACGCTCAAGGAAATCGGCGAAGTGCTCGGGGTTACCGAATCACGCGTCTCGCAACTGCATACCAAGGCGATGCTGCGCCTGCGCACCATCCTGCAGAAAAACATCGATGCCTTTACCGGGCCGATGAACGAGTAGTTTCTTCCCTGTAGAATTGTCACCCCACATTTTGTATCGATTTCATATCGTTCTGTTTCATAAGCGGTAGTGTCTTTTGTTTAAATGGCACCATCCTTGCTTCATAACTAAATAGCATCTTGGTGTATGCCGATACTGATACTGGTGGAGCAGGCAACGTGGCGACCAACCCGAAGGCGGCGCGCGGCATGACGAAATTGTCGCCGAACGAAGCCATCCTCGGCCCGCAGCACGCGGTGGTCGAGGCGGCAACGCCCGAGGCCTGCCTCACGCGTGCGGCCATGCTGCTGCATGTCGGGCGTGAGAAGCTCGAACACCGGGTCATCGAGGAGGGGGTGCCGGCGCTGCTCGGGGGCGCGGCCATCCCCTGTCGCTGCCGCGTTTTCCGCAGGGGGCAGCCGCCGCCGGAAGTCGCGGCCGAGTCGGCTGCCGCCCTGCCGGCGGCGTCCGGGCTGCTGCCTGATGACCCCGCCTCGGCGCCGGCGACCGCGGCTGAGCTGCGCCCGCAGCCGGCGCGCGTGCGGGTGGAACTTGACGACGACCACATGACGGCAACCCTGACCGTGCTGCCGCCTGCCAACGGCGGTCCCGAGGTGACCATTGAACAGGTGGAGGCGGCGCTGCGGCAGGCGAACGTCACCAGCGGCATCGATAAGGCCAAGGTGAAGGCCATCGTCGAGGAAAAGCGCTACTTCGACGTGCACATCGTCGCGCAGGGGATTCCCGGGCGCGCCAGCCGCGACGCGCGCATCGAGTTCAAGGTCGAACTGACGCGCCGCGCGCGCCCGAAAATCGACGCGCAGGACCACGCCGACTTCCACGAACTCAACCTCATCGAGAGCGTCGCCGCGCAGCAGGTGCTGGCGGTCAAGGTGCCGAAAGAGGAGGGGGTGGCCGGGCAGGACGTGCACGGGCGGGTCATCGATCCGAAGCCGGCCAGGGAAGTTGTGCTGGTGGCGGGGAAAAATGTCATGCAGCTCGACGACGGGGTCACCTGTGTTGCCGGCATCGACGGACAGGTCAGGTACAAGGCGCCGACGCTCAGTGTCGAGCCGGTGCTCGAAATCCCCGGCGACGTCAATTTCGCCGTCGGCAACATCTCGTTCCTCGGCACGGTGATCGTGCGCGGCAGCATCGTCGACAACTTCAGCGTGCGCGCCTCGCAGGATGTCGTCGTGCACGGCAGTATCGGCATGGCGACGGTCGAGTGCGAGGGAAGCGTGCAGGTGCGCGGCGGCATTCTCGGCAAGGAGCAGGGGACGGTGCGTGCCGGCATCGACATCCAGGCGAAGTTCGTCGAGAACGCGCGGCTCAGCGCCGGGCGGCATGTCGTTGTCAGCGAGGCCATCCTGCACAGCCGCGTTGATGCCGCGCATACCGTCGCGCTGACCGGGAAGAAGGCGGTGCTCGTCGGCGGCACCATCCGCGCCGGGCGCGCCATCTACGCCAAGGAGATCGGGGCTGTCGGCGGTGCCGCCACGGTGCTCGAGGTCGGCATGCAGCTCCGCCTGCGCGACCGCATCCGCCAGGCGGAGGAGGAACTGAGCCGCCAGTCGCTGCTGCTCAACAAGGTGGTGCTCGGGCTCAAGGGGCTGCTCAAGATCCGTCAGGCGGGCGGGAAACTGCCGCCGGAGCGCGAGGCGATGCTGCAGGAACTCAACCAGGTCGGGGCGCGGCTCAAGGATAAGGTCGGGGCGCTCGGGCAGGAGGTCGACACCCTGCGCGCCGAGATGCTCGACAGCATGGTCGACGGCAAAATCGCGGTGCAGACCTTCATCCACCCGCATGTGCAGCTCACCGTCGGGCGCGCCGCGCTGATGGTCACCGAGCGCATCGAATTCTCCACCGTGCGCTGCGAGCAGGGGGAAATCGTTTTGCGCTCCTACGA
>CAZWUZ010000393.1:0-2694 GCA_964637655.1 uncultured bacterium | reverse complement strand
GCGGGCTGCGGCACGGCGGGGCGCAAGCCCGCGCCTGCTGCTGGCGGGCGCCGATGCGTTCCTGCGGACCGGCAGCGACAGTGCCGCTGCGGCGCTGCTGCAGCGCCTGCCGGTGGCGACGCCGGGGCGCGCGCTGCGGCTGGCGCGCCTGTACCGGCAGCAGCAGAACGAGACGGCGCTGGCGCAGGTAGTACCGGCGGCGCTGGCTGAGCATCCGGACGATGCCTGGCTGCACTATCAGCAGGGTATCCTGCACGTGCGGCAGCGTGCCTGGGACGCCGCGGCGGCGGCGTTTGCCGCGGCGGCCACCGGGCGCGGGGCGCTGCGCGGTGCCGCGCTGCTCTGGCAGGCGGAACTGGCCCGCGCCGGCGGCAACCTGCCGCTGGCGCTGCAGCTCTACGCGCAGGCCTTTGCCGCGGGTGCCGACCCGCGCTACCTCGTGCGGCGCGCGCAGGTGGCGGCGCGCGCGGGCAATCGCATCCTCGCGGAACAGTCCTACCGGCAGCGGCTGGTGCAGGCGGGTGATGACTGGCGCGCGCTGTTCGGTCTGGCCGGGCTGCTCACGGAGCGCCGGCAGTATGCGGCTGCCCGTCCGTACTGGCGCGCCCTTGCCGTTGCCCGCCCGGAGACCGCGTTGCCGCGCTACTGGCTGGGGGTGGCCGCATGGAGTGACGGGCGCATTGCTGACGCGCGTGCGGCGTTCCGGGAGGCACTGCAGCGCCAGCCGGACTTCATCGAGGCGGCGTATGCCGGGGCGTTGTGTGATGCGCGCCTGCACCCGGGACAGGCACCGGCAGCATGGGCGGAAACGGTGCGCGCGGTGCGTCCGGCGACAGCGACGGCGGCCTGCCTGCTGGCGGCGCTGCAGCGCAGTGCCGGCGACACGGTCGCGGCACTGGCGGCACTGGAACCGTTTCTGGCGGCCGGCCGCGCGAGTGCCGACGTGTTGCGCCTGCGCGCGCTGCTGCACGCCGGTGCGGGCGAGGAGGAGGCGGCGCTGGCGCTGCTGGCGTCGGCGCGGACGCAGTTTCCCGCTGACGCGCGGCTGCGCCGGGCGGAGGCGGAACTGCTGACGCAGCTGGCGGCGCGCGCGTGGCAGGAAGGTGAGACAACGACGACGCGGCAGTATGCGGCGCGGGCGGTTGCGGCTGATGCCGCGCTGGCGGCACCCTGCCTGCTGCTGGCTGACGCGCTGGCGGCGGCCGGCGCATGGACGGAAGCGCTTACCGCGCTGCAGGACTACGGCGCGCGCGGCGGCGCACAACCGGTGCGGATCCGCCGCGCGCAGGCATTGGCGGGGAGCGGGGAGCAGGCGGCAGCGCTGGCGGAATATCGCGCCGCCCTCACGGCCGGCGAGCGCGATACCGCCGCCTATGCGGCGCTGGCCCGGGCCGCGTCGGCAAGCGGCGACGCGCGCAGCGCGCTCCTTTATTGCGGGCAGTGGCTGGCGGACGACCCGAACAGCAGTGACGCGCGCCTGCTGGCGGCGGCACAGCGCGAGCGGTCAGGTGATTTCGGCGGCGCGCTGGCTGACTATCAGCGGGTGCTGGCGGCCGACCCGGGCAACGCGGCCGCGGCGCAGGGGTTCGCTGAGCTCTGCCGGCGGCGGAACGATCCGGCCGGCGCGTTGCGCGCCTACGCGGCGCTGCTGCGGGCGGCACCGGATAACGCCGCGGCCTGGCATAATCTCGGCCTGCTCTACGGCACCCTTGGCGACCCGGCGGCGGCGGCGTCCGCACTGACCCGGGCAGCAACCCTGCAGCCGCGCCCGGAAACAGTGCAGGCGCTGGCGACCGCCTGTCTCGCGGCGGGCGACTATCCGGGCGCGTTGCAGGCGGCGGCGCAACTGCGCGGCACCGTCGCGGCCGCGGCGGGAGAGGCGCTGACGCAGCGCGCGTATGCCGCACAGGGTGATGCCTGTTTGCGGGTGAACGATGCTGACGGGGCGCAGCGCGCCTATGATGCGCTCCTCGCGCATGCACCGGCGCAGTGGACGGGCTATGAGCGGCGCGGGCGGCTGCACCTGCGGCGGGGTGATGTTGCCGCGGCGGTGCGCGACCTGCGCGAGGCGGTGCGCCTTGCCCCGCCCGCGCAGCAGCCGCGCGCCCTGCTCGGCGAGGCCTATGCGGCGCAGGGCATGAACGCGGCGGCGCTGGCGGAGTTGCGGAGCGCGGTGGCGCAGAACGCCGCCGATGCGGCCGCGCAGGCGCGGCTCGGCCTGCTGCTGGCCGAGGCGGGCGACCCGGCGGCTGCCACCCCTGTCCGCGCGGCGCTGGCGGCGGATGGCAGCAGCGCGGTGGCACATCGCGCGGCGGGGATCATGGCACTGACCGCGCGCGACTACGCCGCCGCCCGCCGCTCCCTCGAACGCGCCGTGCAACTTGACCCCTACGCGGTGGCAGGGTATACCCGTCTCGCGGAAGCGTGCGCGGCGTCGGGCGATGTGCCCGTCGCGCTGCAGGCGCTGGCGCGGGCGCAGGCGCTGCGCCCGCGTGACGCCGATCTGTGGCGGCGCGAGGGCATGCTGCGCGCCCGCAGCGGCGACCGCGCGACGGTCGAGGCGCTGCGCCCGCGCGTGATGAAGCTGCTCGACTACTTCCGCCGGTTCGAGAACGCCGACGGGCTGCTGGAGAAGCTCGAGAAGTGGGTCTTCGTCGAGTGGTCCGCCGCCAACAAGTTCGTGCAGGACGTCAA
>CAZWUZ010000392.1:0-2702 GCA_964637655.1 uncultured bacterium | reverse complement strand
ATCGCCGCCGCGCTCTCGGCGCAGCTCGGCATCCCCTACGTGCGCCTGGCGGATTACCAGATCACCGAGCAGATGGTCAAGCTCATCCCCGACAAGGTGGCGCGCAAACACAAAATCCTGCCCATCGAGCATACCGAGGACAAGATCACTGTCGCTGTCGCCGACCCGCTCGATATCGCCATCCTCGACAGCATGTCGCTGATGCTTGGCACCTACATCGAGCCGGTCATCGCCCCGGAAAACGAGATTACCGCGCTGCAGGACCAGTTGTATGCCTCGCTCGAATCGCTCGAAGCGACCATCGGCGACCTCAGCGAAGACGACATCATGGTCGCGGATACCGACACGCCGGGGAGCGGGCTCGCCACCAGCGCCGAACAGGCGGCGCAGGACACCCCGGTGATCAAGTATGTCAACGCGGTCATCCTGCAGGGACTCAAGGACCGCGCCTCTGACATCCACATCGAGCCGTTCGAGAAAATCCTGCAGATCCGCGAGCGTATCGACGGCGTCCTGCAGCAGGTGCCGTCGCCGCCGCGCAACCTCTGGGCGGGCATCCCCTCACGCGTCAAGGTTATGGCCAACCTCAACATCGCCGAGAACCGCCTGCCGCAGGACGGACGCATCCGCCTCAAGATGGGCGGGCGCGAGGTCGACATGCGCGTCTCGACCCTGCCGACCATGTACGGCGAGTCGGTGGTGCTGCGGTTGCTCGACCGCGGCTCGATCATGCTCAAGGTCGACCAGCTGGGCATGCAGAAACCGGTCGAGGAGCGCTTCCGCAAGCAGCTGGAAAACCCGAACGGGGTGGTGCTCATCACCGGGCCGACGGGCTGCGGCAAGACCTCGACGCTCTATGCCGGTATCCTCGAGATCAACAGCACGGACGACAAGATTATCACCGTCGAGGACCCCGTCGAGTACGAGGTCAACGGGCTGGTGCAGTGCCCGGTGAACGAGAAGATCGGCATGACCTTTGCCGCCGCCCTGCGCTCGATCCTGCGCCAGGACCCGGACATCATCCTCATCGGGGAGATTCGTGACGTCGAGACGGCGGAAATCGCCGTACAGTCGGCGCTTACCGGGCACCTGGTGCTGTCGACGACGCACACCAACGACGCCGCCGGCGGCGTCACCCGCCTTATCGACATGGGGGTCGAGCCCTTCCTGCTCACCTCGACCGTGCGCGCCATCTGTGCCCAGCGCCTGGTGCGCACCATCTGTCCCGAGTGCAAGGAACCGTACGAACCGGATGCTGACGACCTGCGCAAACTCGGGGCGACCGAGGCCCTGCGTCGCGGGGTGACGTTCTACCATGGCAAGGGGTGCACGCACTGCGTCAAGACGGGGTATCGCGGGCGGCTCGGGCTGTTTGAACTGCTGGAGATGACCGACGAGGTTATGGAACTGGTGGTCAACAAGATGCCTTCCAATGTCATCTACGCCAAGGCGGTGGAACAGGGAATGATGACCATGGTCGAGGACGGCTGGCAGAAAATTATTGCCGGGGTGACCACGGTGGAGGAGGTGCTGCGCGTGGCACCGACCTCGCTGGCCGGCACCCCCCTCGCGCGCGCCGCCGAGTCCGCGCCGCCGGCATCGGGGGGTGCATGATCATGGCCGCTGATCCGCAGGAATACGAACAGATCCGCAAGGTCCTGCTCGACCGCGAACTGATCACCGAAGAGCAGGCGGCGCAGATCGTCATGGAGATGGAGGTCCGCGACAAGGACTTCGTCGCCACCCTGGTCGAACTGGAATACGCGGAGGAGGAAACGGTCTGGCAGACCTTTGCCGACGGGGTCGGCATGGAGTATGTCGACTTGCGTGAGTTCATTCTCAATCCGGAGATGGTGCAGACGCTCGATGCCAATACCGCGCTGCAGTACATGGTGCTGCCGCTCGAGCGCCAGGGCATCTTCCTCAAGCTGGCGATGCTCGACCCGTTCGATCTCCGTTCCGTCGACGATCTGAGCAAGCTGTGCGAGGCGAGCGTTGCCCCGGTGGTTACCAACCCGCGGGTGCTGCAGGAGAAGATCACCGAGCAGTACGGGGCGACGGCGGAGTCGATTGCCGACATGCTCGCCGGCCTGGGCGAGGAGGATGTCGAACTGGTGAGCAAGGAGGCGGCTGGCAGCGACGAGGAAATGGCCAACGCCGCGCCCATCATCAAGCTGGTCAACATGATGCTGATGACCTGCCTCAAGGACCGCGCCTCCGACATCCACTTCGAGCCTTTCGAAAAGGAATGCCGCCTGCGCTACCGCATTGACGGGGTCTGCCACATCTACCCGCCGCCGCCCAAGAAGTTCCAGGGTGCCATCCTCTCGCGCATGAAAATCCTCTCGGGCATGGATATCGCCGAGCACCGCGTCCCGCAGGACGGGCGCATCCGCAAGAAGATCATGGGCAAGGAAATCGACTTCCGCGTCAGCGCGCTGCCCTCGCTCTACGGCGAAAGTTTTGTCATGCGCATCCTCGACAAGTCGGCGGTGTCGCTCGGCCTCGAACAGGTCGGGTTCATCGACGATAACAAGCGCACCTTCGACGAGATCATTCGCAAGCCCAACGGCATTCTGCTCGTCACCGGGCCGACCGGGTCGGGCAAGACGACCACGCTCTATTCCGCCCTGCACGAGATCAACCGGCCCGACCGCAAACTCATCACCATCGAGGACCCGGTCGAGTATCAGCTCGAGGGG
>CAZWUZ010000391.1:0-2716 GCA_964637655.1 uncultured bacterium | reverse complement strand
GTCCATGGTCTTCGCCCTCGGTATGGTGGCGCTCATCCCTCTGGCGGACGACCCGATGGTGCGCACCGGGCTGCTGGTTTTCGCCGTCGTCGTGGTGCTGCAGAACCTGCTGCATTTCTATGCCGGGCGTCTGCGGGTCGAGCTGAACTTCCGTCTGCGCAGCCAGCAGGACGCGGTCTATGCGCTCGCCTTCACCGCGCTGGCAGTCGGGGGTGCCGCCTGGTTCGGCCTGTACGCGGTGTTTGCCGGGCTGGTGTTCGGTGAACTGCTGGCACTCTGGTGGACCCGTCGTCACGACCCGTACCGTCCGGGATGGGGCATCGACCGCAACGCACTGCGTACGCTGGTCCGGCTGGGCATTCCGGTCACCGTGCTGACGGTGCTCGGCACGCTGATCTTCGACATCGACCTCATGCTCATCAAGTGGTGGTATCCCGGGTTCCGCGAAACGGGGTTGTACGGGCTCGGGGTGAGCTTCAGCGCACTGATGATGATGGTGCCGTACACGGTCGGGCATGCGCTGGCGCCGCGCATTTATCGCGAGGCGGGACGGCCGGAACAGGAACGCGATCTGTTGCGCTACGTGCGCAAGCCGGTCGTGCTGCTGACCGGGCTTGCCGCTGTCGGCAGCGGCGTCGCGTTCCTGGCCTTTCCTCCCCTGCTGACCCTGTACCTGCCGCGCTACCTCGACGGGCTCTCCGCGATGCGTCTGCTGGTCTGGTACACCGCCTTCAATGCCGCCGTCACCGCTGTCGGGTATGTCTTTGCCGGCTGCAAGGCCTTCACGCGCATCATCGCCCTGCAGGTGGCGGTGCTGCTGCTGAATCTCGCCTGCAACCTGACGCTGCTGCAACGCGGCTGGGGCATTACCGGGGTGGCGCTGGTGACGGTACTCTCGTATGCCGTCTATGCCGCGGGCGGGTTGCTGCTCGGCCTGCGCCTCTGCCGGGCGGCGGCGGGTGAAAGCGCCATGCTCATCGCGGCGGTGCTGGGCGGTACCGCCTACTGCGCGGCGGCGGCGGTGCTGGCGGAACAGCTGACCGGCAGCGGACTGCTGGCTGCGGTTGTGGCGCTGGTGGTCTACGGGCTGCTGCTGCTGCCGCTGCTCTGGCTGGCACAGCGCCGGTACGGGGTGCTCGACGAATTGCGCACGCTGGCGGCGGGGCTCATGCGGAGGTCTGCGGCATGAAGCGACTGGTACTCTACCGCGCGGCCCGGACCTTCGGCCGTGGCGGCAGCGGCCTCGCCGCGTGGCGGCGCATGCTGGAAACGCGCATTGCTGTCGCGCGTATCCGGCACTGGCTGCACCGGGGGGATGAGGTGCTCGCGGTCGGTGATGACCCGGCCGGGCTTCCTGCCGGTACCGGATTTCTGCCGCTGACGGCGTGCCATGCCCCGGGTCGTTTCACTGACCTGACCGCGACGGCGGCCGACCTGGCCTGCGGCTGGTACAAGCGGACGGGTGCAGAAGAGCGCTGCGCGCGCCTGCGTCTCGACGGTATGGCCCTGCCTGACGCCCTTGAACATGAGCGGGTGCGGTATGCCGAGACGCTGCTGCAGCGCGTGCGCGTGCGCGACCACCTGCGGCAGCAGCACCCCGGGTCACGGCTGTATGCCGACGGGGCGCATGCGGACATCAGCGACGGCACGACGACGCTCCCGCTGCTGCCGGCGCGCCTGCAGGCGCTGCTCGACGGACTCGAAGCGTGGCACCGGCGGCGGAGCATCCGCACTGAGTTCGAGCGCGTGCCGGCAACGGGCAACCGTCCGCGCCCGGGAACGCGGTCCATCATCCTGCCCCTGCACGGGCTCAATCTCGGCGGGCTGCGCTACCAGGCACCGGTGGTGCGCCTGCTGGCGGAGGCGGGATGCTACGACCTGGTACTCATCGCCCCGCTGCCCGAGGTGGCGCCTGAGATCACACGCCTGCTGGGCGACTGTGTCCGGGTGATGGCGTGGCAGGACTACTGGCAGCCGCGCTGCGACCACCGCGCGCAGGCACGCTGGCGGCGCTGGCAGGCCCTGCTGGCGGAACCGGACATCGACGCGGCACGACGCGCGCATTACGCCGACTACGGTGTGGCTGCTGCGATGCTGCGCCACGACCGTTTCACCTGCGGCCCGCTGGCGCTCGCGGCGTTGCGCTACGCGGCGCTGTACGAGGCGGTGGTCGCGCGAGAGCGCCCGGCAGTGTTGCTCCTGTCGCTGGACAACAACTGGCGCGAGCGCCTGCTGGTCGACGTCGCCCGCATGGCGGGTGTGCCGACTGTGGTGCAGCACAACGTGCAACCCACGGTCTACCCCGTCACTGCGTCGCTGCACGCGATTGAACCGCCGCGGGAGGGGCGTCCGCCGCGACTCCGCCTCCACCTGCCGTGCGACCGCACGACGGTTATGGGCGAGGCGATGCGCGCCATGCTGGTCGCAGCGGGATGTGCGACGGAGAGCATCAGGGTCACCGGCATCGCGCGCTACGACGGCTGGGAGGCACAGCGGGCGCGCCTGCAGGCACGGGCGGCGGAGGTGCGGCACGCGCTTGGTGTGCCCGACGGCAGTCGTCTCGTGCTGCTGACCACGCAGCCCCCGAGCCAGATCGATGGCAGCACCCGCGCCGACCGTGACCGGGTGGCGCACGCGGTCGCGGCAGCAGCGGCGGCACTGTCACCGCCGGTAGTCCTGCTCATCAATCCCCATCAGGAGGAACTGGTGCATCCGT
>CAZWUZ010000390.1:0-2727 GCA_964637655.1 uncultured bacterium | reverse complement strand
ACGGCAATGGCCACCAGCGCGGCACACATGACGCCCAGCGTGGTTAGCAGACACATTTTTCCGAATCGGCTGATGTGCATCGGCATCCCTCCCATGCCAATGTGATAGGGACTACGTTATGAAGCGCTGCTCCGCGCGGCAACCGCCTCGCGCACCAGTTCGTCCATCAGTTCGCGCACCGGCATGATGCGGTCGACGCGCGACACGTTCTGCCCGGCAAAGACCACCGCGTTGTCGAGATCACCCTGTACCGCGTTGAGCAGCGCCCGCGCGATGCAATAGGGAGCGACCTTCGGGTCGCAGGTCTTCAGACAGCGGTAGCGGCAGCGGATCGGTTCGCGTTCGCCCCGCGCCAGTTTCTCGGTGAACGCGGTGCGCAGCGCGCGTCCCGGCATGCCGACCGGACTCTCGATGATGATGACATCGTCGGCCTTTGCTTTCAGGTACAGGTCCTTGAACTTCTGGTCGATGGCACATTCGTCCGTGGTGACAAACCGCGTCGCGATCTGCACTCCGGCCGCGCCCAGCTGCAGGTAGCGGGCGATGTCCGCCCCCGTGTAGATGCCTCCCGCAGCGATAACCGGGATGGTCGCATTCGTCCCGGCGGTCGCCGCGGCGGCCGCCTGCAGCACTTCCCTGGTCAGGGCCTCGAGCGAGTTGGCCTGGTACTCGCCGGGCGTGTCGAAGCGGAACCCGAGATGCCCGCCGGCCAGCGGCCCTTCGACCACGACGGCGTCAGGCCAGCGGTCATAGCGGCTGCGCCAGGTCTTGACAATGAGCGACAGGGCGCGTCCCGAGGAAACGATGGGGATAAGTTTGATTTTCGGGTTGGCGGCGGTGAGCGCGGGGAGTTTGAGCGGCAGCCCGGCACCCGAGATGATGAAGTTGATGTCTTCCTGCGCCGCGGCCTGCACGAGGTCGTCGTAATTGCTCACCGCGCAGAGGATGTTGATGCCGATAGTGCCGGCGGTCAGCGCGCGCGCCGCGCGGATTTCCCGCTGCAGCCCGTGGCGCGAGGCATCGACAAAGGCGATTTCGTTCTCGTCCGTTCCGAGCCCGAGCCCGACGCTGGCGATGGTCCCCGCGCCGCCGCAATTGGCAACAGCGGCAGCGAGCGGTGCGGTGGAGACCATGACCCCCATGCCACCCTGGATGATCGGGACGGGTATGGTGAGGTCACCGAGTTGTAACGGCGGTAATCCCGCGGCCATCAATCTCCCCTGTTCCGGCACGGGCGTCTGAACATCGACCCTCAGCATACGGGTGGAGTGCGCCGAACCACTACAATTAGGTTAGCATAGCACATTGGTAAAGAAAACACAAGTGCCTGCGGGCACCCGCAGGGCCGGCAGATTGACGGGGCCGGTGAAGTCGGGTATCCTATGCCCTACCAATCACAGGCGGAGGTGCGGCATGGCAGTCGGTATGGGTGGTCTGGGCATCGTGGCGGTGCTGGCGGTGGCGGTGCTGTTGCTGGCCGTGCTGGCCGTCATCGCGGTGGTTGGGGTACGGATGTACAACCTGCTGGTGGGCAAAAAGAACATGGTCGAGAACCTGTTCGCCGGCATCGACGTGGTGCTCAAGAAACGTTGTGACCTCATCCCCAACCTGGTCGCCAGCGTGCAGCAGTATATGCAGCACGAAAAGGGGCTGCTCACCGAAGTCACCGCGCTGCGCGCGCAGGCGACGTCCGGCAACCTTTCGGGTGATGAGCGGGTGGCCGTGGAGAACAAGCTCGGGCGGGCCATCGGCGGCATCATGGTGGCGGTCGAGCGCTATCCGGACCTCAAGGCAAACCAGAATGTCATGCAGCTGCAGCAGGAACTGCGCGCCGTGGAAGGGGAGATCGCCGGCGCCCGCACCGGGTATAACGCCGCGGTGACCGATTATAACAACACGGTGGAGATGTTCCCGACCAACCTGCTGGCGGGGCTTATCGGCTATCGCCGCAAGCAGCTGTTCGAGGCGAGCGAAGCTGACCGGCAGAACCCGAGCGTCAAGCAGCTGTTCAACGCGTAGTTTCCATCGCGATGCGCAAGCCGCCGCGGGTCAGCACGCGCCATGACGCGCGGTCGGGGTATGACCGCTACGCCGCCCGCTACAAGGATGATCACGCCCATCTCGATTCATTCGACTGGGAGCCGCTGCACGCCCTGCTGCAGCCGCTGCTGGGCGGATTGCGTCCAGACGACCTGGTGCTTGACCTCGGCTGCGGCGACGGGCGCGTCCTGCGCCGCCTGCAGCGCCGCCATCCGTGTCTGCTCGGGCTCGATATTTCGGGCGGGATGCTGCGCGCCGGTCGCGCGCGCGGTGTGACCGCGCCGCTGGTGCAGGCGGAGGCGGCTGCGTTGCCGCTGCGTTCCGGCAGTATCACGGTCTGTCTCGCCCTGTTTCTGCTCGTGCATCTGCCCGAACCGGACACGCTGCTGCGCGCGCTCTACCCGGTGCTGCAACCCGGCGGGCACCTGCTGCTCAACAACCTCGCGGAGCACCGGGCGGAGCGTCTCGATACCGGCAGCGGCGACATCATCATCCGCGCGAAGTATCACCGTGATGAACAGGTGGCTGCCGCCGCCGCCGCGCTCGGCTATGCCATCGTCACCCGCCGTGAATGCCGCGACGGCGAGCTGCCTACCTCCACCCTCTTCCTGTTCCGCCGCTAAACTGCGGGGACGGGTGTTAACTAATTAACAAACTTTTCCTACGGGCCGTTTTACGGCATCCTCA
>CAZWUZ010000389.1:0-2735 GCA_964637655.1 uncultured bacterium | reverse complement strand
CGCCGCTCGGCGCGCGCCGCGCCGCGCAGCCGCAGGACGACCCGCAGCGCGCCGGGGTGCTCGCCTCGCGCATCATCAAGCACCGCGAGCTGTACGGGCCGTACCAGTCGCTCGAGGAACTCAAGTTCGTGCCGGGCATCGACGACCGCACCTTTGACGCCATTGTCTACCGCCTCGAACACCAGGTGAAGATCAACATGGTCTCGCTCGAGGGGCTGCGCAACCTCAAGGGGGTCACGCTCCCCATTGCGCAGGGGATTGTCACCTGGCGGCAGCAGCACGGGACCTTTACCGACTATGAAACGGTGCGGCGCGTCTTTGCCCAGCTTGGCTACCCGGCGGAGACCTACGACGCCTACCTGGCGGACATCATCCACATCGGCAATGTCGTGCGCGAGGACGCGGCGGTGACGGTAGCGGCACCGCCGGCCCCGGCGCTGCCGGGCATCAGTGCGCCCGTCCCGACGGTGCGTCCGAATACGACCACCACGACGGTCACGCCGCCGCCGGTGACGGTGGCCCCGGTATCCGGGCTGCTCAACCTCAACACCGCGACGGTCGACCAGCTGCGCAATGTCGGCTTCGACGAGATGGGGGCGCGCCTCGTCATCGCCTACCGCAACCGTTACGGGGCGTTCACGTCGGTCGAGGACCTCAAAAAGGTCTACGGCGTCACCCCGGAGATGTACCTGCGGGTCAAGGACCAGGTGACGGTCGGGGCGTCCGGTGAGGACAACGGCATCATGCTGATGCCCAACGTGCCGGTAACCCCGGTGCCGCAGGGGACGGCCCCGGCGGAGGAGGACAACGGGCTGCAGATGATGCCCAACCTGCCGGCGTCTTCGGGGGCGCAGAGCAGCCGCACGCTTGGCGGCAGCGCTGCTGCCCGGCTCGATATCAATGCCGCGGCGGCGGAGGACCTCAACCGCCTCCCGGGCATCGACGCGCTCAAGGCGAAGATGATCATCGCCTACCGCTACACCTACGGCGAGTTCACTTCGCCGCAGCAGTACCGTAACGTGCCGTATCTAACCGCGGACGACGTTACGACCCTGACGCAGTACACGGAGATCCGCTGACGCGGCGCGGACGGTTGAGGAGCCGGGCATGGAGGTGAAACTGGGGCGGTTGCAGTTCGCCCTGCTGGGCGCGGTACTGCTCGGGGTGGCACTGCTGTCGGGTGGGCTCTATGTCGCTGCCGATCGCGCGGTGGCTGACCTGGTCATCACCCGTACCTGCGAAGCACTGCCCGGGTTCATGACCGGCGGACTCGACCGGCAGCTGAACGATTATACCCGCAACCGGACGCTGATTCGCCACTATGCCGGTGTGCTGCAGAAGACCGCCGCACCGTTCGGCCTGACCTACCTGTACGTCTACGACCAGCGCAATATGGAAGTGCACACCCATGTCGATCAGACCGTGGTGGCGAGCGGCAATGACCGCACCGGGCTGAGCCGATTTCTGGAGGAACGTACCGAGCGCCCGGCGGAAACCGTGCGCAGCACCCACACGCTGGCCGCGTCGCGGGTGGTGCTGCTCGACTTTGCCTTCCCCGCCGGCAAGGGGTGGATCCGCGCCGGGTTCCGGGAAAAGGATGTCCTCGCCTATCGCGGGCAACTGCTCGGCTGGACGCTGGGCATGGGCGGCAGCCTGTTCGTGATCGTGCTCGTGGTCATGCTGGTCGGCAATCACCTTACCGGCAAGCGGGTCGCGCGGTTTGCCTTCGAACTGCAGGAGAAGGTGCGGGTCAAAACGCGTGCCGAGGTGCTGGCGGAAATCAAGAAACAGCAGGCGGCGGAGGCGCGCAAGGCGGATGACGCCCCGCTCGACAGCAACGAGTTCTTCGGCATCATCGACCTGGCCAAAAAGGTCGGGGGTACCTTCGACCTCGACGCCATCCTGCACCAGACCGTGGGCGCCGTGGTGCGCGTGCTCGGGGTGCAGGAGGTCATGCTCTTCCTCATCGACGAACAGGGGACCGAACTGCGCGCGACCATCGGGCATGATGCCGCCGGGATGATCGAGCCGCAGGCGATCAACGATGTGCGCGTGCGTGTCGGGCAGGGGGAAATCGGCAGCGCCGCCGAGTACGGCGGCACGACGATTATCGATACTCCGCAGCCCGGGGCGGCGATGGTCAGTGCGCTGACGGCGAACGGTTCGGTGATCGGGGTGCTGCGGGTCAAGGGGAAGGTCAACGGCAAGCCGTTCGGCAAGCGTGACAAACTCATCGGGCGGCAGTTCGCTGACCTCGTCGGCAACGCCGTGTATACTGCGCTTGCCTACCGTGCCGCTGGCGGTGTGGTGACGCCCGCGGCGGCTGCGCCGGAAACTGCGGCGCCGGCCCGCCCGCCTGTGCCGCCGCTGCCCGTCCCTCCCCCGGGGGAGCACTGATGATGGCGACCGACCGCACGCTCATCCTGCTCAAACCCGACGGGGTGCGCCGCAACCTGCTTGCCCCGGTGGCTACCGCGTTCACCCGCGAGGGGTTGCACCTGCTCGCCATCCGCATGGAGCAGCTGTCGCGGGAGAAGGCGGAGGAGTTCTATGCCGTGCACCGCGGGCAGTACTACCTCCCCCGCCTGCTCAACTTCATGACCTCGGGGCCGGTCATCGCCATGGTCTGGGCGGGGGACAACGCTGTCGCCCGCGCTCGCGCGGTCATGGGGACCACGGACTGGCAGAAGGCGCTGCCCGGCACCATCCGTGCCGAGTACTCGCGCGACATCACC
>CAZWUZ010000388.1:0-2754 GCA_964637655.1 uncultured bacterium | reverse complement strand
CCATGGGCAACCCCCTCCCACACAAGCTGTGTGGGGGAGGGCCGCCAGCGACCCCAACCGCGCCAATTTCAACGCGGTTCTCGGTGGCGACCTACTCACCGGCGGGTCCTCCTCTCCCACCGGCTACCTCCCTGCTATTACCATATTGTACCACAACCACGACCGGCAAAGTTGTTTTTGTTGACGCAACACATGCTGCGTGATAAAATGCCGGCAGAGAGTAGCGGGGGACTATATTATCACCGCTGGCGTCCGGCAGCGGTGCCTGCCGCAGATACCAGCGGCAACTGCGGGTCGACGCTGAAATGGCGGCGGCGTGCGGTCTGAACGTGCCGGAACAGTTGCGGGCGCAGTAATCCGGGTACCTGCGCGCGCGGCCGGCCGGGAAACGCTGCCCGGCGTCCGGCTGTGCTGCGGCAATGGTGTGGAGGCACGCGCTCAGGACGGCGCACGTTCCTGTATTCAGTTTCGCCGGCACCGCGCCGGGTAGCGGTACCGGAGCGGCCGGTCCGGAGAGGATGATTGATGGCTACTGACGGGGTGCCGCGGACGGAACTCGACGCGCGACTGGCGCGGTTTCGCGCGCTGCTGACGCAGGAGCAGCCGCAGTGGCAACTGGCGGTTATCTTCAGCCGCATCAGCCAGTACTACTTCACCGGCACGCTGCAGGACGGGGTGCTGCTCATCCCGCGTGACGGCACCGCGCGCTACTTCGTGCGGCGCAGCCACGAGCGCGCGCTGGCGGAATCGCTCTTCCCGGCTATTCTGCCGATGCAGAGCTACCGCGATGCCGCCGCTGTGCATGGCGCGACGCCGGAGACCATCCACGTCGAGACGGAGGCGGTGCCGCTGGCCATGCTGCAGCGCTTCCAGAAGCATTTCCCCGCGCGCACCGTACTCTCCTGCGACCTTGCCATGGCGAAAACGCGGGCGGTGAAAAGTGCGTATGAGCTTGCCTGTCTCGAGCGCGCGGGAGGCATCCACCGCGAAGTGCTCGAAGAGGAAGTGCCGCGCCTGCTGCGCGAGAACATGAGTGAAGCGGAACTCGGGACGGAAATCTATGCGCAACTGGTCCGTCGCGGGCATCAGGGGGTGATCCGTTTCGGCATGTTTCAGGTGGAGGCGATGCTCGGGCAGATCGGCTTCGGCGACAGTTCGCTCTACCCGACCGCCTTCGACGGGCCGGGGGGCTGCCGCGGTATCTGCGCGGCGGCACCGGTTATCGGCAGCACGGAGCGAAAACTGCGCCCGGGCGACCTGGTGTTTGTCGATATCGGCTGCGGCTGGCAGGGTTATCAGACCGACAAGACGATGACCTATGTGTTCAAGGGTACGTTGCCTGACGCAGCGGTTACTGCGCATCGCCGGTGTGTGGAACTGGAACTGCAGCTGGCGGCGCTGTTGCGCCCGGGGGCGATTCCCGAGGAGATATACCGCACGGTCATGGGCTCGCTCTCCGCGGAGTTCAGGGAGAACTTTATGGGGTTCGGCAGCCGCACGGTGAATTTCCTCGGGCACGGCACGGGCCTGCACGTTGATGAGTACCCGGTCATCGCGGAAAAGTTCAAGGAACCGTTGGCAGAGAACATGGTCATCGCGCTGGAACCGAAGAAGGGCATCCCCGGCATCGGCCTGGTGGGGAGTGAAAACACCTACGTCGTCACGCCGCGGGGTGGTCGCTCCATTACCGGCTCCCATCCCGGCCTCATGCCGGTTTGCTGAACGGATCATGTGAGCATATGAGGTTGTTGTCTGGAAGTGCAAAAGTAAGTGGTGGAGGCGAGGGGAGTCGAACCCCTTCAATAATAATCACTAAAGCTTTATTGCCAGTCGGTTATATTGCCAAAGGCATTTTTGTGGGGCATTTATGGGGCATCTGACGTACTGATGAGCGACGATTACAGATCGCGTAATAATCACTACCCCTACGATTAGCGCTCTGCGTCGAGCCGCGCCAGCGGCGAAGCGCAGAAGCGCGAAGTTAGAAACTAGGGTGACTTAGATAATTACAGATTACTCGCGGCTTACCCCAATCATCGCCGCCTGGAATTGGCCGAACTTGCTCTACACCGGTTTTATCAGCTCCTTGTTCAATGTAGTAGTTCTCGAGATTCTGATCTTTTACGAATGCCGCCCACATAATAGCTGTCCAACCATTATTATCTTGGGCATTCAATTTAGCACCGGCAGCGATCAAGATTCGCGCGACATCTAATCGTTTTCTCTTTGTTGCTAACATTAGCGGTGTGGTTCCATTGACTGTACATTCATTGGGATCCGCGCCGCGTTCAAGCAAGTATTCAATCAGCCCGACGGACGCTCGCCATGTTGCATACATGAGCGGAGTATATTTATCGGCTCCGTTAGTACAATTCACTCTTGCTCCATTCTCAATTAGTGTGCGGATCAGTGCTGCGCTTTGATCAGAAATACTTGCGCCCAGGAAATACATTTGGTAGAAAATAGGGTCTACATCAGCAATTGTCCTGTCTAGTCGAATACCCTTCTCATTTATCATATACTTCACGAATTCTTCATAGGTTGGATGGGGTGAACTGTAAAAACGAAACGGGTTTATTAGACGCGCAACATCCGTATCCATTTCGTTAAACTTGACATTCCTAAGGTCTATTGTTGGTACACCATATTGTTCTCCGATGGGCGTAAGAACGACCGGTTTCTTATGGGGGAAATGATATAGTGCTAATGTAGCAATTCCTGACAATATCGCAAGAGCGATCATACGGATTAAAT
>CAZWUZ010000387.1:0-2772 GCA_964637655.1 uncultured bacterium | reverse complement strand
GCCAGTTGCGCGGCGACATCATGCACTGCCGCCAGCTGCTGTTCGAGTTCCGCCGCCGGCACGCCGCCGGCCGCCGGTGGCGCCGGCGGAGCCGTCACTGCCGGCGTGCCGCCGGCCTGCCGCAGGCGGTCGTTTTCCGCCTGCAGTGCCGCCAGCTGCCGGGCATGGTCCGTGCGCTGCTGCAGGAAGCGGAGTTCCGCCTCACCCTCGAGCCGCCGCTGTTCCGCCAGCGCCCGCTCGACGATGAGCTGCACGCGGTTGAGCAGCCGCGCGTTCTCCGCCGCCGCCGCCGCGGCACCGGTATCCGCCGCCGCGGGCAACGCGGCCAGCAGTACCCCGAGCAGCGCGACAGTCAGCAGCCGTCTCACCGCGCTGCTCCCGCGGGCGAGCCGACCTCGACATAGTCGACCGCGTCCTGGTAGGTGCGGCGGTCGAGACCGGGCACATGCTGCAGTTCGTCGACGCTGGTGAACGGCCCGATATTCTGGCGGTACCAGAGGAGATTGTCGATGACCGCACCGGTCAGTGCCGGGACCGTCGCCAGTTCCTCGCGCGTCGCCGTGTTGAGATTGACGCGGCGCGACCAGCGCCCGCGCACCGTCTCTTCGAGCCGGCGGATATGCTCGGTCGAGGCGACGTAGAGTTCATGTTCGCGCTGCGCCTGCTGCTGCAGGCGGGCGATTTCCGCCTGCAGGTCGACCACGCGCTGCCCGGCATCCTGCTGCGTCTCGCGCACCTGTGCGTCGAGCACGCGCAGTTTCTCGCCGTAGGACTGGCGCAGCAGTTCCAGTTCGCGTTCGAGCCGCTGCAGGCGCTCGCCCGAAGTCGCCGCCGACGCCTGTGCCTGCGCCAGTTCCGCGCGCAGCGCGTCGAGTTTAGCCGCCGCCTCGGTGTTGGCCGTCAGTTCGCGCCGCTCCGCCTCGCGGTAGCTGCCGTAGGTGTTCTGCAGGTCCTGCAGCGTCTGATCGAGTTTCTCCTTGAGCACCGCCGCGCGCTCGCGCGCCGTCGCCGCATCACGCCGCAGCGTTTCCAGTTCCGTCCCCGCATCGGTGCGCCCCTGCGCGCGCATCTGCGCGACCTCCTCGCGCAGGCGCAGGTTTTCGCGCACCAGTTCCTCCGCCGTCGGCATCCCCGCCGTGCGGGTCGGGTCGCGCAGTTCCGCCTGCAACTGCGTCATCTGCTGCTGCGCCTGCCGCGCCGACTGCAGCGATTCGACCGCACGCCGGTTGGCCGCAGTCACCTCCGCCTGCAGCCGCGCAATCTGCGCGTCGAGCGTTTCCGGACCTGTCGCCGGTGTCGCGGCCGCCGGTGCCGGGGTTGCTGTCCGCGTTTCCGCCGGCACTGCCGGGCGTGCCGCCACCGTGACTGCCGGCCGCGTTTCCGCTGCCGCTGCCGGGCGTGCTGCTGCCACCGGGCGGGTCTCCGCCGGCGTCACCGGGCGCGCGGCCGTCACCGCGGCCGGGCGCGTTTCCGCCGGCGCTGCGGCCACCATCCGCGGGGCCGGGGCGGGCGCCGTGATGACCGGCCCGCGTTCGAGCAGCGCGAGATTCTCCTGGGCCGCGCGGTTCTGCGGGTCGAGCGCCAGCGCGGCGCGGTATTCCTCCGCCGCCTGCTCCGTCTTCCCCTGCAGGCGGTAGACCACCCCGAGGTTGATGTGCGCGCTCACCGAGCGCGGGTCGAGCCGCAGCACAGTGCGGTACTCATGCACCGCCGCGTCGAGGTTCCCCTGCTTGCGATACGCAAGCCCGAGATTGAGGTGCACCATCGGCTCGTCGCTCTTGAGGCGCAGCGACTGCTGGTAGGCGGCGATGGCCGCCTCGAGGCGCTCGCGGTGGAACTCCGCCAGCCCGAGATTATAGTACACCTGGTAATTGACAAACCCCTTGTCCAGCGCCTGCTGCAGCGCCGCCGCCGCCGCGTCATACCGCTGCTGCCGGTAGTGCACCAGCGCGAGGTTGTAGGCATGCTCGCCGTTGTCCGGCTCCAGTGTCCGCGCCTGCTCGAGGTAGCGCTGCGCGCCGGGCAGGTCGTTCGCCTGGTAGGCCAGCATCCCCAGCCGCTGCAGCACGAAGGAGGCGTTGGGCGAGAGTTCCAGCGCGCGGCGGTAGGCCGCCGCCGCGCCGCCGGCGTCGCCCGCGCATTCCAGCGCAGAGCCGAGGTTTATGTGGTAGGCGCGCACGCTCGCCGTGCGAGACTCGTCCGCCGCCGCCGCGAAATCACCGCGCCGGTGCTGACTCGCCCCGAGCGAGAAGTGCGAGCGCGCCTGCGCCGCCCGCTCCGCCGCCTCGTCCGCCACCGCCGGGAACGTCAGTCCCAGCAGCAGGAGTATCGTCATCGCTGTCGCCATCCGTTTCATCGTCGTCTCCGTTTCACCGTGCCGGCGGGCTTTGCAGCTCCGCCAGGTGTCGCGTGATTTCCGCGGCCAGCGTACCGCCGGCCGCCAGCGTGCGCGCCGTCATCAGGTGACGGATCGCGTCGTCCTGCAGCCCCAGCGCGCGGTACGTCACGCCGAGGTGGTAATGCCGTTCCGCCGTCTCGCGGTAGGCGAGCGCGCGCTGCAATTCGTCACGCGCGGCGGCGTAATTCCCCTTGCGGTACAGCACCCAGCCGAGCGTATCGCGGTAGTACCCCTCGCGCAAGGCGTCAACCCGCATCGCCGCGCGGGTCATGGTCTCCGCCTCGTCGAGGTGCACCCCCAGGTCCGCGTAGAGATAGGCGAGATTGTTCAGCACTTCCGGGTGGGCCGGGTCGAGCTGCAGCGCGGCGCGGTAG
>CAZWUZ010000386.1:0-2792 GCA_964637655.1 uncultured bacterium | reverse complement strand
CGGTCGACGGGCCGGTACAGGGCGTGCTGCTCGACGTGGGACTGTCGTCGCGGCAACTCGACGACGCGGCGCGCGGGTTCGCGTTCCGCCTGGACGGACCGCTCGACATGCGTTTCGACCGGACGCGGGGAGTGAACGCGGCGCAATGGCTGGAGCGCGCGGACGCGGAGAAGCTGGCGCGGGTGCTGCGCGAGTATGGTGAACTGCCGCGCGCGCTGCGGCTGGCGCAGGCGCTGCTGGCGGCGCGGCCGCTGACCACCACGGCAGCACTGGCGGCAGCAGCGCAGGCGGCGTTGCCGGCGGGACCGCGGCGGGACAAGGAACTGGCGCGCGTCTTTCAGGCGCTGCGCATCGCGGTAAACGGGGAACTGGACGGCTGGGACGAGGCGCTGCGCGCCTGGCTGGACAAGCTGGCGCCGGGCGGGCGGCTCGCGGTGATTGCGTATCACTCGCTGGAGGACCGCACGGTCAAGGCGGTGTTCCGCGACGGGACGCGCGGCTGCATCTGTCCGCCGGCACTGGCGCAGTGCGGGTGCGGGCGGCGTCCCTGGCTGCGCGCCATCACGCGCGGCGCGGAACACGCGGACGACGCGGAAATTGCCGCGAACCCGCGCGCGCGCAGCGCGCGGTTGCGGGTGGCGGAAAAGGTATGAACAGCGGCGCCTGACGGCGCCCGTGCCCCGGGGAGGGGCGCGTACACGGCAGTGCAGACACGGCACGAGACACAGACGGCCACGGACAGGCCAGACACGGCAGCAGACGGAGCAGAGACATGGCACAGGCACGGCGGCGACGCGTGCAGAGCCGCGTGGACGACAGCGCGGCAACGGGCGGGGTCCGGATGCTCGGGGGCTATATGACCATCCTCGGGCTGGTCCTGCTGGTGATTCTGGCGCTGGTACATACGCGGGTCAGGTACAACGACCTGCGCTACCAGTGCCGGCAACTGCAGCAGGAGCAGGGGCGGCTCGAAAACGAGCAGAACCTGCTGACGAGCGAAGTGCAGGCGCTGGCGAATCCGGAGCGGATCATGCAGGTCGCCTCGACGCAGCTCGGCATGGTGCTGCCGGACGACCAGCGGGTGGTGCTGCTCTTCGTGCGGCCGGCGGCAACCGCCGCGCCGGCCCCGGCGGTGGCGGCGGCACCGCGCACGCTGATGGGCCGGTTGCTGGCGCTGCTCGGGCGGCCGGAGCGGGAGACAACGCAGGGCTGACGATGGACCGCGGCGCAGGCCGCGTGGGGGATACATGGGAGGGGACGCAACGACAAGGCAACTGGGCGCGCTGGCGCAGGGAGCACCGTGCGCGCTGCAGGGCGACGGCAGCGTCGTCATCAGCCACCTCACCGCCGATTCCCGGCAGGTGCGGGCGGGAACGCTCTTCGTCTGCCTGCGCGGCACGCGGGTCGACGGGCACCGGTACCTCGCGCAGGCGCGGGCGCAGGGAGCGGTGGCGGCGCTGGTCGCCGATGCTGCGGCGGCGGGCGCCGGCTGGCCGGCGCTGCTCATCGCGGACGACCCGGTGGCGGCGCTGGCGGTCATCGCCCCGCGCTGGTTCGGCCATCCCGAGCGGGCGCTGACGACCATCGGCATCACCGGCACCAACGGCAAAACGACGACCACGCATCTGCTCGAGAGCATCGAGGCGGCGCGCTGCCGGCGCACGGCGGTGATCGGCACCATCGCCTACCGCATCGGCAATACCGACCGGCCGGCGCCCAACACCACGCCCGACCTGCTGACCCTGCTGGCGTTCCTGCAGGAGGCGGTGGCGGCGGGGGTGCAGACGGCGGCGATGGAAATCTCCTCGCACGCGCTCGACCAGCGGCGGGTCGAGGGGCTGCCGCTCGACGCGGCGGTATTTACCAACCTGACGCGCGACCATCTCGACTACCATCATGACATGGAGACGTACTTCGCGGCCAAGCGCAGGATATTCGCGCAACGGCGCGGCCCGGAGAGCGCGGCGGTGGTCAATCTCGACGACGACTACGGGGCGCGCCTCGCCGGCGAAGCGGGCGGGCGCATCATCACCTTCAGCAGCGACGGCGGGCGCCGGCGCGGGGCGACGGTGGCGGCGGAGGAAATCGCGCTGACGGCACGCGGCAGCCGGTTCATGCTGCGCCTTGACGGCGAGCGCCAGGTGCTGGAACTGCCGCTGCTGGCGCGGCACAATATTGCCAACGCGCTGGCGGCGGCGGCGGCGGCGTACGCGGTCGGTGCCCCGGCGAAAGCCATCGTCGACGGCCTGCAGCGGGCGCCGCAGGTGGCCGGGCGGCTGGAACGCGTCGCGGTGCGGGCGCCCTTCACCATCCTCGTCGATTACGCGCACACTCCTGACGCGCTGGATAAAGCCGTGGCGGCAGTGCGCGAGTGCACCCGCGGGCGGGTACTGACCGTGTTCGGCTGCGGCGGCGACCGCGACCGCAGCAAACGTCCGCTGATGGGGGGGATCGCCGGGCGCGGCAGCGACCTGGCCATTGTGACGTCGGACAACCCGCGCACGGAGGACCCGCAGGCGATCATCACGGAGATCGTGGCGGGGATGGACGCGACCATGCCGTACCGGGTGGAACCCGACCGGCGGGCGGCAATCGCGCTGGCGGTGCGTGAGGCGCGTGACGGCGATACGGTGCTGATCGCCGGCAAGGGACACGAGGAATACCAGATTATCGGCACGGAGAAGCGGCCGTTCAGCGACGTGGCCGTGGCGCGCGAGGAGGTGGCGGCATGCCGCAGCTGACCGCGGGCTACGCGGCGCTGGCAACGGGCGGCGTGCTGACCGGCGATGTGG
>CAZWUZ010000385.1:0-2815 GCA_964637655.1 uncultured bacterium | reverse complement strand
CGCACTGACATCCTTGCCCAGGTCGATGACGGTAAAGCCGCTGTTCTCGACCATCACTTTTACGATATTCTTGCCGATATCGTGAATGTCGTTTTTGACCGTCGCGAGCACCACCGTGCCGCGCGACGCCCGGTCCGCCGCCCCGAGTTGCGGTTTGAGGATGGCGAATCCCCGCTGCATCGCTTCCGCCGCCAGCATCAGTTGCGGGAGGAAATACTCGCCGCGGTTGTACTTCTCCCCCACCTCGGTAATGGCGGGGATGAGGTCCTCGTTGATGACAGCCAGCGGCTGCCGCCCGCGCGCCAGTTCCGCGTCGATGGCGGGCGCCACCGCGTCCGTGTCGCCGTCGATGACCGCGCGCGCCGCCTTCGTCCACCCCGCATCTCCCGCCTCGCCGCCGGTCGCCGAGACCGCGCGCACGAAACGCCGGGCGCCCTGATCGCGTCCCGCCAGCAGTTCCGCACCCGCCAGCAGGCGCATCAGGTTCGTATCGCCGGGATTGATAATCCCCGCGTCGAGCCCCGCCGCAAGACATTGCGCGAGGAAGGCGGCATTGACATCACCGCGCCGGGGCAACCCGAACGAGACATTGCTCACCCCGAGCGAGGTGCTCACCTCGGGCCATTTCGCCTTGACCGCGCGGATGGCGTCGAGCGCCTGCTGCGCCGCGTCAGGCCGTGCCGAGACGGTCAGCGCGAGGACATCGATGACCAGATCGCGCAGCGGGAGGCGCAGCTCCCGCGCCTTGTCGACGACCTTTTCCACCGCCGCGAGCCGCTCTGCCACATTCGCCGGGAGCGATTTACCCTGCAGCGCCAGCACGATGGTCGCTGCCCCGAACTCTTTCACCACGGGGAGCCATTTTTCCAGTTTCTCGGGTTCCGCCGAAACGCTGTTGACCAGCGGCTTGCCGGGACAGCGCGCGAGGGCCGCGACAAAAGCATCGTAATTCGTCGTGTCGATGACGGGCGGCAGGTCGATGGCCCCTTCCACCGCCGCCACCGCCGCGGGGAGCACCGTCTGCTCGTCCACTCCGGGCGCACCGACGTTGACGTCGAGCAGGTGTGCCCCCTGCTGCGCCTGCTCGCGTGCCTCATGCGCGACCATGTCCAGTTTCTGCGCCTTGAGCGCCTCCTGCAGTTCGGGCTTGCCCGTCGGGTTGATGCGCTCGCCGATAACCGCGAACGGATGCCCTGTGCCGAAGACCACCACGCGCCGCCGCGAGGCAACCACCGTCCCGCTGATGGCTGCCGGGTCGGGCGGGCACTGCACTTCACCAAGTCGCTTCGTCAGCGCCACGATATGCGCCGGCGTCGTGCCGCAGCAGCCGCCGATGAAGCGCGCCCCCGCGCGGACGATTTCCAGCGCCCCCTCGGCGTACTCTTCCGGGCTCATGCGGAACATTGTTTTTCCGTCAACCAGTTCGGGAAGTCCTGCATTGGGCAGCGCGACCACGGGCGCGAGTGCCGCCGCCGCGTAGGCATGCACCACGCCGAGCATCTGCTGCGGGCCCATGCCGCAATTGCAGCCGACCGCCAGCGGGAACAACGAGGAAAATGCGCCCGCGATAACCTGCGGGGTCGAGCCCGTGAGCGTCCGCCCGTTGGCATCGTAGGTCATCTGCACGATGATGGGAAGATTGCAGGCACGCCGCGCCCCGATGAACGCCGCGCGTACCTCCATCAGGTCGGCAAAGGTCTCCAGCGAGATGAGGTCAGCGCCGGCAGCGGCCAGCGCCGATGCCTGCTCGCGGAATACGTCCACCGCCTCGGTGAAGGTGAAGTCCCCCATGGGGGGCATGAGGCGCCCGGTGGGCCCGATGGAGCCCGTCACGAGCACCGCGTCGCCCGCCTGCTTCGCGCACTGCACCGCCGCGGCATTGAACTCCGCCACGCGCGTCTCGCAGCCGGACTCCGCGGGTTTGACGCGGTTTCCCCCGAAGGTGTTGGTCGACATCACCAGTGCGCCCGCCGCCGCGTAATCGCGGTGGATGGCCTTGACCTTGTCGGGATGCGACAGGTTCCACTCCTCGGGGCAGTGCCCCGCCGGGAAGCCCGCCGCCTGCAGGAGCGTCCCGAACCCGCCGTCGATAACCACCAGTCCCTGCTGCAGCCGCTTATCCATCATGCTCTCCGTAAACGTTTGTCGTCATCAGCACGTTTGTACTATGTATTGCCGAACGCCGCAAATGGCACATTGATTGTCCCGCTACCGGCGTCAAAACCGAGCGAATTGTCCGGGTTCCATCGCAGGCTGTATACTTCGCCGATTTCGCGTCCACGATGCCGCGTTGTGTACATGAGGTTTCCGTTTTCAGCGTTCGCGACCACGAGCCATCCGAATCTGCCGTTGCTGGCAATGGCGGCAATGGCACGTCCGTTCGGCGACCACTGGGGTGGCGGTGGCGGGTAAAATGCCGCATAGTCGTATTCATTGGTTGGCGTGTCCGGAAGATACGCGGTGAGTGCTGACAGGCGGCTCAACCGCTTCGCCGGCAGCGCATAAACTGCTACCGTGCCGCGCTGAATGAATGCCAGGCGCTTACCTGTCGGTGACCACGAGGGGGAAATGCCGGCATGATCAGCAGTCAGCGGGATTGCCACCGGCGTGTCGAGTGCGATCAGATACATATCGCCGGCCGGGACGCGACAGGCAAAGCCGCACAAAGTCGTCCACGAATCAGTGTAGCGCGCATCGACCGCCACATACCTGCTGTCCTTTGATACCGTGAACAACGCGATGGTATCCGGCCCGTACGGCCTGATCAGCGAAAGGTAGCGATCCGTGTCCGTCTGCGCTGCCGGCGGCATCGGCA
>CAZWUZ010000384.1:0-2816 GCA_964637655.1 uncultured bacterium | reverse complement strand
GGGTGGCGGCAGCAACGTGCTGCTCGACGACGCGGGCCGGCGCGGTTTGACGGTGCTCGACCGCACTGCCGGGCTGACCATTGACGGGACGACGGTGACCGCGGCTTCGGGCACGGCCACCGCGCACCTCGCGCTGGCGACGGCGCGGGCGGGCCTGGCCGGGCTCGAATTCGCCGGCGGCATCTACGGTACCGTCGGCGGCGCCGTGCGCGGCAATGCGGGTGCCTACGGCTGCGGGATGGGCGACCGGCTGCAGGCGGCGCGGCTGCTGGCGCCTGACGGCAGCATCGTCGAGGTCGGGCGCGACTGGTTCGCCTTCGCCTACCGCACCTCGCGCCTCGCGCAGGACCGCAGCCACACGCTGCTCAGCGCGACGTTCGCGCTGGCCCCGGGTGACGCGCAGGTGTTGCAGCAGGCGATTCTTGACGACCGGGCGCGGCGCCTCGCGCAGCACCCGGCCCATTGCGGGTGTGCGGGGAGTTTCTTCCGCAACCTCCCCCCGGCACCGGGGAGCGACCGGCGGCAGGCGGCGGGTGACCTGCTCGACCGCGCGGGATGCAAGGGGTTGCGCAGCGGCGCGGCGGCGGTCTTCGCCGGGCATGCGAATTTCATCATCAACCTCGGCGGCGCAAGCGCGGCCGAGGTGCAGCAGGTGGCGGTGCAGGCCGCCGCGCGGGTGCAACAGCAGTTCGGAGTCGAACTGCAGCGCGAAGTCGAGTATCCCGGAACGGACTGAGGCATGACGGAGACAAACGACGAGACGCTCAAACCGGACGCGCTGAACGACCTGTTCCGCGACCTTGACGACCTGCTGGCGGCGACGCCCGAGTCGGCGCTGCCGTCGCCGCCCCCCCCGCCTGTCGCCGGCGACCTTGACGACGAACTCTGGCGCTCGCTGGGCCTGAGCGCGGCGGAAACGCCGGCGTTTCTCGGGACGGGATTCGAGTCGGCCCCGGTGGCGGAACGGCTCGACGCGGAACTGGCGGCGGCACTGCCGGAAGCGGAGCACACGGCGCCCGCGACAGCTGCCGCGGAGGAACGGCTGGCGGAACCGCCGGCAACGGAAAGCGCGGAAGCAGCCCCGTCGGTACCGGAGCAGTTGCCCGTGCCCGACGCACCCGCCCCCGTGGCAGAACTGCCGGCGGTACCGGACGCACCGGCCGTGGCGGAGTTTGATTTCGACCGCCTGCTCGAACTGCCGGAACCGCCCGCACCGGCGGTGGCAGCGACGGAGAGCGCGGAAGCGGCGCCGTCGGAACCGGAACTGCCGGCAGTTGCTGCCGTGCCGCCGCCCCCCGCGTTTGATGCGGAACGGGCGGCGCAGGAACTGCTCGCGCAGCCGCTGCCGGAACTGCCGGCGCCCGACGCGGGGGAAATGACCGCGCTGCTTGAGGAACCGGCACTTCCCGTCGGGCCGCCACCCGGGCCGGCAGGCATTGACCTGCCGTTCCCGGAACTGACCGCGGCAGCCGTGGCGGCAGCGGTGGCGCCCGCTGACGACACGGATGACGCCACCGGCTGGTTCAACCGCGGCAATGACCTGCGGGCGCAGGGAGCGCTCGGTCGCGCGGCGGAATTCTATGAGCGGGCCATCGCGCTCGACCCGGACTGCATCCGGGCCTACTGCAATCTCGCGGGCGTGCTCGCCGAGATGGGTGAGCGGCGCGAGGCGCTGTCGTTTCTGCAGGCCGGGCTGAAGCGCGACCCGGGCAATGCGGTACTGAAGGAAAACCTGGCGGGACTGCGGCGGGCGGAACGCCGCCGGCGCCGCTGGTAATCACTACGCAACATCAGGCATGAGTGCCTAAAGGAGGCGGAGAAACACATGTCAACCATCACTACGGTACGCGGCCGCGAGATCATCGATTCGCGCGGCAATCCCACGGTCGAGGTCGAGGTTTTCCTCGAAAGCGGCGCCTGGGGCCGGGCGGCGGTCCCCTCGGGGGCATCGACCGGCGAGCATGAGGCGGTCGAACTGCGCGACGACGAGAAGGGACGGTTCCTCGGCAAGGGCGTGCGCAAGGCGGTACGCAACGTCAACGAGAAGATCGCGCCCGAGGTCATCGGCATGGACGCGACGGACCAGGTGCTGATCGACGAGACGCTCTGCGCGCTCGACGGCACCAAGAACAAGGCGAAACTCGGCGCCAACGCCATTCTCGGCGTGTCGCTGGCGGCGGCCAAGGCGGCGGCGGCGGCGGCGCAGCTGCCGCTGTACAAGTACCTCGGCGGTGCCGGGGCGCGCGAACTGCCGGTGCCGATGCTCAACGTCATGAACGGCGGCGCGCACGCGGACAACAACGTCGACATCCAGGAATTCATGATCATGCCGACGGGCGCCCCCAACTTCCGCGAGGCCATCCGCTGGTCGTCGGAAGTGTTCCACACGCTGAAGAAGATCCTCAAGGGGCGCAAGCTGGCGACCGCGGTCGGCGACGAGGGGGGCTTCGCGCCCGACCTGCCGTCGAACGAGGAGGCGCTCAAGGCGATCATGGAGGCGATCAAGGGCGCAGGCTACAAGCCGGGCAAGGAGTTCTTCATCGCCATCGACGCGGCGGCGTCCTCGTTCTACGAGAAGGGCGCCTATGTGCTCGCGGCGGAGAAGCAGAAGAAGAACGCGGCGCAGATGGTCGACTACTACGAGCGGCTGGCCGACAAGTACCCGATCATCTCCCTCGAGGACGGCCTCGCCGAGGACGACTGGAAGGGCTGGGAGATGCTGGTCAAGCGGATCGGCGACCGCGTGCAGATCGTCGGTGACGACCTGTTCGTCACCAACACCGAGCGCATCGCCCGCGGTATCGTCGAGGGGAGCG
>CAZWUZ010000383.1:566-2831 GCA_964637655.1 uncultured bacterium | reverse complement strand
TTGTTGACTATGCCGCGGAGCATTTCCGCTACCGCTACGGGCTTGCCGCCGCGTTCGCGCAGCAGCGCACCTTCCTCGCCTACAGCCCCGCGCAGGTGGCCGTCGGCGAACGGCTGCGGGCACTGCATGCGCGGCAGGATCTCCCCGCCAGCGCGTTCTCCGCACTGCTGCAGAACTGCGGCGTCGGCTACGTCTACGCACGTCGGGAGATTGACGGGCAGCCGTTCATCGGCGCCCCGGACTGGCGCATGATTTCGCCAGACGCCCGGCGGGAAGCGCCGCGCATCTTTTCCCTGCCACGACCGCTCCCTGACGCCCTGCTCATTGCTCCGGACGTTCTGGCGGGCATGCAGCAGCCCGAAGATGCGCTGCGCCTGCATGCGTACACCCCCGTGCCCGGCGCCGTCATTCACAACGGGCAGACCTCGTTCCGCTGCCGCGTGGAGAGTCCCGCGATGCTTGTGCTGCAAACACTTGTCTATCCGGGGTTGCGGCTGTTGATCGACGGGAGAGAGACCCCGTACGATACGGTGTTCGGCGCCTATCCCGCGGTGGCAGTACCCACGGGCGAATGCGTCATTGCATTGAAGCGGCTGCCGACGCTGCTGTCGCTGACGCTCGGGACGTTCCTGCTCGGCGTGTACTGCCTGCTGCGCGCCCTGCGCCGCCCGTAACCAGCCGCGGGTCACGCGCCGCGAGGCGCAACGCCCGCAACGCGCTCTGTTCCTTGTCCTTGATTTCCAGCAGCACATCGCCGTCGATGCCGCGCGACGCGCGCAGGAAAGCGCGGAACGCAGCGTCCGTCAGCGTTGCGGCATGCGCCCCGGTGCGCGCCCCCGCCGCCTGTTCGCTGTAGTCGATGAGCAGAATGCCGTCGGCCTTGCGCCAGGTACGTGCTGCCGCGCGCAATGCTTCCGTCACGGTCATGCTGCCGCCATAGCAGGCATGATGGAACACATCGCAGAGCACGGGAATGCCGGTGCGTTCGTGCAGGCGCAGGCAATCGTCGATGCCGAACAGTCGTTCGTCGTTCTCAATGACCAGCCGCCGGCGTATGCCTGCCGGCAGTTTTCCGTATACCGCCGTAAAACGCGCCAGCGCCGCTTCCTTGTCGCCATACACACCGCCGACATGGATCTGGATTTTCGCCGTGGCGGGCATTTTCATCAGGTCGAACACGTCGGCATGGTACTGCAGTTCCGCGATGCTGCGCGCGACAATGCGCTCGTCCAGCGCATTGAGCAGGACGAACTGGTCGGGATGCATCGTCAGCCGCATCTTCGCCGTGCGCGCAAAAGCGCCGAGTGCGGCCAGTTCGCGGGCAAAACGCGTGCGCCAGTCGAAGGTGCAGACAGGATGCGAGGCGAACGGGACGAGGTCGGAGGAGATGCGGAAATAGAGCAGTCCGTGGTCGCGGTTGAATGCCAGCATCTGCCGCAGGCAGTCGAGATTGCCCGCGACCGTTTCTTCGAGCCGCGCCGCGGAGTACGATTTCAGGATAAAACGCTTGTTGCCGCGGCAGGCCAGCGTGTAATTGATGCAGGGATAGCCGATGCGCATGTTCCGTTTTCCGCCAGTCGTTCAGCCTGCGTCAAAGCGCAGGGGTATCAGCCTGCGTCATAGGCCTGAGATTTTCCTGCTGTGCCCGACCGTACACCGGCTTGACGGAAGGGCCGAGCAGCACAAACACTCCGGCAACCGGCACTACCGTCACCAGTACGGGAATGGCGAATAGTGCTGTCCGCAGCCACGACGATATTTTTCTCCCGCGCAGCATCTGGTGCAGCAGCAGTTGTCCGGCAATTGACACCCCGGCGCCAAAAACAACAAGCCACCAGCCGAGCATCAGGGCTTTGTGAAACGTCGGGCACAAGACATAGCCTGCACTACAGGCGAGTATCCACACACTGACGTTCAGGACAACAAGCGTTGCGGTTTTGGGTCGCTCCACGCTACAGGTTGCGGCCTTTGCCGGAGTCGCTGATGGTGACCAGTTGTTCCGGATAGGGGGCGAAAAACGCCTGCCCGGCAAGGTACGTCAGGTCGTAGCGCACCACCCAGCCCTGCACGACAGTGGCCAGCGCGCTCAGCGGGATGTTCCCCGCACGGTACTTATCCAGCAGCGCGGCGAAGTGCCGTTTCTCGCCCGCGGTCAGCTGCTCCGCGGCAAAACCCTGCATGTGTTGCAACACGTTGATGACCGCGGTCAGCCGCGCGGGGGCCGCCAGCGCGCGTGTCAGGCCCGCCGCGTAGCGCGCGAAGACC
>CAZWUZ010000383.1:0-556 GCA_964637655.1 uncultured bacterium | reverse complement strand
CGCGCGCGGGAAGTTTCTCCGCATTGGCGACAATTTTGCCCAGCGCGCGCAGTTCCTTTTCGCTGTGCGTCTGGATGAGATACTTGTGCGCCGCATGGAAGGCGACCAGCGCACCCATCGTTCCCTTGCTGCGCGCCGCGCGCAGCCGCGCGCGTGTCCAGACCTGCGTCAGCCAGTGCTCACGCAGGCGAAAATTGGTCAGCCGCGCCTCGTCTTCCGCCGGCGCTTCCGGATAAAGTTCGCCCACCATGCCGCCGAAAAAACCGCGGCCGCGCCCGAGCGCCGGGACCTTCCCCGCCGACGGGTAGATTTTCACATCGCTGATGCCACAGGAGGGGGACTTGCTCTTGAGCAGGAAACCGTCGGGCTCCCCGGCCTCCGTCAGCCACGCGCGGCAGAAGGCGAGCATGGGTTTGGTCGCATCGTACCCGGTGGCGGGCTGCACGAGACGCAGTTCGTTCTGCTGCTGGACGACCCGCACCGGCTCGCGCGGCACGCCCAGCCCGATCTCACATTCCGCACAGACGGGGACGAACTCGACCAGCGGGCGCAGCAT
>CAZWUZ010000382.1:0-2861 GCA_964637655.1 uncultured bacterium | reverse complement strand
AGGCGCCGCGCCAGACGATCAGCGAACAGGTTGGCCCCGAGACGCCGCCCGAGGTCGAGCCGCCGGCGGAAGATGCGCCGTGCCGCCATCGCCCCCTCCTCGCTCCCCCGGTGGCTGCGCCATGCATCCAGCGCCGCAAACAGCGCCTGCAGCGCCTCCATGTACTGTCCATCCGTCATCACCGGCCGCAGCGCAAGTGTCTTCATTTCCCCCTCCTGCCCCCATATACAGCCGTCCTTTCCTCCGCGTTGCAAAAAAGAAAAAAGGGGCCATACTAGCACATTGACACAGGTTATCCACATAGTTATCCACAAAAATCCGTCAATATCTTGACATTCTGGTCTAAGACCGTTCTGAAAGTGTGTGTCCCCTTTTTGCAGTGCTGATTTCAGCACTTTCTAAAAGTGTGTGTCCCCATTTTACTAAAAGTGTGTGTCCCCATTTTACTTGCCAAATGGCAAGGGAGGTGGTATAGGGGAGGTATGGCGCTGATCAACTGTCCTGAATGCAACCAGCAGGTAAGCGCGAGCGCACAGGCCTGCCCGCATTGCGGCAACCGCGACCTCGGCCGCGCCTGCCCTGACTGCGGCCGCCAGGTCGCCACCGGGACAGCCGTCTGCCCGCAATGCGGTTACCCGTTCGCCGCGCACCGCCAGCGCCGCCGCCGCCTGATACTGTTCCTCATTTTCGGCGGCGCCACGGTCGCCCTGATCGCCGGACTCATCCTCGCGCATATCCACCGCCAGCCGCTCAGCCGCACTCCGCTCGGGCAGTTCCTGCTCGGTGATACTGCAGCGCTGCGGGTGGATGCATCCGGCGATCCTGCCAATGCCCTGCGCATCGACACCGGCACGCTGGCGGCGATGATCGCCTCGGCGCAACCCGCGGTCGGCACCATCTACACCTACAACGATGCCGGCGAGACCATCGGCCTGGGGAGCGGCTTCCTGCTTGCCCCCTCCGGCTGGCTCGTGACCAATTTCCACGTCATCGAGGGCGCCTCGCGCGCCGCGGTTTTCTTCTCCGCCGGTCCCGACGGGAAATGGCAGGGGCAGGAACAGTCAGTGCACGAAGTGGCCAGTGTTATCGGCTACAGCGTCGAGCGTGATGTCGCCGTGCTGCAGCTGGCCGGCGGCCTGCGCGCGCGCGGCCTGCTCGTGCGCGCGGCCGAGCCGCAGCCGGGCGAAGCGGTCTACGCCATCGGTTCCCCGCGCGGACTTGCCGCCACCGTCACCCGCGGCATCATCTCCGCCGTGCGCGACATGCCCGACTTCCGCGGCAAGGTGATCCAGACCGACGTCCCCATCAACCAGGGAAACAGCGGCGGGCCGCTGCTCGACGAGGCGGGGCATGTCCTCGGCATCAACACCGCCATGCTGCAGCACGCGCAGCAGCTCAACTTCGCGCTCCCCGTCTCCTGCGTCTTTGATGTCACGCAGGGTGCGCAGCCGGTGCCGCTGCGCGCCGTCGTCGTTTCGCAGGTCGAGCAGCAGCTGCGCGAGGCGGCGCTCGCCATCCGCCGCGGCGATTTTGCCGCCGGCATCGCCCTGCTCGAAGCGCTCGTGCAGCGTGATGCCGGGCTTATCGCCGCGTGGCGCATGCTCGCGCATTGTCACATGCAGGTGCAGAACTATCCGAACGCCGTCGCCGCGCTGGAAATGGTGCTCCGTTCAGGTCAGGGGACAGACGACGACCGGCTGATGCTCGGCGCCGCCTACTTCAGCGACCGCCGTTTCGCCGATGCCGCGCAGCAGATGCGCGCGGTCATCACACACCGCCCGGCCGATCCGACCGCGTGGTACGCGCTCGGCATGGCGCTGCTCGCCCAGGATGACGAGGCCGGCGCGCAGGAATGCTACCAGCGCCTGCTTGAACTCGACCGCAGCAAGGCCGAGCAGCTCGCCGGCGCCTTCACTTCACGGCCCAGCGCGCCGCAGGAGCAGGCGGAAGCCCGCTCCCCCAACGCGCTCGTGCGTGAAGGCAATGGGCTGTTCCAGCAGGGAAATTACCGCGGGGCCGCCGACAATTACCGGGCAGCCATCCGCCTCGACCGCAACCATTACGTCGCGCACCGCAATCTCGGGCACACGCTCTTCCTGCTGCAGGAGTACCCGGTCGCCATCAGTACGTATCAGCAGGCGCTCCGCCTCAACCCGTACGACCTCGAATCGCATATCGGGCTCGGCCTCGCGCTGCGCGCGTCAGGTGACAGTGCCCGCGCGCGCGCCCAGTGGCAGTATGCGCTGCGCCTCTATCCCGACAACGCCCGCCTGCAGCAGCTGCTGCAGGAAACCCCGACAAACTAAACAGTTTGCCCTGCTTTTTACCCCAACACGTCTCAGCAATGTGGATAACCTGTGGATAACATGTGTAAATGTGTCAGTATGGCCCCTCTTTTGGCCCCTCTTTTTACCCCTTTGCGCTGGCTGCAATTTGCACGGCGGCGGCATGTTGTGACGGTTCGAGACAACAGCCGGCGGAGTGCACATTAGCCAGCGCGCGCGGCAGCGATTCGCCAAGACAGCAGAGAATCAGCGCCGCCAGCAGGCCGGTGCGGTTGATGCCCGAGGCGCAATGGACGAGCACGGTCATGCCGCTGCGCAGATCGCCCGAGATGCCACGCGCCAGATCGAGGAAGGCATCCATGTCGCGCGGCGCGCTGTGATCGGGGAGCGGATGCTGCTGCACGGGATAGGGGAGCACACCGGCCACCAGCGCCTCGGCGTAGACCGGGGACTTCTCGCGCATCTCGGCCAGCGGCGGGAGCGCGACCACCTTCCTGATGCCATACTCCTGCGCCGTGACGTTGAATGCCGCGAGATTTTCGAAGCGCCCGGGCAGACTGTGAATGAAGAGTTTCC
>CAZWUZ010000381.1:0-2863 GCA_964637655.1 uncultured bacterium | reverse complement strand
CGTGCTGCTGTCGGTCGTGCATGTTCGTGGCGGCTTTGTCCGCCACCGGCTGATCGCTTGCTCCCTCGCCTTGCACTGCTCTGTGTGCTCTGCGTGCCCGACGGTGAAAATCTCCGTGTGCTGTGCCGTGGTAAAGCAGTTGCCGTTCCCGGCGGGCGCCGGACCGGCGTTGACCAGGCAGGTTACGGACTGACCACCACCCGGTTCTTGCCATCCTGCTTTGCCCGGTACAGCGCCGCATCAGCGGACTGCACCAGGCCGCGGGCCGAGTGTACCGCTTTCCCGTACGCCGCCACCCCGATGCTGACGGTGACTGCCGACCCGTCGCCGGGGGTGCAGCGGGCCAATGCCGTTTTCATTCTGCCGGCGATGTCACCCGCCTCGTGCCGGTCGGTCAGCGGCAGGATCACCGCCAGTTCCTCACCGCCATAGCGGCAGCAGATATCCGAATCCCGGGCAACCTGCAGCAGGGTCGCGCCCATGGCCGCCAGGATCCGGTCGCCTTCCTGGTGACCAAAGCGGTCATTGACCTTTTTGAAGTCATCGATATCAATCATCGCCAGGGCGAGAGCGGTGCCATACCGCACGCACCGTTTCACTTCCAGACCGATCTGCTGCAGAAAGTAGGTATGGTTGAAGAGCCCGGTCAGGCCGTCCTGCAGCGACAGGGCGACAATCTCCGCAATATGCGGTTCCCCGATCAGGGTGGCCGAGGCCATGGTGGGCGTGATGTTGGACAGGTAATCCAGCGCCGCCACGACGATCCTGACGTTGCGGTTCAGTGCCTGCGCCAGCCGGCGCTTATGCTGCAGGATTTCGTCCCACAGGGGTTCCGCGGATTCCGGCGCAAAATACTGATGGGTAATCGCGTAGAGCAGGTCGGAATAATACTGCCGGCCCCGACTCCTGCCAAAGGCGGCGAACCAGTCCTGCTCGACGTCCGTCAACTGCCGGTCGCCCGCCAGCGCGGAGACCATGTCCAGCGACAGCACATCATCAGCCAGCAGTCCCTGCAGGCGCTCAGCCGCGGTCTCTTCACTGACCGGGCCGCTCTCGCCGGGTGTTGCCATGTCGCCACCGTTCCTTCTGCCCGTGTTCCGACCGGGTGGCCGCGCCGGACATCCCGCGCGCGCCGGCAACTGTTCAGCCCGGCAACCGTTTTCTCTCCCGGAGGGGGGGGGGAACGGTGCCCGGCTGAGCAGTTACTCCCGCGGTCTCAATTCAGTTCGTCATCCTGCCAGTAGCGGGTACCCTTGACCGTCGCCTGCAAGGCGAGCCCGCTCTCCGTCATCTGATACACCGTGATGTTGTCGAGCAGGATTTCGCCGCCCACCGACCCGCCCGCATCACCGGCCTGCGCCGCGGCATCAGCATGCGCGCCGAACTGCCAGCCGTTGTTGATGAACTGGTCCAGGGTTTCGCGGTCGTGGAACACCAGCACCGCGCGGAAATCCTTGAGTCCCCAGCCCAACCCGAGTCCCACTTCGCCCATCTTCATGTACGTGTCGCGGCCGTTCCCGTTGTCACGCACCACTCCATAGCCGCCGCTGAAACTGGCCAGAATAACGTTGATGTTGGCGTCACTGAACACCCCGTAGCCCGGCGCTGTCCGTATCTGTTCGCGCACCGACGGCTTGAGCCCGTACAGTTCATTCAGGACATCCTGCCGCATGTTCTGCACCGCGGTCCGCTTCTCCGCGGGCGTGGTGCCACTGGTCGTCGCGCACCCGCCAAACATCGCCGCCATAACCAGACACAGCATAAAATTCGCCAATCGTTTCATGGGATATCTCCCCCGTGCAAAAGATTAATCCCCGTACAACCAACCGGAGATTCGCTGGCGTTGTTCGCTACTCAGCGCCCCCAGTGAACGCAGCCATGCGTCACCGGCACTTCTTGTCTCCGCCACATCGCCCTGATGCAGCCACGCCATGGCACCCGCGCCGCCATTCATTCCGGGTGCCTCGTCTCCACCGCCCGCAGCGCGTCCCGTTTGTTTCATAGCACATTGTACCAATCCCGGTTATCTCCGCCCATTGGCACGCTCCTCATTTTATTGACTATTATCCGCAGTACTCACCGGCGTCACGCTGGGGACCGGCAGCGTAAAGGAAAAAGTACTGCCGGCGCCCGGCCGGCTTTCCGCCCGGATTTTGCCGCCATGGCCATGGATAATGCACCGCGAGATGTAGAGCCCGAGTCCCAGACCGCGCCGGTCGCTCAGGGTTACCTGCACGAACCGCTCGAACACCTTGTCCAGCATGTTCTCCGGAATCCCCTCCCCGGTATCGCTGACCGCACACCTGATGTCATTGCCATGACGTGCGGCCCGGACCGTAATCGTCCCGCTAACCGGGGTGAACTTGATGGCATTGCTGAGCAGATTGGAGAGCACCTGCAGGATGCGCGCGGCATCAAACAGCGCCGGCGGCAGCGGGGCGGTTATTTCGGTGACAAGCGTTATGCCTGCCGCCACGGCCCTGGCCTGGAAGGAGGTAACCGCCTCCGTGACGATTGACGTCAGGTCGCCCGTCTCGCGCGTCAGCGTCAGCATGCCGGTCTCGATACTGGCAACATCCACCAGATCGCCGATCAGCCGGTTCATCCGCTCGCCCGCGCGGCGAATGTGCTGCGCGTACTGGCGCACCTGCTGCGGGGAGAACCCCTGCGGCTGTTCCTTTTCCAGCAGCGACGCGAAACCGATCATAACCCCGAGGATATTGCGCAGTTCGTGGCTGACGACCCCCATGAAATCATCCCGCGTCGTCAGCGCCTCGTCGGAGCGCACGCGCTCGCTATGCAGGTCCTTGTCGGTCTCCTCGCGCTCGACCGCGAGCAGAACACTATGCTCGACCCGTTCCTC
>CAZWUZ010000380.1:0-2867 GCA_964637655.1 uncultured bacterium | reverse complement strand
CGACAACAGAATGAGCAGGCCGCCGCTGACCACCGGCGTCGTCAGGTGTTCGCCCAGCACCGGCACGGCGATGAGAATGGCGCCCACCGGTTCGATGTAGCCGAGAATGGAAACAGTGAATGCCTTGATGGCGGTGAGTGAGCGGAAGAAGAGGATGCCGGCGATGGCGACATTGAATGCCGGGAAGGTGATGAGGAAAAACCAGACGTCGGGCGAAAACGTCACCGGCGTCTCGATGAGCGGCAGGAGGCAGGCGCCGACGATGACCGACTGCCAGAACATGATCGCCGCGGGATGCAGCGTGGCGGGGATGCGCCGCCCGGCGAGCATCACCACCGCGTAGGCGAAGGCGGAGGCAACCCCGTAGCCGATGCCTGCCAGGTCGCGCCCGCTCACCGCGCCGCCGCCGGTGATCAGCCACATTCCCCACAGCGCGAGGAGCAGCGGCAGCAGCGCGAACCACGAGACCCGCTCGTTGATAAAAAGCGGCGCGAGCAGCAGCACCATCACCGGCGCGGTGTAGTGGGAAATGAGCGTATTGGCGGTGCTGGTGTTGGCGAAGGCGAGAAAATAGGTCAGCGAATTGACCGCTGCCCCGGCGCCGAAAATGAGCAGAAATTTCCAATGGCGCGCGGGCACGTGCAGCAGGGCGAACTGCCGGGTGATGAGCAGCCAGAGGCCAATGCCGACTGCGGCCATGAGTGCGACCAGCGCAGACAGGTTGGCTGCGCTCATCTGCAGCAGTTTGACCTGCACCGCGGTGGTGCTCCAGATGAGCATCGCCAGCAGGGCGTAGGTGAACCCCTGCGCCGGGGTCAGCGCTCTGGTCATATGCGTACGTTGAGAGTGCGGCTGGTCGGATGCGGTACGGGTGCCGGTGCCGGCGGCTCGTGCCGGGAAGAAGCGGATGATGCGGCTTGCGGGCGGTCAGGTACCGGCGACCGGTAAAAGGTCTGCCACCCGGTGCCGCCGCCGGCAGCGACCGCGCTGACCGGCGCAATGCCGCCGGTGACCGCGTTGAGGTCGTCAGGCGACAGTTCGGTCTGATGCGCTGCAGCAGTTGCTGATTCGGCCGGTGTCATGCTCCCTCCCGCGGCGACCATACCACACCCGGCCGGCGCGGTAAAGCGCGCTCAGCGACTGTTGCTGATGGTGATGCGGAACTCGCTGTTCTCCGCCACGATGCGGTCAATGGTGGCGCCGGCATTCTCGGCAAACCGGATGACATTTTCCTTTGCGGCCGCGTTATCCACCAGCACGGTGCAGCCGGCAATGCCGTTGTCTAACGCCTGCTTGACCTTGATGACCGGGTGCGGGCAGGAAAGCCCCCGCGCGTCGATGATGGTCTCCATGTTATGCCCCTTTCTCACGCATCGAGATGCCGGCGAGCAGGCAGAAGACCAGCCCGACAAAGACCGCCACCGGGCCGTTGGCACCCGGCCCCGCCGGCGAACTGGCAAGCATGAAATTGTGCGCGACAGCCGCGCCAGCAACCATGCCGAGCACGAATACCGCCGCGTCGCCGTCACCTTCGCCGGCCAGCACCAGCTGGCGTCCCGGGCAGCCGCCGGCGAGCGTGAAAGCCAGTCCAGCGAGGACCATCCCGAGGAAGTTCCAGACCTGCGCGGTATGCGCCACCGGCTGCGGCTTGCCGTCAGCGATGGTAAATCCGGGATGGAACTGGCCGAGCAGCAGGTTGACCACGAACGCCGTGGCCAGCAGCGCCAGCACGCCGCGCAGCAGGTGCCCGTTGCGGATGAGGAACAGGTCGCGGAACGCACCGACCGTGCAGAAACGCGAGCGTTGGGCGAGGAACCCGACGGTGATGCCGGCCAGCAGCGCCAGTGCGGCGGGTGCATGCTGCGACCCGGGGCCGCTGCTGCTGGTGGTGATGAATGACGGCTGCGCGATGACGAACGCCAGCAGCACCAGCACGAGGAAGGTGAGCATCGCCCCGACCGGCCACTTGGCCGGGTAGTTGCGCCCGGGATTGAAACCGGCGGTGAGCAATCGTACCCCGAGCGCAATCCCCGCGATGAGTCCGCCCAGTCCGAACAGCGCGCTGGCATCCCCGCCCGCGAGGCGCAGCAGCGCGCGCCACGGACAGCCGAGAAATACCAGTGCGCCGATCATCGCGAACAGGCCGAGCATGAACCGCAGCGCAGGTGCCGAACCGGTGCGGGCGCGGAATTCGCCGGTGAGCAGTGCCGCCAGCAGGCCGCCGAGCACCAGCCCGGCAATCTCCGGGCGCAGATACTGCACCACCGCGGTTGTGTGCAGGCGCAGGGCGCCGGCGATGTCGCGCTCGAAACAGGCGACACATATCCCCATGTTGCCGGGATTGCCGGCATACTGCAGCAGCGGGGCAAGTATGCCGATGATGATGCCGACGATAATCATGCCGCGCGTGCCGGAAAAAATATCCTTCATGTTGTTCCTCCGCAGTCGCATCGGGTATAGGTGCAGGTTGCATTCTCCTGTGTGACACGATAAACCGCTTCATGCCGCAGGGGGTGCTGCTGGATAAGGTTTGTGAGCGCGGTCTCATCGACCGGTCCTGCCTGCACGGCAAACCCGCACTCGCTGCTGAGCACGCGCGGGGTGGGAATCTTCTCGTGCGGGATGCTTGCTGCGGCGCAGGCGGCAGCGGCAGAGAGCGCGTCATGCGTGGTGTGAAAGGTCAGCACGAAGAGCATGGCAGTTCCATTGTTCCCCTCTCCCGGCGGGAGAGGAAGTCGCGCAGCGACAGGTGAGGGGGACTCGCGCCGGCTGCCCTTACCCTGCATGGTATCCCGCATGGTGAAGTGCTCTCGTGGTTCATGGTGTCACCGTGATGCGGCCGGCATCGGCAGTCACGCTGCCGATGG
>CAZWUZ010000379.1:0-2876 GCA_964637655.1 uncultured bacterium | reverse complement strand
CGTCACCGCGGGCATTCTCATCGCTGACGCGGCCGCGCTCGCCGCGAGTTATCCCGACCGCGCCGGCAGCGGGCAGCCGCTGTCGCTGCGCCGCGGCGACAGCATCCGGCGCGACGAACTGCGCGCGCGCCTCGGCGCGCTCGGCTACAGCGCGGTCGGCAGCGTGCGCGCGGGCGGCGACTGCGCCGTGCGCGGCGGGCTGGTCGACGTCTGGCCGGCCGGCGACGCGCTCCCCTGCCGGCTCGATTTCGCCGGCGACCGGCTCGAGGACCTGCGGCTCTTCGACCCGGTCAGCCAGATGGCGGTGCGGCGCACCGACGCGGCGACCATCGCCCCGCGGCGCGCCTTCGCGCTGACGGAGGCGCACCGGGAGAAACTCGCCGCGCTGCTGCGCCCGTTCCGCACCCCGGTCTTCGCCCCGCTCAAGGAGGCGCTGGCCGCGGGGCGCGAGATGCCGCTGCTCGACCTGCTCGGGCGTGCGGCGGGGTTCACCATCGACGCCGCGGACGCGCTGGCACGCGACGGCATGCTCACCGCTGTCTGGCAGCCCGCCGCGCTGCAGCGCACGCTCGCCGCACAGGCGCAGGCGCTGGCGGACGCGCAGCGGGGCCTGCCCTTTCCCGCGGAGTTCACCGCGCTGCTCGCCGCGCATCATGGCGACAGCAGCGCCGCGTATGCGCGGCTGCACGCCGGCCCGGCACTCGACCTCGTGCCGCCGGCCCGTGACGCGCATGGCGGTTTCACTGTACCCGTGCGGTCGCTCCCCGAACTGCTCGCCGCCGACAGCGCCGGCCTGCCCGACAACGTGCTCGCGGCCGCGGGGAAACGGCGGCATGCGGCACTCTTCGTGCCGCCCGACCGCGAGCCGCTGGCGCTGGCGTCAGCGCTGACGGAGCGCGGCTTTCCCGCGCGCGCGGCACTCCCGGCCGATGCGCCCGCGGCGGGCACCGCCCTCATGCCCGCGGCACTGCCGTCGCCGCTGGCGCTGCTCTTCACCGAGGCGGACCTGCTCTGCTACCGGCCCGTGCGCCCGCCGCAGCGCCCCGCCTCGCGCCGCGCCTGGCGCCATGCCGACGACGCCTCGCCCGTCACCGCGCTCTTCGACCTGCAGCCGGGCGACTTCGTCGTCCATTTGCAGTACGGCATCGGGCGCTTCGAGCGCCTGCAGCCGATGCCGGAACAGGGTGGCGACTTCCTGCGCATCGCCTATGCCGGCGGCGACATCCTCTACGTGCCTGTCGACAAACTGCACCTCATCCACAAGTATGTCGGCAGCGAACTGCATCCCGCGCTCAGCCCGATGCGCGGCGGCAGCTGGGGAAACGTCGCGCGGCGCCTGCACGCGAGCGTGCGCGAACTGGCGCAGCAGCTGCTGGCCGTGCATGCCGCGCGCCTCGCGCAGGCGGGTCACGCCTACCCGGTCGCCACGCCGGAGGCCGCGGCCTTCGCCGCCGGCTTCCCGCACACCCCGACGTTCGACCAGGAGCGCGCCTTCGCCGCGGTGGCGCGCGACCTTGCCGCACCGCGCCCGATGGACCGTCTCGTCTGCGGCGACGTCGGATTCGGCAAAACCGAGGTGGCGCTGCGCGCCGCCTTCGCGGTCATGGCCGGCGGCAAACAGGTGGTATTCCTCTGCCCGACCACGCTGCTCGCCCAGCAGCATTACCAGACCTGCCGCGCCCGGCTGCGCGGTTTCCCGTTCACGGTCGGGCTGCTCTCGCGTTTCCGTTCGCCGCGCCAGCAGCGGCAGACCGTGGCCGGGGCGCAGCGCGGCGACGTCGACCTGCTCATCGGCACGCACCGCCTGCTCTCCGCGGACGTCGGGTTCCTCGATCTCGGGCTGGTGATCATCGACGAGGAGCAGCGCTTCGGGGTGCGCCACAAGGAGCGGCTCAAGGCGCTGCGCGAACTGGTCGACGTGCTCACGCTGACCGCCACGCCCATCCCGCGCACGCTCAATCTCGCGCTCAGCGGGCTGCGCGACATCTCGGTCATCGAGACCCCGCCGCCGCAGAAACAGGCGGTGGCGACGAAGGTCATCCCCTACGACGAGGCGGAGGAACGGCGCGCCATCGAGGCGGAACTCGCGCGCGGCGGGCAGGTATTCTACGTGCGCAACCGCATCGAGGGGCTCGACCGCTGCGCCGCGGAGGTGCGGCAGCGCTACCCGCAGGCGCGGGTCGCCATCGCGCACGGGCAGCTCCCGGACGACGAACTCGAGGACACCATGGCCGCCTTCCTCGCCGGCGACTATGACATCCTCGTCACCACCGCCATCGTCGAGTCGGGACTCGACCTGCCGCGGGTCAATACCCTGGTCGTGCGCGACGCCCACCAGTTCGGGCTCGCCGACCTCTACCAGCTGCGCGGGCGCGTCGGGCGCGCCGCCGTCGCCGCCACCGCCCTTTTCTCCTACCCGCCCACCCTGCCACTGGGGACGAACGTGCGCGACCGGCTCGAGGCGATCGAAACCTTCACCGAGCTGGGCGCGGGGTTCCAGCTGGCGCTGCGCGACATGGAGATCCGCGGTGCCGGCAACGTCCTCGGCGAGGAGCAGCACGGGCTGCTCGAGGCGGTCGGCATCCCGCTCTACACGCAGCTGCTCGAGGACGAACTGACCCGCCACGAGGGACGGCGGACCCGCGCGGAGGCCGGGCCGGCGCTGCGCCTGCCGGTGAGCGGCACGCTGCCGGCAACGTATGTCCCGGACGAAAAGGTACGGCTGAAACTGTACAAGCGGCTGGCGCAGTGCGCGGAACCGGACGCGCTCGCCGCGCTGCGCGACGAGCTGTGCGAGCGGTTCGGGCCGCTGCCGGCGGAAACCGCGCTGCTGCTCGACCTGGCCGCGGTGCGCCAGCAGGCGGAACGGCTCGCGC
>CAZWUZ010000378.1:0-2953 GCA_964637655.1 uncultured bacterium | reverse complement strand
CATAGCACCATGATTATCACTTTCCTGGTTTCCCTCCGATAGAAATGCCGGCGAAACAGGGCAGCGACCATTCCGGTCGAGACCAGCATCAGCGAGAACTCACTGGCCAACGTGGTTAGCGCTGCAGCAATATAACCATATCGTGGGATATACAGCAAATTCAATCCCAGATTAAGCAGTGCGGCCAGGGACAGGGCCACAATCATCACCTTCATGTTCTTCACGATCATGAAGAACTGATTGTTGATGAATGAAACCCATGCAAACAGTTCGGCCGCCACCATGATTTCCAATATGCGCGTTGCTGGAAGATATTGCGCGCCAAAAACGGCCGTGAACACGGGATCGCCGTAATTCAACCAGAACGAGAAGAAAGGCACCATCAGCACAATTAGCAGTTTGAGCATTTTCGTATAAACGAGGATGAGTCGGTCCCGGTCCCTCGCGAAACTGCGCGCCATTTCCGGAAAAAAACCCATACCGTAAATACCAACCAGAAACGACATCGCCAGAGTAACGTTGTAAACGGCATTGTACAGCCCGGTTTCCGCCAGAGACCTGAAATTGCCAAGTATAACCGTGTCAATTCGTGTATTTATGCCAAGCAGCCCCCCGCTGATCGCCAGCAGCAGCCCAGTTTGCAGCAGTATCGGACTGCCTTGCAGGGTAAAAACGTAGCGGTAGCCGGCAACCTGTTTTTTCAGCATGAACCAACCGGCAGCAAGGATTGCTATCTGCGACAGCAGGAACACCAGGCTGAACACCACGAGCGATACCCCGATAAACACAAGTGCTATTCCGGCCGCCGCGAAAACCAACCGCCACCAGAACAACAACCTGTACTGGTAAACCATACGATCGAGGGCGCGAAACACCGCGTAATAAAGCGAAACCACGGCGTTAACGCACAACCCAAGGAAGAATATGACAATTCCCGCCTTGACTTCGGCAGGTTGTTCGACCGTAGTCAGTATCGCCATCACTATCAGCAGTGCCGCCAGGTTAATTACAGCCGTCAAACTAATGCAGGCATTAAGCAGATTGCGTGTACGTTCCCGAGCGATGGCGATTTCGCGATTCAACTGGTATGACAGTCCGAACCCGGTAAAGTAAGTAAACAAGTTGGCGAAATTCAACGCATAGCAATAGCTGCCATAGGCCTCCTGCCCGAGCACTCGGGCGAAAACCACGATGAAAGCAAGGTAAAACAACTGACTGACGACATGCAGCACCATACTACCGGCGATATTTTTGAATATCAACCTCTTTATTTTACTCACAAGAACGCACTATCTCCTCCGGATTCATGGGCGAAACGCCATCACCGCAAGCCGGTCTCCGCCGCTCGCGACCATTATCGCGCCTTCACGCATCTTGCACAGTTGCCTCCATCTTGGACCTGCCAGTAAAGTCTCACACCAGGTCACCATCAATCAGCAGCGCCGTAATTCCGTGCGACCGCCAATGAGTCTGCAATCCCTGGCCGAGCGTGGTCATGCCTGCCCCTGATATGCCCATCAACCAGATTATCAATATCGTTTTCCTCCCACTGACAATTATTTTAGCAAATATCTTGGTTGCGCTGTTCCTGATTTCATCTTTCGCATTCTATATCCCGAAAAGCCTAGCACCCATCGGACCCAGAATCTGACTATATATTTGGCAGCAAGAAATAGTCAGAGGACGAACCACCCGTATCTGCCGCATCAGTTGGCGTGTACTGCAAGTCATAGACGGCAACACCATCACAGTCGTACAGCTTCCGGTACGAGCCGGCAAGTGCACCTGCGGCGATGCTGTCGGCAGCCAGCGACGCGGCATAGGGCGTCACCAGATAGCCGACGCCATGCTCCGCGCACTGTGCCACAACCCGCGCAAATTCCGGGTGGGAAAACGGGATGATGCCGCCACGACGGTCGGTGAGATAATAGTAGCGCGGGTCGAGTGTCTGGCTGCGGGGCAGCACGCCGTACAGGACCACGGCATCCGCCGGCGTCTGCGCCTGCACCGCGTCGGCGAAGCAGGAGAATTGCCGGTACACCCGCAGGCGGTAGCTGCGGTCCTCCTTCTTCCATTGATACAGCTGCCATGCCGAACTGAGCACGAGCGTTCCCAGCAGTGCCGTCGTGAGTACGCGCCGCCCGGGCCACAGCGCCGCCAGCGTCAGCGCGATACCCAGCGCCGCGGGGATGCCGAGTATCATCAGGTCGTACTCCTGCCAGAGCAGGTAGCAGAGGCAGACGGCCAGGGTTCCCGCTGTCAGGGTCAGGAACGGCAGCAGTTTCTCCCGTTCGCGCCGCCAGCCGATGCTGAGCCCGACCAGCGCGAGCAGACAGCCCGCCGGGGTGAGTACTTCAACCGCGATCGTCCGCGCGTAACGGGCAAAACTGCCGGCAATCTGCTGCGGTGTCTTGTCCAGAATCGAGTAGCCGCCGAGATGCGCATAGGAACGGTCGGGAATGTCCGGCGCGTAAACCGTTACCGCCATGACCGCCGCGACCAGCAGCACCGCGAACAGTCCCGCCCAGCCCGGTCCCGACCACCCCCGCCGCCCGTCGCGCCAGGCATACGCCACCATGACGAAAAACAGCGGCGGCAGGCTGTACTTGCGCACCAGCACGGCAAAAACGATCGCCGCCGCGGCGGCACACCACCAGCGTTTTTCTCCGCCGGCCAGCCAGCGTTGCAGCGCATACCAGGCGAGCAGCACCACAAAGTGGTACGACGAGAACGGTGTGAAGGTCTGCGTCTGCTGGATCTGCAGCGGCAGGAGCAGGTAGACCAGCAGTGCCAGCAGCGCGACCGGCTCCGCATAATCGCGCCTGACAATCAGGTACAGCAGCCATCCCGCGAGCAGCGCGAACATGATCGAAACCAGACGGCCGAGCAGCTCCTGATAGCCGAACAGTTTCATCAGCAGCACCGTCACGCTGTGAAAGAGCGGCAGTTCCCA
>CAZWUZ010000377.1:0-2958 GCA_964637655.1 uncultured bacterium | reverse complement strand
GCCGCCGACGGTTGTGCGTTTTCCGCAGGGAATATGCTGCAGGTGGCGTAGACCAGATGGCCGCCGGGGGCGACCAGTGCGGCCGCACGGTCGAGCACCTCCGCCTGGATCTGCGTCAGGCGCGCGACGTCATCCTGCGTCCAGCGCCAGCCCACGTCGGGATTGCGCCGCAGGGTGCCCGACGACGAGCAGGGCGCGTCGGCCAGCACGAGCTGATAGGGCCCGTGCTGCAACACTTCGTCAGCTGTGCGCGCGACGATGATATTGTCGAGTTGTGCGCGTGACGCGCGCTGCCGCACGTCGGCAAGCCGGCGCACATCGGTGTCCGTGGCGACCAGTGTGCCGCGGTTGCGCCGCGCCGCGGCCAGCGCCAGCGACTTGCCCCCCCCGCCCGCGCAGAGGTCGAGCACCTGCTCGTTCGGTTTCGGGTCACACAGGCAGGCGGCCAGTTGACTTCCCTCGTCCTGTACCTCGATGAGTCCGTCACGCCAGAGTTTCGTGCCGAGGACGTTGTGCCGCCCGCCGATGACAATGCCCCACGGGCTGCGCACGGTCGGGGTGGCGGGAATGCCGAGCGTCGCCAGTTCCGCCAGCACGGTCTCGCGGTCGGTGCGATGCGCATTGACGCGCAGGATGAGCGACTGCGGCTGCTTGAGACGGGAGAGTTCCGCGAGCGCATCACCCAGCGTCAGCCACGGCCCGTCGGTAAGCCACCAGTCCGGCACCCCGCAGAGCGTGGTGAAGGCTGCGCGCGTGGACGGCTCAAGCTGCATGATCGCCTGTTCCTCCGCCGCCTGCAGCGTAGCAATCGCGGCGGCGCGCTGTGCCTGCACGCGGGTCAGCGCCGCGGGCAGACCGAGGCTCGCGGGGAGAAAGGTGAACGCGTCGGACTGGCCGACCGCGTCGAGCAGCGCGAGCAGCAGCCGGGCGCCGGGACGCGGCTCAGCAAAGGCGCCGCGCAGCAGTTCGCGGTTGCGCGCCAGGGCGTAGACCGCGGTGCCGAGCAGCAGGCGGTCATTGCGCCCCATTTTTTTCTGTTCGCGCTGGTAGCGTTGCAGGGCGCGGTCGAGCGGCGACGACGGCTTGTCAGCAAAAATGAGCTGTTCGAATTCCGCCGCGCGCTCGCAGAGGCGCGGGGCGAATTGCAGGTCACCGACGGCGGGAGGCATCCCCCACCACGCCCACGCCGGGCGCGTTGCTGCGGGTTTTGCCGGGACGGTGGCGCGTGGATCGGGGGTCATGTCTTTCCCGTCATCAGTCGGACCATGTGTTGCCGGATAGGCGCCATTGTTGCATTACACTTTTCCCCCTATCCCGCTGCTTCCAACGCCCGGCCGAAACGGATCACATCATCGCTGTGCTTCATGTCGAGCACATTCTCGACAAAATCCAATTGGTAGCGACGCTGTACCGTCTGATATGGCGCGGAATACAATTCCTTCACCAGAACATCCTCCCTCGACAACTGCAGATCACGCAGGTCTTTCCCTTCATTCAACAGTTTATACCGCTGATTGTCCAGCAGAATCATCAGCGCCCCAACGCCAAACAGTTCACAATAGTAGCGGAGATCAGGGTCGGTCTTATTTTCTTCGTCGGCTGGACAACCGAAGGCAAAATACGCACGATTTGAAAATCGCCGGTGCGATACTGCCTCGAAAATCAGTGTTTTCCAGTCGACCGCTGATGCCTTCACTTCTATGGTCGCGAGTTCCAGATAATGGCCGACCAGATGATTTTCTCTGCGCGAGATGCCGACAACGTCGGGTGTGCCCCAACGGTCGCCCATTGTTTTCAGCACTCCTGCCCTCGCATATCCCTGCAGCAGCAACCAGTCCTCACAAAACGGATACAGCAGTTTTTCACGTTGCTGCCGTTTGTTCATCTTACTGCCGGGTGTTTCTGCAGTTGCTTCTTCTGCCAGTCCGGAGGTAATGAGATAATACCCTCGTTTGAACCCCGGGCAGGCGATGCGTGTTCGTTCGTTAGCGGCACGTTGGATATATCCCCACAACGTCGCTTCATTGAATCTTTCTTCGCTGAAATCCGTCAGTATCGCCTTGATAATATCGGTCCGGAACATCGTCTTCTCCGGACTGAACCGTCCGTGTTTCTGTAGTATATATTCCGTTGCCGCCTTGACCTTGCTGTACAAGTCGGGTATATCCTGCAGGTTTGGTTTGCGCAGTGGCATGGTCTTCTCCGTTTTCCAACGTCCTCGCTACATACTAATATTCAGTACTTTTGATGTCAATGTTGCAGTCGCAACAAAAAAAAGCGACAGGCATATACCTGTCGCTTCGCGAGGGCAAAAAAATCCCGGCAGCGTCCTACTCTCCCGCATCCGCAGGGATGAAGTACCATCGGCGCTGAGGGGCTTAACTGCCGTGTTCGGTATGGGAACGGGTGGATCCCCCTCGCTATGGCTGCCGGAAAAAATTTACGTATTCAGTTGTCAAATGCGGCTCGTTGGCAACACAATAGTGTGCATCACGGTACAGAGTCGGGTGAAAGACCCGAGAATCAAAAAGTCAAGCCTCACGACTGATTAGTACCACTCGGCTGAACGCCTTACGGCGCTTCTACCTGTGGCCTATCAACCTGGTCATCTTCCAGGAGTCTTCAGGATGGTTTGCAGTAAGCAGCCGCTTCGCCTCCCTCCGCCTGCCACCGACCGAAGCCGGCAGAAAACGAAGTTCAGTTCCACGGTTGTAGCACCTGCAACGACATCGGGGACATCTTATCTTGGGGTGGGTTTCACGCTTAGATGCTTTCAGCGTTTATCCCGTCCGGACATGACTACCCAGCTGTGCCACTGGCGTGACAACTGGTGGATCAGAGGTCCGTTCATTCCGGTCCTTTCGTACTGAGAATGACTCCCCTTCAAATGTCCTGCGCCCGTATCAGATAGGGACCGAACTGTCTCACGACGTTCTGAACCCAGCTCACGTACCGCTT
>CAZWUZ010000376.1:0-2961 GCA_964637655.1 uncultured bacterium | reverse complement strand
GAATCGGGGATGGAACGCGGGGCGCTCGTCACCTCCACCTGCCTCGCCGCGGCCCTCGCGTCGCTGGTGATGGGACTCTGGGCCAATGTCCCCATCGCGCAGGCCCCGGGCATGGGGCTCAATGCCATGTTCACCTACACCCTCTGCATAGGTCTGAAGCTGCCGTGGACGCAGGCGCTCGGGGTCGTTTTTCTCTCGGGGATGCTCAATGTCATTCTCGCCTGGACCAATGTGCGCGACATGGTCGTGCGCGCCATCCCGCTCTCGCTCAAACTCGCCATTGCTGTCGGTATCGGCATGTTCCTCGCCCTGATCGGTTTTCAGCAGATGGGGGTGATCGTCCCCAACCCCGTCACGCTCGTCACCGCGGGCGACCTGACGGCGCCCACGCCGCTGCTCGGGCTGGGCGGGCTGATTTTCATGGCCTTCCTGCTCGCACGCAAGGTCAAAGGCGCGCTGCTGCCGGGGATTCTCGGAGTGGCCGCGCTCGGCATGCTGCTGGGGGTGACCGAACCGCCGCGCGAATTCGTCACCATGCCGCCGTCGCTGGCGCCTGCCTTTCTCAAACTCGACATCCTCACGCCACTCTGGAATGTGTCGCTCTGGAGCGTCATCATCTCGTTCGCTTTTGTGGATTTGTTCGACAGCGTCGGGACGCTCGTCTCCGTGTCGATTGCCGGGAAACTGATGGACGACAAGGGCAACTGCCCGACCATGCGCCGCTCGCTGCAGGCCGATGCCGTCGCCACGCCGTTCGCCGCGCTGCTCGGCACCTCCTCGACCACCAGTTATGTCGAATCGGCCACCGGGGTGGAGAGCGGCGGCCGCACCGGGCTGACCGCGGTGGTGGTCGCCGTGCTCTTCCTGCTCAGCATGTTCCTCGCCCCGATTGCGATCGCCGTCCCCGCCTATGCCACCGCCCCCGCGCTCGTCCTCGTCGGCTTCATGATGATGGCCGAGGTCAGGTTCCTCGATTTCTCGACGGTGGAAGAAGGGCTCCCGCTCTTTGTGGCCATGCTCCTCATGCCGATGACCTACTCCATTTCCATGGGCCTCGGCTGCGGTTTTATCACCCTCGTGCTGCTCCGCCTGCTGCGCGGCCGTTACCGCGAAATCCACCCGGTGCTCTATTTCATCTGCGCCGTCTTTCTTCTCGATATTGTCACCAGGTAATATCATAAGCACCTGCTTATCAACAGTAATGGTAATGGGATACGCATGATTGATTACGTCTTGCAACGTGTTGCAAATTGCAGAAGTATATACGTAAAGTCACGGGAATAGGGGGGAAGGTCATGTCTGATTTGTCGGCACTATCGACCGCGACACGCGAAACGTTGGCCGGGCAATTGCGCCAACTCGCAGAACGCCCCCAGGTGGGTGGCATCATTGCGGGGATAAATGGACGCATTGCACTCTGGCAGAAAATTGCCATCGATGATATACTGTTATTAGCGAAATAACGTTGGCGGAAATACAGGTTTCGCATAGCACCGGAAGTGGGCAACCCCGCCTGAGGAAGGGAAATGATAACACTTGTCGAGGCCTTGAATTATCGCTGTTTGCGGTGGGTAAGCCGACCGCTAGGGCCGTTGCATGTCCTGGTCGGCCCCAATGCCAGCGGCAAAACCACGTTTCTTGATGCCATTGGTCTGCTGGGCGAACTGATGACCAATGAAGTCGATACGGTGTTACGCGACAAGGCGAGTCACTTTCAGGAACTGCTGTTCAACCGTGGCGGTGACAGTTTTGCCGTTGCCCTCGAAGCGCGTATTCCCGAAGAGAAACGCCAACTGCTGGCCAAGCCGGAGTACGATACCGTCCGCTATGAAATCGAGATTGGGCTTAATGCCGATGGCGAAGTGGGAATCCGCGGCGAAAAACTGTTGCTGAAGAAGGATGTGCCCCGTCATCTGGCCCGCACGGAGATATTTCCCCGCGAACTGGTGCAGCCGAAGAGTTTGCTGACCGCCAGGAAACCGGGCACAAAACTGGTGATCAATAAGTCACCGGCCGGCAACGACAATTTCTATTCCGAAACCTACCGGGAGTCAGGCAAGGGCTGGGTGCCTTCGTTCAAACTCGGGCCGAAACGCTCCGCGCTGGGCAATCTGCCCGCCGATGAAACAAAGTTCCCGGTTGCCACCTGGTTCCGCCAGTTTCTGACCCGCGGCGTGCAGCGTTTTGTGCTCAACAGCCAAATCATCCGCAAGGCGAGTCCGCCCAACGGCCAGAGTTTCAAACCGGACGGATCAAATCTGCCATGGCTGATAGAACAGTTGCGCAAAACGCCGACTCGGTATCGTGCCTGGCTTGAGCATCTGCGCAGCGCGTTACCGGATCTGAAAAATATCCGGACGGTTGAACGTAAGGACGACCGGCACCGGTATGCCGTGCTCTGCTATGCCAATGGACTGGAAGTCCCGTCATGGCTGGCGTCTGACGGCACCCTGCGACTGCTGGCGCTAACGCTCCCGGCATATCTGGTGAATTTTAGCGGCGTGTTCCTGATCGAAGAACCGGAAAACGGCATCCATCCGCGCGCCATCAGCACGGTCTATCAGTCGCTGTCGTCCATGTATCAGGCCCAAGTGCTGGTTGCCACCCATTCGCCGATGATACTGGGCATGGCCGACCCGGCCGATGTGCTCTGTTTTGCCCGTGACCGCAAAGGTGCAACAGACATTCTTTCCGGCAAAGAGCATCCGCGTCTGCGCGACTGGAAACGTGAGGTTGACTTGGGCACGCTGCTGGCAGGTGGAGTGCTGGGTTGATGCCCAGGGACCTTCTGGTTCTGGCAGCTGACAATGACATTGCCGCTGCTGTCACTGCCCTGTTGCCGCGTCACCATGCATTGCACATTGCCCCCATCACCTTCGACGTGGTGACCCATTGCGGGCACGATCCCGCCTGCCTGAACAAAGCACATGAGTACCTTCGCTCACAAACCAATCTTTATCG
>CAZWUZ010000375.1:0-2962 GCA_964637655.1 uncultured bacterium | reverse complement strand
TGGGCCTGCTCTTTGCCGATGACGACGGGGACCGCCGGCGCAACGCGCAGAGCGAGATACTGGTGCCGCAGCGCGTGCCCCCGGCGCTGTTTGGTACAGTCATGGTGCGTCACCCCGACGGGACCCCTGACCGGCTGCGCACACTCTGGTGGCGCCTGCAGCTGCGTTTCCGACGGAAACAGGGAGAATAGTACCATGAAATTCTCCATTGACAAACTATAATTTCATGGTATAATGAAACCATGTTGAAGCGGGCGGAGATACTGCGGCACCTGGGTGAAGCCTTGCGGCGGACGCAAGTGGTGGCGCTGCTGGGTCCCCGGCAGTGCGGCAAGACCACGCTGGCACGGCAGCTGCCCCTGACGGTGGCGGAAAACTATCTCGATCTTGAAAACCCGCTCTGCCTGCAACGTCTGGCGGAGCCGAAGACGGTGCTGGCGCCTCTGCGCGGGCTCGTGGTCATTGACGAAATACAGCGCCGGCCGGAACTGTTTCCGGTGCTGCGGGTGCTGGCTGACCGGCATCCGCTGCCGGCCCGGTTTCTGGTGCTGGGAAGCGCGTCGCCCGAATTACTGCGGCAGTCGTCGGAATCGCTGGCCGGACGTATAGAGTACCATGAGTTGGGCGGCTTTGCCCTGTCGGAAACGGGTGCGGCTAAAGCCGCGCTGCGTTGGTTGCGGGGGGGATTTCCGCGTTCTTTCCTTGCCCGCTCACGGGCGGACAGCCGCACCTGGCGAAGACATTTTATCCGGTCGGTAATCGAGCGGGATCTGCCGCAACTGGGAGTGGAGTTGCCGTCACCTGCCCTGCACCGGTTCTGGCATATGGTGGCGCATGCGCATGGCACTATCTGGAACGGAGCGGATCCTGCCCGCTCGCTCGGGGTGGCCCAGACGACGGTGCGGCGTTATCTTGATCTGCTGACGGGATTATTCATGGTGCGCCAGTTGCCGCCGTGGCATGCCAATCTGAAAAAGCGGCAGGTGCGTTTGCCGAAAGTATATGTGCGTGACACCGGGCTGCTGCATGAACTGCTGGGCATTGGTACGGGCAGCGAACTGCTGGCGCACCCCCGTTGTGGTGCTTCGTGGGAAGGCATGGTTATCGAGGAAGTTATTGCCGCGGTGCAGCCCGAGGAGGCGTATTTCTGGGCGACGCATCAGGGCGCGGAACTCGATCTGCTGCTGCTCAAGGACGGGCGGCGCCTCGGGGTGGAAGTGAAGCGGGCGGATGCGCCGGCGCTGACCCCGTCGATGAAGATCGCCTGCAGCGATCTTGAACTTGAACAACTGGTGGTGCTGTACCCGGGCAACGTGACCTATGCACTGTCGGAAAAAGTGACTGTGCGCCCGCTAACGGTACTGGTGACGGACGGATGGCAGGCGCTCTTCCCGCGGCCTGGCCGGGGCAGACGGTAAGTGACCGGACGCGACGGGAGGGACTGGAAGTGGCGGCAGGCGATTGCCGGTGCGCTGCTGGCCTGCGTCTGGTTCGGGTGTTCACTGATCTCTTACGGAGTGCCGTACGGCTGGCTGAAGTCACTGCTGCTTATTATGGTGTTGGCCGGGGTGAGCGGTTGCGTCGGTTTTGTGGCACGACATAGACGCAGCATATCATTTGGGGTGTCCTATTTTGCCTGTCTGCTGCTCGTGATTCCACTTGACTTGTTGTATGACTACCACTATGCGGAACACGTTGGCTACATCGATCCGGAAACGTATGTGTTCATGGGTGTCATGCTGCTGCTCGCCAACAGCACCGGTTTTGTTGTCGGTGCGGCAACAGGCACGGTGCTGTTCTATGAGCCGCCAGTGGTAAAGGTGCCGGGTGAACAATAGCGTGCCGACCCGGATTATCCGGTTTGCTGTCGGCGCGGCGCTGCTGCCGCTGACGGTGGCGGCGGTATTGGCTTTTTTCACGTCGCTGTGGCGGCTCCCCGGGGTGAGCAGCGGCGGGTGGTGGCTGCTTGGCGGCATGGGGGCGTACGCGCTGCTGGCGCTGATCGTGCCGCGTCCCGTCGTCTTATATGTACTGGGGCATGAACTGACGCATGCGCTCTGGAGCACGCTGTTCGGCGGCAAGGCGAGCAACCTGCGCATCACGCGCACGGGCGGCTCGGTGCGGGTCACCGTGATCAATATCTGGGTGATCCTCGCCCCGTATTTCTTTCCGCTGTACACGATTCTCGTCGGTGTCAGCTTCATTCTGCTCGGGTTGTTTGTCCCGGTGCAGCCCTACTATCACTGGTTCCTGTTTCTTATCGGTTTTACGCTGCAGTTTCACTATTTCACGACGGGGGACGCGCTCAGGCGCGACCAGCCAGATATCCGGGAGGCGGGACTGGTCGTGTCGCTGGCGCTGATTCCACTGCTGAACCTGGTATTGATCGTGCTGCTGCTGCATTTTGCCCTGCCTGAGATGTCATTACTATCTGATTGGATTGGTGTTTGTATCGATTACTCCCTACACCTCTACTCCACGCTGTGGGACTTTTGGGTACTATTTATCAGGAAAATTGCGGATACGATTTCGCGTTGACCTGTTCTGTCAAGGCACGGTTTTTCAGATAGTAATGCAAATTGTGAAGAAATTATGAAAAAAGGCTTGACAGGAATCGCGCCTCGTGATACAATGGGGGCGTTGCAAGGGAGCGTTCTTCAGGCAAACGAGATTCGCTTAGTTATCGCCTCTCGCAGGAATGAACTAACGGCAACCGACAAAATGGTTGGGGCATTACTGCTCGGCTCGCTTTGTGTGTGCGCTGATACTTGCAATAGTTCTTAGACAAAAAAATAGCGTGTTACGACGACGAAACCTGAACAATTCCTGAGTGCCTCGTGCACTCAAAACAAGTCAGCAATTTCAATCAAAGCCAAGGTGGGCAACCACCTTCAAACTTTTCAATGAAGAGTTTGATCCTGGCTCAGAACGAACGCTGGCGGCGTGCCTAACACATGCAAGT
>CAZWUZ010000374.1:0-2989 GCA_964637655.1 uncultured bacterium | reverse complement strand
TACGCTCTACGCGTAATAACAGGGGAAGTGTTATTACGGAACATGTAATAACAGGACCGCCTTTCCCGCAACTGCCTCTCCTCCGGCCGGCAGCAATTGCTATCCTTTACGTCATATATACCATGCCAAGCAATGTATGTCAAGTATTACTCGACATGATGTCCGTATTGCAGGTGTCGCAAACTACCGGGCCGCGCAGGCGACAACGGTATGAAACACCGGCATAGCCGTGTGGTTCATGCTTCTTCCTCAGTATCGGAATCAAGCACTGACGCGAGCAGCCCGCGTCGGCGGCGAAAGCCGAATAGCAGCATCAGTAGCCCGGAGAGCGGCAGCAGGTACGTACTCCAGGTGATACCCGGTTCCAGCACCGCGAGATCGGGCGCATCGGGCTGATAATGCACTGTCACCCGCATGCCGGCCGGATACCGTGCCACGATTTTGCGGGCATGCCCCGGCAGGATGAATCCGTAATCACCGTACGCAACAAGGTAGCCGGTGTGCTCCCGACCGGCACAGTGTAGGCGTAGGCAATGTCCGCGCTGTAGGATGGTCCGTCGAAGTCGACATGCTGTTCGACTTCGGCCCGCTGTATTGTCCCCGGTACTGTCGGCCATGACGTGCTGTCATGCGCGCGCCTGAAGTCGCGGATGCCGATTGTCAGGCACACGCACCCGAACAACACCCCCAGCACCCGCCAGAGCATCCCCCGCCCGCTCTTCTCTGCCGGCGGTGTCGTACTACTCAGGTTGCCGGCCATGCGCTCACTCATGGACATACGCCCATTCCCCAATGCGTTCCAGCCAGCCACCGTAGCCGTTTTCCGGGTACTGCTGTGACGGCAGGTAGATGAAACAATCAAAGTTGATCCCCCTGGATGGCGTTGCGACCTGCAGTATCCAGCGTTCGGGGTCGGACGGCTGCGCCGCCGTATCGACAGCATACTCGTAGTCGGGATAGGCAGGCATCCCCGTGCCGGGAATCATCTCGAGATACTGCGGGACCAGTTCGTCCAATGCCTGCGGCGGCCTGCCGCGCTCCGACTCGAAGCGGTGGATGGCGGCAACCAGCGGCTGGCTCCGCTCCGCCAGTTGCACGAATGCCGCCCGGCGTATCGGCCAGTGAAATTTTATGGACGGTATCCCGACCGCAATGCAGGTCAGCGCATAGACCGCAGCGATCAATGCCGTGCGACGCACTGTGCGGAACGGTAGCAGCATCAGCGCCACCGGCGCTACCGGCAGTGCCACCATCAGCGGGAACATGGCGAAAACCCCGAAGAAAAGCACCGCAACACCAAAATAGCCAAAGGGTGACACCGTATACCACTGCAGCCCGAGAAACAACCCGAAATTCGCTACTGACAGCAACAACGCCATCCTTGCATGTTCACCTGTCGTTTTGCGTGCGGATTCGCCAGTCATCTGTTGCCCTCATTGCTGAAATGCAGCAGACAGTTGCGATAATACGCTGACAATTCGTTTTCCTGTACCGGGATGATCGGGCAGAGCCGGTCCCCCATCTCCTGCGCGGCCGTTCTGACCGCCGGCAGTGTCTCAGCCGGTTTCCATTCCCGCATGCCGCGGCACACGAGTACCGCCATAAACAGGCCGGGATCTGCCTCGTAGTTTTTGTTGACCAGCGCCGGGCGATTGTAGTACACCGCCCGCCTGGCCGTGATCCGTTTCCAGGCAATTGTCGGGTCTGCCTTGATGACCATTTCGCCAAGGTAGATGGCGATATCGTCGCATACGGAACGCACCTGCGGAGTGGCCGCGATCATGCCGGCCGCCACCTGTGGTTTCAGCCAGCGGATCAGCCAGATATTGATGGCGTCCAGCGACGCTACCTGCCAGTCCATGTCGATACCCAGCACAGTCAGGAAACTGCGCAACACTTGCAAACGGTGTTCCTTCTCCTGCATGAACCGTTTGAATATCGGCTTGCCGTCTGCCGTGTTTACCGCGTACGGGTCCGCTGCCGGCACCAGTCCGCGCTCAACCGCAGCCTTGGTGTGCATGCTGTGGGCCACCTCTGCCAGCAGCGTATTGAGCGTGTAGGCCGCAAACGCGTTCGTCATCATCTTCTCATTATCCCATAAAGCCGAACGCCCTGTGGCCCAGGCTGGCCGCCATCTGGCTCGCCACAATTGCTATGCTGATCACGATCATGCCGCATGCGACAACGGTGATAGCCCACAGTGCCAGGTCGTCCCACCGGTCTTTGTCCGCTACTTCCCTGTTGATCGCCGTCAGCGTCATGCCGGCAAGCAGTCCCAGCCCGGCAAGAAACGACACGATACAAAACGCTGTATGCGTCCGCACGCGGATGAGAAAGTGCCATAAGAGATCGAGGCCAAGAATGACACCGTTCCCCGCAATGATAACCGCGACATACTTGTGGCCCAGCCAGCGATAGAGTCGACCTGCGAACCCATTCTCAGCGGTTGACATAGTTCATCCAGTATTCAGCCATCCATACATCACGGGCTTCATTCAGTGACCGAACCATTATGTACCAGCCGATTTCCATCACTGGTGTTTCTCATTCCTGCCGGCGATGGCTGCCGCTGAGTATGACCAGCAGCATGCCAACTATCAGGCCGACGGCGGCACCGGGCAATACCGTACCCCGGGGGTACAGCAGCATCTCCGGAGTGGTCTTCACCTCGATATGCGGTGGGTTGGTCACGAAGAAATACCGGTAGGCCTCGCGCAATTCCTCGTACTCGCGTCCGATACGCTCCGGCAATGGCGGATGCTGTCCGCCGGATACCGCAACCGCCGGCGGCATGATGAGCACGGTAATGCTGTCCGCCAGCAGCCGGGCGGTCGCCTGCGCTATCTGCTCCACCTTGCGGGAATCACCGCGCACCGTGATTTCTATCTTCACCGCATTCTCAGCAAAGTCTCGCTGCAGGGGCTGATAGGTGCTCCCGGCATACCGCCGGTACAGGTACTCATTACTCCGGTTGATCTGGATGGTCGAA
>CAZWUZ010000373.1:0-3016 GCA_964637655.1 uncultured bacterium | reverse complement strand
CAAGGCGGGCAAAGTCACCAAGGCCGTCAAGCGCGTCCGCCCCGCCGCCGCCGCCATCGCGCAACTGCCGCGGGACACCACCTACGTCGTCTACTGTCACTCGGGCATGCGCAGCGCGTCAGCCGCCCGCCTCATGCTGCGCTCCGGTTTTGCCACCGTCTACAACGTCAGCGGCGGCTACGCCGCCTGGCGCCCGTAAGCCGCTCCGTCCCGTTCAGAATTTCGTCAGGAGCAGCAGACCGCAGGCGATGCCGGCAAACATCAGCAGCCCGCTGAGGGTCGCGTACTCGGTGATGGCGGCGAACTTGATGAGGAAGACGCCGGCGATGCAGAAGAGCAGGCCGAGCAGCCACGGCGGGGTCTGGCGGAAGATTTTCACAGGTACTCCTCCCGGATAACGTGCGCGCGCGCGGTGGCCGCGGTCGCGTATTCGCCGGTCGTCACGCGGCGGTAGTACTCGAGCGCGCGGTAGTAATCGCGCAGCACCGGCACATAATCGTAGAGCCGCGCCAGTTCGTACCAGATGCGCGCGCGCTGGTCCGCCCGCGTCTCGACGGTCGCCGCCCGCTCGTACTCCGCCAGCGCCTCGTCATGCCGCAGCAGTTGCGCATACGACTGCGCGAGATGAAAACTGCCGTCGCGCGCGAGCATGCTTCCCGGCGCCTCCGCGCGCAGGTAGAGGAATTCTTTGATCGCTTCCGGGTAGTTCTCCTCCTCCATCTGCAGCTGCCCGAGTCGCAGCCGCGCCCGCGGCTGCCAGACCGTGCCGGCATACTGCTCCACCACCTCGCGGTAGCGGGTGATGGCATCGGCGCGGTTGCCGAGCCGGTAGCGGCATTCCGCCAGCCCGCTGCGGGCGCGCGCCGCCGGTTCCGCCGGCAGGTCGAATGCCAGCGCCCGCTCGTACTCCGCCTGCGCGCAGTCGTAGAACCGGGCCCGGAAGAGTTCCTCGGCGATGCGCAGCCACCCGTCGACCGTGGTCAGCCGCGCGCGTCGCGGCTCGCCGCCGGCCGCGTGTGCCGCGGTGACGTAGCGGGGGCGCCGCACCGCGCGCGGCGGTTGCGGCCGGGCCGCGGCCGGTGCCGTCTCCACCGTCGCCACCGGTGCGGCGACGACAGCAGCCGGGGCGGCACCCGCCGCCGCCGTCTCTGTTGCGCTGCCGCTCATGCCGTAGCGTTCACGCAGCAGTTGCCGCAGCCGCGCGAGGGCGGTGTCCGAAGCATCGTCCGCGGGAACCTCCGTCGTGTCAGGCATGGCGCGCACCGCCGGGACGCCGCCCGTGACGCGGATGCGCACTGTCCGCTCCTCAAGCACGCTCTCCGGGGGGACGGTAAACGCCAGCCGCAGCACCAGCTGCGCCTCGCCGGACGCCACGCCCGCCACCGTCAGACGGAAGGTCTGCCCCGTCACCTCCTGCGCCCGCACCTCGACGACGGCGGGATCGCTGCGCACCAGCGTCCACGCCTTCAGTCCGCTGTCGAGCGGCAGCACGATGGCGACGGTCTCACCCGCCGTGACGCGATGCGACTCCGCCGTTGCCAGCGGCATCGCGCACAGCGCGCTGCTCCACAGGCAGGTGAGTACGGCCAGCAGCAGGCGCATCAGGCGCTCTCCCGCTCCGTGTCCGTGCGCTGCGCGCGCACCCGCGCCGCCCAGGCCGCCGGTGCACGCCGCGCCGGCAGCGGCTCCGCCCGCCGCTGCGCCTGCAGCGCCAGCGCGTAGAGGCGCACGCGCGTCGCCGGCGTCAGCGCCGGGTCGCGCAGGTGTTCCGCCATGCTACTGTTCCGCGCGGCGCAGCTGCATGTCGCCGTTGACGATAACGTCGCGTTCCACCGTGACGTCGCGCCGCGACGCGGTGTAGCCGATCTTGGTCGTCTTGACCGTGTAGATGCCGACCGGCACCCCGCGGATGACGTAGCCGTTCTCATCCGTGAGCACCGAGTGCGTCGGCGGGTCGGTGAAGACGTTGGCGCCAATCAGCGGGTTGTTGGCGTCGTCGGTCACCACCCCGCGGATGGTGCCGTAGCCGCACCCCGCCGCGAGCAGCGCCAGCACGATCGCCATCACCATCACCTGGAATCTCCGCATATGCTCCTCCTTCACTGCCGTGATGTGTCCTGCGTCAGCACCGCCGTCAGCCCCGCCTCGCGCAGCAGCGCGCGCAGGGCCGTAACCGGCAGCCCGACGATATTGTCATAGTCGCCGTCATAACCGGCGATGAATTTCCCCGCGAGCCCCTGGATGGCATAGGCCCCCGCCTTGTCCGCGGGCTCACCCGTGCCGAGGTACCACGCAATGTCGTCAGCGCTGACCGGCTTGAAGGTGACATCCGTGCTCACCGCGTCGGTCCACTTGCCCTTCGGGGTCACCACCGCGATGCCGCTGATCACCTGGTGCGTGCGCCCGCTGAGCGCGCGCAGCATGCGCGTCGCGTCGGCGCTGTCCGCGGGCTTGCCGAAGATGGCATCGTCAAGCACGACGATGGTGTCGGAACCGATCACCGCCTCGTCGTCCCGCCTGCGCCGCTGCGCCACGGTCAGCGCTTTCATCAGTGCGCAGTGGATGGCGTAGTGGTGCGGGGTTTCCCCCGTGCTGCGGCTCTCATCATACTCCGACACGTCGACGGTGAACGCCGTAACGACCTTATGCAACAGTTCCTGCCGGCGCGGCGACTGGCTGGCGAGCACGATGTTCATGCGAGGTGATGCTCCTTGAGTTTGCGGTAGAAGGTGCGCTCAGGGACGCCGAGCGCTTTCGCGGCGTTGCGCCGGTTGCCCTCATGCTCCGCCAGCGCCGCGCCGATGGCGCGCCGTTCGAGCTCGTGCAGCGTCAGCCCGTGCAGCGCGAACTCCGCCGCCGGCACCGCCGCCGGGCGCGTCGCGGCCGCCTCGCGCAGTTTCGCCGGCACCGCCTCCGGCGGAATAATCTCCGCTGTCGCCAGCACCAGCATTCCCTCGATGACGTTGCGCAGCTCGCGGACGTTCCCCGGCCAGGCATAGTCAAGGAGCAGCTGCCG
>CAZWUZ010000372.1:0-3019 GCA_964637655.1 uncultured bacterium | reverse complement strand
TATGTCTTTTTCCCCATCGCCTCCATGGCGGTGGCCTCCGCGGTCGAGGAGATGGCGGGAAGCGGCGAGATGCTCTGCCGTACCACCGCCCGCTACCGCTTCCGCGGGTATCCCGAGGTGACGCGCCGCGACACGCTCTACGCGCCCGGGATGCTTGACCTGTACGAGGCGCTCTTCCCGCTCTCGCTGCAGGACAACCCGTGGGAGCGCCTGACGGTCGAGCATGCGCGGCTCGAAATCGAACTGACCCCGGGGCGGCATAGCGCGGAAATCGAGAGCGTGCGTACCGACCATCTCGAAGTCAGGCCGGGCGAACAGGTGACGGTCGAAGCGACGCTCCGCCCTTTCGCCGCGCCCCGCCGCACCGTACCGCTCACCTTCACCGTGCCCGACTGGCTGGAGGAGGGCACGCGCTTTGTCGCGCGTATCGGGCCGGCCAGCGACCTCGTTCAGGCGCCGCCGTTCAACGACCTCGCGTCGATTCTCGCCTTCTGGCAGGAACTCGGGCGCGGTGACGACCTGCAGCTGACGGTGGAACTGCCGCGCGCGACGCAGTACCGCGCCGGGCGCGCCTATCCCGATCTGCCGGCGACCGCGGCGAGCGTGCTCAACGCGCCGACCCGCACCGTCCCCGCGGCGGGGATGCTCAGCGACCTGCTGCAGGTGCGCGCCCCCGCGGGCGTGCCGGTCAGCGGCAGCCACTTCCTGCGCTTCACCGTCCGCGCGCGCTGAATGGGCCGCATCCGCCAGCTCCCTGACGACGTCATCAACCGCATCGCCGCGGGCGAGGTGGTCGAACGTCCCGCCTCGGTGCTCAAGGAACTGCTGGAAAACGCGCTCGACACCGACACCCCGCTTATCGAGGTGGAACTCGACGGCGGCGGGCGCGACCGCATCCTCGTGCGCGATGCCGGGCACGGCATGGACAAGGGCGACCTCGTGCATGCGCTCGACCGCCACGCGACGAGCAAACTCGACGCGGAGAGCGACCTGCTGCATATCGCCACACTCGGATTCCGCGGCGAGGCGCTGCCGTCCATCGCCGCGGTGAGTGACCTGCGCCTGCGGTCGCGCGCGCGCGGCGCCGGCAGCGGCTGGGAGGTGCGGGTGCAGGCGGGTACCATCCGCGACGTCGTTGCCGCCGGCATGCCCGAGGGAACCGAGGTCATCGTCCAGCACCTGTTTCGCCACCAGCCGGCACGCCGCAAGTTCCTGCGCAGCGCCGACACCGAGAAGGGGCACTGCCTGCATATTTTCAGCGAACTGGCGCTCAGCGCCCCGGAACGGCAGTTCCGCCTGCGCAGCGACGGGAAAGAACTCTACAACCTCGCGCCGACTGACGACCGTGCCGTGCGCGCGCAGCCGTTCTTCCCCGGCATCCCGCCGCGCGACTGGCTGCGCCTGTCGTATGAGCAGGACGGGCTGGCGGTGCGCGGTCTCATCGCCCCGCCGGTGCACCATCACGCCTCGTGGGCGGGGCTGCACCTCTTCATCAACGGGCGCGCGGTGCAGGACAAGGTCGCGCGCTACGCGGTGCGCGAGGCGTTCCGCCTGCAGCTCCCGCCGGGGCGTTTTCCGCGCGGCATCGTGCAGCTGACCAGTCCCTACGACCGTGTCGACGTCAATGTCCACCCGCAGAAATTCGAGGTCAGGTTCCGTGAGCCGCAGGCGGTGCGCGAGGTTATTGCCGCCGCCCTGCACGGGGTGCTCCGTGCCGGTGCGGCGCCGGCGTCTGCTGCCGTCCGCCCGGCGTTGCACCTGACCTCACCCCCGGTGCAGACCGCGCTGCCGCTGACCGCAGCCGCGCCGGCGGTACGCCCGCCTGACCGCGCGCCGGCGGCGGTACCCGCGGTCGCCTGTCCGGCTGCCGCCGCTGCCCCGGCCGCGGCGGTGCGTGCCGACTACCGCCTCGTCGGCAGCGTGCGCCACAGCTATCTGATCGTCGAGCGCGAAGACGGGCTGCACCTTATCGACCAGCATGCCGCGCATGAGCGCTGGCTCTTCGACCGCCTGATGCGCGAGACGAGCAGCGCCAGCCAGGGACTCCTCGTTCCCTACACGCTCGAACTCAACCGCGCGGAACTCGCGCTGGCGCAGCCGTGGTTCGCCCGGCTCGCGGAACTCGGGTTCGTGATCGAGCCGTTCGGCGGCACCACGGTGCTGATCAGCGGCATTCCCGCCGCGCTCGGCAAGCGCGCCGGGGACCGCCGCCTGCTCGTGCAGGTGGTCGAGGACCTGCTGCGCGAACGCGACGGCACCGGGCGCATCGCCGACGTGCGCGACTACCTCATCAAGACCATCGCCTGCAAGGCCGCCATCAAGGCGGGTGAACCGCTGCAGGCGGAGGAGATGTACGCGCTCTGCGACATGGTCTTCGGCGACCCGCCGGTCTGGACCTGCCCGCACGGGCGTCCCATCTGCTGGAAGACCGGGTGGGACGAACTGGCCCGCCGTTTCGCCCGCTGATGCTGCCGGTCATCTTCCTCGTCGGGGCGACCGCGACGGGCAAGAGCGAGACGGCGGTACAACTGGCGGCGGCGCTCGATGCGGAAATCGTCTCCGCTGATTCCGTGCAGGTCTGCCGCGGCCTCGATATCGGCAGCGCCAAGCCGGACGCCGCGCTGCGCGCCCGCGTCCCCCATCACCTGCTCGATAGCGTCGCGCCCGACCAGCCCTATTCCGCCGCCGACTTCCGCCGTGACGCGCTGCGCGTCATCGGGGAAATCACCGCGCGCGGGCACCGCGCGCTGGTCACGGGCGGCACCGGGCTCTACGTGCGCGCGCTCACGGACGGGCTCTGTGCCGCGCCCGCGGGCGATGACGCGCTGCGCGCGCGCCTGCTGGCGGAGACCGGGGGCGACCCGGCAGCGGTCTATGCGCGGCTGCACGCGGTCGATCCGGTGGCGGCGGAGAAGTGCGGGCCGCACAACGCGCGCCGCCTGCTGCGCGCGCTCGAAGTGTACGAGCTGAGCGGCAAGCCGCTGTCGCAGTGGTGGCAGGAGACCCCGCCCGCCCCGTG
>CAZWUZ010000371.1:0-3051 GCA_964637655.1 uncultured bacterium | reverse complement strand
GAGAACGGCAGAAAAGCAATGCCGGAGATGGCCCTGCGGGCAAACGGCAACGGCATGCTCACCACAGAGCACACAGAGCACGCAGAGAACGGCAGAAAAGCAATGCCGGAGATGGCCCTGCGGGCAAACGGCAACGGCAGGTTCACCACGGAGCTCACAGAGCACGCGGAGAACGGCTCGACGAACGGGAACATGCTGGACTCCCGATTACCCACTTCGGGAGTGACAACCGAAAAAAGGGGACACACACTTTCAGAAAGTGCTGAAATCAGCACTTTCGCCGCGGCAGCAGTGGAGCGGGTGGGGTGGGTGGATGACTACGTGCGGAATATCGCACGCTACATCCATGTGCGCACGGCGGACAACGTGCTTATCAAGGTGCCGAACAACGCCTACCGGCTGAACCCGCAGGGGGCGCGGGTGTTGCGGTTTCTGCTCGATGGCGGAAGCGTGCACGACATCCTCGCGCGCTACCCCGGACGTGAGGCCGAAGTGGCTGAGGACATTCACACCTTCGCGGTCGGGTTGCGCCTGCTGCTCAAGGGGTGCTGGACGGATCAGGTGCGCAGCGCGGGAATTGAGCAAATCCCGTTTGCCGCTCCCTACACGCAACTCCCGGTGCTGAGCGAAGTGGCACTCACCTACCGCTGCAACCTGCAATGCCGTTTCTGCTACGCGGGCTGCGGCACGCAGGCGGCGGGGAAGGAACTGACGACGCGGCAGTGGCGCGACGTCATCGACCGCATCCGTGACGACGCGGAGGTGCCGTCGGTGAGTTTTACCGGCGGCGAGCCGACGCTGCGCGACGATTTACCCGCGCTGGTGAGCCATGCCAAGGCGCGCGGGATGTGGACCAACCTGATCAGCAACGGCACGCTGCTGACAGAACGACTGGTGCGCGAACTGCACGATGCGGGGCTCGACTCGGCGCAGATCAGCATCGAGGGAAAAGACGCGGCGCAGCACGATGCCATCGTGTGCGGGGCAGGCGCCTTTGCCGCGGCATGGGCGGGCCTCGCGCGGCTGCAGGGCGCGGGCATCCGCGTGCACACCAACACGACCATCAGCGCGCTGAACCGCGACGCGGTGGACGGCATCATCGCGCTGGCGCAGGCACGCGGCATGGAGCGGCTGTCGATGAACCTGCTGATGCCGTGCGGGAGCGCGCGCGGCGCGCTCGACGACCTGCTGGTATCCTACCGTGATATCGGCGATATCGTGCTGCAGGCGCAGGCCACAGCGCAGCAACGCGGCATCGAGTTCATGTGGTATTCGCCCACCCCGCTCTGCCTGTTCAATCCCGTGGCGCAGGGACTGGGGAATAAGGGGTGCGCGGCGTGTGACGGGCTGCTGAGCGTGTCACCCGACGGCAGCGTACTCCCCTGTTCGAGCTGGGCGGAACCGGTGGGCAGCATGCTGCGCGGCGATTTCCGCACGCTCTGGCAGGGAGCACAGGCGGCAGGCATCCGCGCGAAGGAACGCGCGCCGGTGGCCTGCCGGGCCTGCGACGACCTGGCGGTCTGCACGGGTGCCTGCCCGCTCTACTGGAACGCGGTGGGGACGGCGGAACTGGAGCGGAGCGCATGACCTTCCTCCCCGACCCGCGCACGCGCGGCGACCTGCATTTCCGCGCGGCGAAATTCCTCCCCTACGGCTGCCGCCTGCTGATGCTGCTGGCCTGTCTCGGTGCGGGGCTGCTGGTGCAGTTCCTGTTCAACTTCTACGCGGGGCTGCCGCTGCTGCTGCTGGCCACGCTGCTTGGCGCGGTCAAGGGGTACAAGGTCAACCCGGTACCGACGGGGAAGGAGGAGTGGCAGCAGGTGGACGCGGCGGCCTTCGCAAAGATCAAGGCGAAGGCGGACGCGCTGAAAAAGTGGGACGCCGACCTGTTCGACATTTCCTGCGGGCGCGGCGGCTGCCTGTTTGTGGCGGTCGCGTTCGGACTGCTCCTGCTGTCGATCAACATGGCAGCGGAATTCGCCGACGAATGGTTCTTTATCGTCGCGGCCGACGCGGTCATCCTGCTGCTGCCGCAATGGTTCATCGGCACCCGCACCTATCTGACCAACGACCAGCTGGTCATTATCACGCAACTGCTGCTGCGCTGTATAGAATGGGTGAAACCCTTCCCGGGCCTGACCGCGCAGCCGCTGCTGGCGCTGAAGAAGGTGCGGGACGGGGAAGGCACCTTGCCCGTGAATGCGCGGCTGATGCTGCGCGTGGCGGACGCCCCGGCATGGTTTCTCGGCGTGCAGGTGCAGGTGAACATCAACGACGTGCAGGGCACCTCCTATCCCTACCTGTACTGCGTCCTCGTGGCGAAGCAGGAGGGGAAGATGGTCGCGCGCGCGGGCAACGTCAAGGGCGCGCTCAAGCCGTTCACCGGCATCACCGTCGAGACGCAGAGTGAAGATGGGGTCGATGTCATCATTATCCGGCAGGCGACAACGCGCACTTCGGGCTACCACACCAACGACAAGGCGGTGCGCGGCATCCTCACCGCCGCGGCGGGGGCAACCGGGCTCGTGCTCGGCCGCGACGAACTGGCCCGGTTCCTGAAACTGTGAACAGGGAGGCCGTATGACACGACTGGTCGCAGCGGGCCTCATCAGCGCAGCACTGGGATTTGCTTCGGTCGTCATCATCCTGCTGCGCATCGGGAGCCCGCACCACGGGGCCATCGCGCTGGGCACCTACCTGCTCGGCTGGGCGGCACTGCTCTATTGCGCCATCGGCTCACTGCAACGCTGGCGTGCGGGACGTGACACCGTGCAGGCGGTGGCGGGCCGGCGGCGGCTTATCGCGCTGACGCTGCTGCTGCTCGCGCTCGGCTACGTGGTGAAGGTTGTGTTCCCCGTTGGTGACACGCGGCTGGCGGCGATGGATGCAGCCGCTGTCGCTGACCTCATCGCGCGCGACAGCCGCCTGCTGGATGAGACGGCAGCCGGTTGCAGGCAGGCGGTGGCGGCGCTGCAGGCGACGGGGGTGTGGGACGGCAATCCCTCGGACCTGAACCCGGAACAGCGTGCAGACCTGCTGGCGCGCTGGCGG
>CAZWUZ010000370.1:0-3061 GCA_964637655.1 uncultured bacterium | reverse complement strand
GGTGCATCGGGGCATAGGGATAACGGGCGCTGCCGCCATGGCGGCGCAGGTAGGCAAGCAGTTCACCCGGCACCCGCTGCGGGGCGCGGCGCAGCAGTCCGCCGAAATAGGCGTAGACGTAGCCGTGATAGCCGGCCAGCAGTTCGTCCGCCCCCTGCCCGTCGAGCAGCACCTTCAGCCCCTGCTCCTGCGCGAGGCGCATCACGCACCATTGCGCGTACATGCTCGTCCCTTCGAACGGCTCGTCCTGCGCCTGCCGCAACGCGCGCAGATCGTTCACCAGCGAGCCGACCTGCGGGAAGGTGCGGTGTGAGGCTGCCTGCGTGGCGCCGGTGACGACATCGATGTAGCGCCGCTCGTCGTACACCGGGTCCTCGTAGCAGGACGAGAAGGTGTGCAGGTCACCGCCCGCGCCGAGCGACCGGCGCATCAGGCAGACGATGGCCGACGAGTCGAGCCCGCCGCTCAGGCAGGAACCGACCGGCACATCGCTGCGCAGGCGCAACTGCACCGCATCCGCGAGCAGTTCCGCGAAACGCGTTGCGGCGTCTTCGACCGACAGGCCAAGCGTTCCGTCCGGCAGCTGCCAGTAGCGCGCGAGCCCGGTTCCGTCCGGGCGCACCGTCAGCGAATGCCCGGGCGCGAGATGAACGATCCCCGCATAAAAGGTGCTTTCGGTATCGTCAAGGGCGCCGCCGCCGAGGAACCTGACCACGGTTTCGCGATGCGGCTGTTTCAGCGCCGGGCGCACCGCCAGCAGCGCCTTGATCTCCGAGGCGAAAATGAGTTCGCCGTCATCAACATGATAGTAGAGCGGCTTGATGCCGAACCGGTCACGCGACAGGAACAGCTCGCGCCGGCGGCTGTCCCACAGGGCGAATGCCCACATGCCGTTGAAATGCTGCACGCATGCCGCGCCCCATTCCTCGTAGGCATGCACGATCACTTCGGCATCGCTGCGGCTGTGGAAGTGATGCCCCTTCGCCTGCAGTTCCGCCATCAGTTCGCGATAATTGTAGATCTCGCCGTTGTAGACGACCTGCAGCGCGCCGTCCTCGTTCCCCATCGGCTGCGCGCCGCCGGCGATGTCGATGATTGACAGCCGGCGATGGCCGAGCGCCACCGGTCCGGAAACAAACTCGCCGGCGCCGTCCGGGCCGCGATGGGCAAGCCGGTCACGCATCCGCCGCACATCGGCGGCCGGCGCCTCACCCGCGAACGTATAGATCCCGCAAATCCCGCACATCAGTTCTTCTCCGGCTCCTTCTTCCCCGTTGTTGCTGTCATGACCGTACCGTCACCCCGGCGCGATTGTACCATCTCCGCCGCCACGCCCCCAGCAGATGCAGGCGCACTTAGAACTGAAAGTAGATAAACGCCACGTTCGACGTGTCGAACGCGAACAGCAGCGCCACCGCCAGCGTGTATGCCACCGGTCGCAGCCAGAACGACGGACCGGCATACGTCACCCGCAGCGGATCGCGATTGACAAAGTTGCGCACCGCAACTTCGAGCAGCGCGTATTCGGTCAGGCAGAACAGCACCAGCAGGTAGTCATTGGCGGACAGGGCCGGGGTCCACCCGGCCAGGGTAACCATCGACTTGAGCATGCGCGCCGCCTGCGCGAGATCGGGCGACCGGAAAAGTATCCACGCGGCATTGACCAGCACCGCGGTCAGCACACATCCCGCCGCTGCGACCGGCCGGTCGGTCCATGCCGGCAGGCGACGCAGCGGCTTTTCGAGGAAACGGTGCCCCACCATAAGCAGCCCGTGCCAGGCACCCCAGCAAACGAAGGTGAGGCCGGCCCCATGCCACAGCCCGACCAGCGCCATGACCGCCACCAGGTTGAGATAGCGCAGCCAGGTCCGCCGCCCGGCCCGCAGGTTGAGCGGAAAGAACAGGTAGTCGCGGATCCAGCGTGACAGCGTCATGTGCCAGCGGTTCCAGAATTCAGTCGGGTTGGCGGCATGGTACGGCAGATTGAAATTCTCGGGAAACGTGAACCCGAGCAGGCGCGCCGAGCCGATGGCGATATCCGTGTATGCCGAAAAATCCAGGTAGATCTGCAGCCCGAACGCGAACGCCAGCACCCAGTTGTCAAGGGCGGAATTCGTGACGGCGCCGCCGGCGAACCCCCGGTCGACAACCGCGGCAATGGCGTTCGCCAGCACAACCTTCTTGCACAGGCCGATGAGGATGCGATCGATGCCCGCCAGCATCTCGGCGGCGCGCGGAGTGCGCAGCGCATCGAGTTGCGGCGCAAATTCTTTGATGCGCAGTATCGGGCCGGCAACCATGTGCGGCCAGAACGCCGGGAAAAGCAGGAACCGGCGGAACGGGCGGATTTCGGGCGCCCCCTTGTACACGTCGAGCAGGTAACTGATGCATTCGAAGGTGTAAAAGGATATCCCGAGCGGCAGGATTATATCCGGCAGCGTCAGGCGCCACGACCCGGGCAGCAGCAGGTTGACCGCACCGGTCGCCCAGGCCCCGTATTTGAACACCGCGAGGACGAGCAGGATGGCGGCAACGGACCAGCCCAGCAGCGTGACCCTGCCGCTGCTTTTCGCCAGCATGCGACCTGCGGCGTACGTGAACGCGCCGAGTCCGATCAGCACCGCCAGAAAACGCGCGTCCCAGGCGGCATAAAACACCAGGCTCGCCCACAACAGCAGGTGCTCACGTCCCCGCAGCGTGGCATAGCGATACGCGATCGCCGCCATGAGCAGAAACAGGATGTAGGTACAGCTGGTAAAAACCATGGTCAGCCGGCCTGCAGTACCGGGCCGAACGCGGCAAACAACCGGTCGGCAATGGTCACATGACCGCTCTCGTCGACATGTATCGGATCGGGCCCGTCGATCCAATAGCCCCATTGTCCGGGCGGCACCGCGTCCGCCAGGTCAGTGAAGTGGCTGCCCGTTTCACTGCCGAGCTGCCGCAGCCGCTCGAGGTACTGCCGGTACTCATCCGCATAGAACAGCGACACCGACGGGTTGACCGGTGCGTTATAGAGCAGCACGGTCGCCTGACGCCCGCGGGCCAGTTGGATCAGGTC
>CAZWUZ010000369.1:0-3086 GCA_964637655.1 uncultured bacterium | reverse complement strand
GTCGCCATGGAGGGCACAGGCTGCGGCCAACCACAGGAGGTGGCGCATGCCGCGGCCGCCATGGAGGGCACAGGCTGCGGCCAAATTGTTGACAGCATGCTGTCGGAAAGCTACGATGCGCCACGAAAGTCACGGACAGGAAAGACCATGAGCGGGAAACTGGCAATCGACGGCGGTACCCCGGTGCGAGCGGACTTTCTCTCGTTCGCCCGCCCGAAAATCGAGGAGGCCGCCATCGCGGAGGTGGTCGACGCCATCCGCTCGGGGTGGCTGACCACCGGGCCGCGCGTGGCGAAATTCGAGGAACAGTTCACCGCCTACTGCGGCGCCCGGCACGGCATCGCGGTCAATTCCTGCACCGCGGCGCTGCACCTCGCCCTGCTCGCGGCGGGGGTGGGGCCGGGTGACGAAGTGATCACCACCCCGATGACCTTCGTGGCGACCGCCGAGGCCATTCAGTACTGCGGTGCCGTCCCGGTCTTCGCCGATGTCGACCCGCAGTTCATCAACCTCGACCCGGTGCGCGTGGCGGAGAAGATCACCCCGCGCACGAAGGCCATCATTCCCGTCCATTACGCGGGGAGCCCCTGCCCGATGGACAAACTGCTCATGCTCGCCCGCAGCCACAACCTGAAGGTGGTGGTCGACGCGGCGCACGCGAGCGAGACGCACTATCGCGGGAAGAACGTCGCGCAGTTCGGCGACTATGTCTGCTATTCGTTTTACGCCACCAAGAACCTGCCGATGGGCGAAGGCGGGCTGATCGCTACCGCGGACGATGCGGGGGCGGCGCTGCTGCGCGAACTGCGTCTGCACGGGCTCTCGGCGCAGGCGTGGAACCGCTACACGAGCAAGGGCTTCCGCACCTATGAGGTCGTGCGCCAGGGCTATAAGTACAACCTGACCGACGTGGCGGCGGCGCTCGGCCTGCACCACCTCGCCGTGCTCGAGGAAAATCTCGCCTGCCGCACGCGACTGGTCGAACGCTATCGCGCCGGGCTGGCGGACATCCCCGAGGTGCAGTTCCTCCCCGTGCCCGACTACGGACGGCCGGCGTACCACATCTGTGTCGTGCGTCTCGCCCTCGACCGCCTGACCGAAGACCGCAACCAGGTGGCCTGCGCGCTGCAGGAGGAAAATATCGGGGTGAGCGTGCATTTCCAGGCGCTCCCGCTCCATCCCTACTACCGCGACCATTACCATCTGCGGGCGGAGGAGTGGCCCGTGGCGCTGCAGGCGTCGCGCGACGTGCTCTCGCTGCCGCTCAGCCCGGCGCTGACGGAACAGGATATCGACGATGTCATCGTGGCGGTGCGTAAAGTCATCACCGCGTACCGGAAATGAACGGCGACCCGGTGATGAGATGTCTCCCGCGCCCGGCGCTGGCAGCGCTGCTGCTGCTGGCCTGTCTGGCGGGCTGCAGCAGCGGGACGCCAGGCGCGCCGCCGCCGGCAGTTTCTGCGCCGGCTACGCCTGCCGCGGTGCAGGGGACAATCATGCTGCCGGCCGGTGCGGTCCTGGCGGCGGACATGCACATCAGCGTACGACTCGAAGATGTCAGCCGGATTGATGCGGCGACGGTAACCGTGGCGGAGATACTGCTGCCCGCAACTGCCGGGCAGCAACAGGTGCCGTTCAGCATCGCCTACCGGCCGGAGGATATTCAGGCACGCAACACGTACAGCATGAAGGTGCGGGTGAACGACGCCAGCGGCAAGCTGCGGTATATCTCGACCCAGTCGTACAATGTCATCACCCGCGGCAATCCGACGCGCGCTATCGACATCGCCGTGAAACCGGTCGGCAACCGCTGACCACGAACAGCAGAGGAGAAGGACATGGCAGAACGCATCACGTTCAGCAACGGCAAACTCAGCGTGCCGGACCACCCGGTCATCCCGTACATCGCGGGTGACGGTATCGGGCCCGACATCACGCGCGCGACGAAACTGGTCATCGACGCGGCGGTGGCGAAGGCCTACGGCGGGAAGCGCGCGCTCGGCTGGCAGGAGATGGTCGCGGGTGAAGTGGCGCTGGCGCAGGGCAAGGACCTGCTCGGCGACGATGTGCTCAAGACCATCACCGACTGTCGCGTGGCGCTCAAGGGGCCGATGACCACACCCGTCGGCGGGGGGTTCCGCTCGGTCAACGTCACGTTGCGGCAGAAACTCGACCTCTACGCCTGCGTGCGCCCGGTGCGCTGGTTCACCGGCGTTCCCTCGCCGCTCAAGCATCCCGAGAAGGTCAACGTCGTCATCTACCGCGAGAATACCGAGGACGTCTACGCGGGTATCGAGTGGCAGGCGGGTTCGCCCGAGGCGGCGAAGGTGCGCGCGGCGCTCAAGGAAGCCGTCGGTACCGTGCTGCGCGAGGATGCCGGCATCGGCATCAAGCCGATCAGCGAGATGGGGAGCAAACGCCTCGTGCGCGCCGCCATCAACCACGCGCTGCAGCAGAAACTGCCGTCCGTCACCATCGTGCACAAGGGGAACATCATGAAGTTCACCGAGGGGGCGTTCCGCGACTGGGGCTACGCCGTGGCGCGCGAGGAGTTCGGCGCCACCCTCATCGACAAGGGGCCGTGGTGCCGCATCAGCCGGGACGGGCATGAGGTTGTCGTCAAAGACATCATCGCCGACTCGATGTTCCAGCAGCTGCTGCTGCGTCCCGACGAGTACAGCGTGCTCGCCACGCCCAACCTCAACGGCGACTACCTGTCGGATGCCGCGGCGGCGCAGGTGGGCGGCCTGGGGATGGCGCCGGGCGCCAATATCGGCGACGGTATCGGCGTGTTCGAGGCGACGCACGGCAGCGCCCCCAAGTACGCGGGGCAGGACAAGGTCAATCCCGGCTCGCTCATTCTCTCGGCGGTGATGATGCTCGACTTTATCGGCTGGCAGGAAGCGTCGCGGCTGGTGGTCGCCGGACTGGAAAAAACGATTGCGGACCGCATCGTCACCTATGATCTGGCGCGGCAGACCGAAGGGGCGACGGAAGTTTCCTGCAGCGGTTTCGCCAGGGCGTTTGTAGAGAGCCTGTAAATGCGGACGGTCAGTGCCTCGTCACTATCCGCAGCGGTGGCGGAG
>CAZWUZ010000368.1:0-3111 GCA_964637655.1 uncultured bacterium | reverse complement strand
GTCTGGCCGGCCAAGCGTAGAAATCGGCATAGGCGCGGTGGTACCCCGCTTCCAGTTCAGACGCGGTCATCCGCTTCGGCATAAAGACCGCATGCCGCGTGTCGTAGCGGTCCCAGTCAGTCGAGGTGATGCGTCCCTCCTGCTGCATCCGCGCATGCAGCCGCGTCCCGGGATAGGGGGTGAGGATGTGGAAGGTGGCCGTCTCGATGCCGCACCTGAGCGCCCACTCCGTCGTCCGCGCGAAGACCGCGGTGTCGTCACCGTCCATGCCGAAGACGAAACTGCCGTTGATCATCACCCCGTGATCGTGCAGCCGCTGCACCGCCCGCGCATAATCGAGCCCGAGGTTGTGCGCCTTATTGTGGGCGCGCATGTTCTCCGGGTCGAGCGTCTCAAACCCGATGAACAAACTCTTGAGCCCCGCTGCGGCGGCTTTCTCCAACAGGCCGGGCTGCAGCACCGCCTGCACGGTCGCCGCACCCTGGAAGAGCCGGCGCATGCCGCGCATCCCGTCGAAGAGCGCCGCAGCAAATGTCGCATCGCCCAGCAGGTTATCGTCGAGGAAAAAGAGGTGCCGCCCGGGGAGTTCGCTGATTTCCTGCAGGGCGCGGTCGACCGTATACGTGTAGTAGGAGCGGCCGCCGCCGAAAAACGTTTCCTTATAGCAGAAATCGCAGTTGTGCACGCAACCGCGTGAGACAACCAGCGAGTTGGGGACAAGATAGAGATGCCGCTGCAGCAGGTCGCGGCGGATGCGCGGCAGATCGGCCAGCGTCCGTTCCGTCGAGCGGTACTCGCGCTGCGGCTGCCCGGCGCGGAAATCGCGCAGGAAACGCGGCCACGCCTCCTCCGCCGGCCCGAGAACGATGGTGTCCGCATGCTGCCGCGCCTCGTCGGGGAGCGCCGTCACGTGCAATCCCCCCAGCACGACATGCACGCCGCGGCGGCGGTAATGGTCGGCAACGGCATAGGCACGCTGCGCGTTGGTGATATAGACCTCGATGGCGACGAGGTCGGGCGTATCGTCGAGAGCGAGGCGTTCCACATGCTCGTCATGAATGACCGCCGTGTCACCGGGGTCGAGATAGCCCGCCAGCGTCGCCAACCCGAGCGGCGGGAACAGGGAATACTTGATGGGGCGCCAGAACGGGCTCGTCGCCTCGGTCAGCGCCGGCAGGATGAAACTTACCGCGAGCGTTTTCGTCGCCACAGCCAGCGCCTGATTTTCTGCTTGCCGAGCAGGTTTGCGGCAAACGAGACGAGGATAATGCAGAAGTCCTGCCGACGCGTATTGTGGCGGATGTAGTGGCAATCGAGCAGCCACGGCCCCGCGCCGTTGAACTTGTTGTAGTATAGTTGCCCCGGCCCCGTCACACCGGGTTTGACCGTCCACCGCAGGTCGTAGGCAGGCGCGAAGAGGTCGTAACGCTCGATATCCTCGACCGGCAGCGGGCGCGGCCCGACCATGCTCATCTCGCCGCGCAGCACATTGATGAATTGCAGCACTTCGTCGATCCCCGTGCGACGCAAGTAGGACCCGACGCGTGTCACCACCTCGTTGTGCATGGTGCGGAACTTGAGGATGGTAAACGGCTGCTTGTTCCTGCCGTAGCGGGTCTGCCGGAAAAAGACGCTCCCGCGGTCCTCGGCATAGATGAGCGCGGCAATGCACGCCCCGGGGACCATGAAGACGAGCAGCCCGATGAGTGCAAAAACGATGTCGAAGAGCCGCCGCAGCATGTCTATTGTCGCTCCGCGAGTGATGTCATCAGGCGTCCGGCCAGCAGACTGCTGCTTCCAGACCGGCAGCGGGCGACAGGCGTTGCAGGAATTCCGCGCAGGGCATGAGCAGCACGCGCCGGTCAAGCAGCGCGCGGGTTCCCCCGCGGTACAGGCAGACGGCGCGCGCCGTCGGATATTCGGCTAGAAACGCGCGCAGGCCACGCACATCTTCGCGTCGTTCCTGACCGGTATTCTTGACTTCAATCGCCCAAAGTCCGTCCTCGCCATACACCACGAAGTCCACCTCGGCCCCGCTGCGGTTGCGCCAGAAGTAGAGCGCATTCTTCCGGCCGCGATAGTCAAGCCAGGCGCGCAGATGCTGCGCCACCAGCCCCTCCAGCGCCTGCCCGTCGATCTCGGCCGGATGGTCAAGCGGGCCGGCCGGACGCAGCGCGCGATATACCCCGGCATCGAACAGGTAGAATTTCGGGTGCCCGGCAGGCGCGCGTTTCGCCCGCCGCGTGAATACCGGCAGACGGAAAGAAAAATGCAGGTCTTCGAGCACCTGCAGATACCCGTCGATAGAACGCCGGGTTGTGCCGCATTCGCGGGCCAGATTAGCCACATTCAAAATTCCGCTGTGCGAAAAGGCAACCGCCTCAAGAAAGCGGTGGAACATTTCGATCCGGCGCACGATGCCCTCATGCTCCACCTCTTCATGCACATAGAGCGCCACGTAGGCGCGCAACTGCTCATCCGGTTGCAGCGCGTCCCGGACAACCGGCAGCAGGCCGCAGTTCAGCGCCTGCTCAAGCGAAAATTCATCCCCCAGTTCGCAGGCCAGGAACGGATGCATCCGGCGCAGCAGCGCCCTGCCGCCAAGCAGATTGACCCCGGCGCGCTTCAATTTGCGCGCACTCGAGCCGGTGAGGATAAAACGCCAGCCCCGCTTCATCTCGAGCAGGCGGTGAATCGCATCGAGCAATGCGGGTGCCTTCTGAATTTCGTCAACTACGATTACCGCCTTGTCCGGCAATGCCTCGACCTGCGCCGCGAACCGCTCCGGCCGCGCCAGATAGGGGAAGCGCACCTCTTCCCGGAGCAGATCGATGTAGAGTGCGTCCGGAAAGGTCGCGCGCACCCAGGTCGATTTGCCGGTCCCGCGCGGCCCGAACAGGAAAAAACTCGTTTCCGGCACGCTCAGCAGCCGGTGCACTTCATTTTTCGTCTTCTTCATTCTGCTCACCTTACTATGCATATTTACAGCATTATTTTACCTGTTGGTATGCATTTTGTCAATACTTTTTATTACGCTATGTATTACAGTACTATATATCAGTCATATATTACACAATAGCCGTCATTTTTCCGCCATTTACCTTGAAATCT
>CAZWUZ010000367.1:0-3133 GCA_964637655.1 uncultured bacterium | reverse complement strand
GGCGGCGGTGTCTCGCTCGGTGACCTGCTGGGCACCGACCTGTCAGCCCTGCTCCAGCCGCGCGACGGGGAGGGCGGCAACGGATGGCGGTCATCGACCCGGGCTGGTCGCCCGAGTACGTCCAGCAGGTTATCGATACCGAGAAGGCGGAAGGGCATACCATCTGCGGGGCGCCGCAGGCGGACGGCACCCCCTGCCGCAAGTGGGCATCGAGCACCATCGGGCGCTGCCTGCGCCACGCCGACGAGCAGACCATCGACCGGTTCTTTGCCGCGCGCACGCCCGCCGCTCCGCCGGCCGCGGCCCCGGTGGCGGCGGTGCCGGCGGCGGCGCCACCGGCAGAACCCGCAGCGGCCCCGGAGCCGGCGGCAGTGCCGGCTCCTGCCCCCGCGGCGGTGACCGCACCGCCCCCGGCTCCGGTGGTGGCCGCCCCGGCCGCGGCGGAACCGGTGCCCGAGGCGGCGGCCCCGGAGTTTCCGCGGCGGCGCTCGCGCCAGGTCTATATCTGGCTGGGGATCAACGCGCTGCTGCTGTTCGCGGTGCTCATCCTCGGGATCACGCAACTGGTGCCGTCGCTGCGCGGGGTGATCTCCGCGGGTGACGAGCAGCTCTTCGCGCAGGGTGAGGCGCGCTACCAGGCAGGCGACTACAAGATGGCGGTCGAGCAGTACAAGCAGCTGCTGGCTGATTTTCCGCAGAGCGAGCTGGCGGGGCAGGCGAAGGAGCGGCTGGCCGAATGCCTCAAGAAACTCGAAGTGCAGAATTACGAGACGATCATCCGCATGCAGCCGGACAGCGAGCAGGCGGTCGATGCGCAGTTCAACATGGGCGAGGCGCTGCAGCAGCAGGGACAGTTCGCCCCGGCCATCCGCAGTTATCAGGCCTATCTTGCGGGCGGCAACGTCGACCCGAACCAGGGCGCGCGCGCCTACTACAACATCAGCGTCTGCTATCAGCAGCAGGGCCAGTTCGCGCCCGCCATTGACACGCTGCAGATGCTGCTCGACCGCTATCCGCGCGACCCGATGGTGCCCGAGGCGCTGTTTGCCGTCGGGCACCTCTATCAGCAGATTGACGACCGTACCAATGCCATCCGCTTCTTCGAGATGCTGCGCCGCCAGTACCCGTCCGACAAGTGGGCGGTGGAAGCGGCGGCGGCCCTGACGGAACTGCGCTGACGTGAAACGCGCGGGGCGACTGCTCTGTTTGCTGGCGCTGCTCTGCCTGGCGGGCGCGGCGGCGGCGCCGCGCGACCTGGCGCTGCAGCGCGGCCTGGCGGCGCTCGGCGAGGGGGAATACGCGGAGGCGGCATCCTTCCTCGCGCATGCGGTGGCGCCGGCGGACACGCGGGCGGTGGCCTGGCAGGCGGCGGCGCTGGTGCGGGACGGTGACCCGGCGGCGGCGGTGGCGGTGTACACGGCGGCCGGTGACACGGCGGCGGCTGCCGCGCTGCGCGCGGTCTTTCTCCACGCGCCGGTCCCGGACCGGTTTCACCACACGCTGGTGCGGGTCATTGACGGCGCCGTCGAGGGACGCGGCGCTTTTGTCAGCCCGACCGGCATCGCCCTGCTGCCGTCGGGTGATCTCCTCGTGGCCGCGCTCGGCAGCGGCGCGGTCGAGCAGTTTGCCGCTGACGGCACCTGGCGGCGCACCTTGTACCGCGGCGCTCCGTACGGGGTCGCGGTGGCGCCCGACGGCAGTATCTGGGTCTCCGATTTCCGCGCGCACTGTCTCGTTCGCCTTGCGGCCGACGGGACGGAACTGCTGCGCTGCGGTGCGCGCGGGTCCGCCCCGGGCGAACTGCTCGGGCCCGAGGGACTCGCGGTCGACGACGACGGCGCGGTCTATGTCGCGGACAACGGCAATCACCGCATCCAGAAATACTCCGCGGACGGGCGCTTCCTGCTGCTCTGCGGCCGGCGCGGTGACGGTGACGGCGAACTGGACGGGCCTACCGGGGTGGCGCTGCCGCCCGGGGAAGTGCAGGTGACGGACGCGGGCAACCGGCGCGTCGCGCGGTTCGATCTTTCGGGCAACTGGCTGGCGGCGTACGGGCAGGACGTGCTCGGGTCCCCGCGCGGGGTGGCGTATGACGACGAGACGGTGTTTGTCGCCGACCGCGACCGCGGGCTCTTCGCCTTCACGCCGGAGGGTGAACTGATCGGGCGGCTGCGGGATGCGGAAGGGACGCGCATCGGCGGGCGGGCGCCCGCCGCGGTGCAGGTGCAGGACGGTCTCGTCGCTGTCGTGGACTATGCGGGGGCCGCGGCGCGGCTCTACCGTTTCGGCGCGCCGGCGGCGGGACGCAACCGTGCCGTGCTGACGCCGCTGACGCCGGGCACCGACCTGCTGCCGACGGTGTCGTTCCGTCTCGGGGTCTGGGGCGCCGGTGGCGTGCCGCTGACCGGGCTGACCGCGCGCCAGGTGCGGGTGACCGAGGCGGGCGTGCCGGTGCATCCCGTGCTGTTTTCGGCGCGCGAGGAACTTTCGTCCCGGTGGCAGGTGATTATTCTCGGGCTCGGCAGCGACCGGCTCGCCCCGGAACAGTTCGCGCACGGGCTGTGGCGCGAACTGCCGGCAGGGACGCGGGCGCAAGTCTGGGGACGCGCTGCCGCGCCGCCGGCGGGCTGGGCGGCGACGCGCACGGCCCTGCTCGAACAGGCGCAGGCGGCGGCGGCACCCGGTCCGCCGCGCCCGCTCGACGAACTCATCGACGATGCGGTGCGGGTGCTGCAGCAGGCCAGTGCGCGGCGCGCGCTGGTTATCGCCAGCGACCGCTGGACGGAAAATGCGGCCGTGCAACGCGCCCTGCAGCGCGCCCGGCTCAACCACGTGCCGGTCCGGGTGGTTGCTGCCGGCGGGTCGGGAAGTGCCGTCCCGCGCATGGCGCTGACGGACTACCAGCCGCACCTGCTCGTCCGGCACCTGCTGGCGGTCGCCGGTGGTGAGTACCTGCTCGCCTATGACAGCCCCGGGGCGGCAACCGCGCCGCGCGGTTCGTGGCGTCCCGTCACCGTGCGTATCGACGCGCAGGGCGTGGTGGCGGAATGGCAGGGCGGCTACCTGATCCGCTGACGGTGGTTGACTTGCGCTGTTCGGGTCTTTATAGTATAAGGGTGGCGCAGTAACTGAC
>CAZWUZ010000366.1:0-3143 GCA_964637655.1 uncultured bacterium | reverse complement strand
TGCTCGTGTCCTGAACCGGGCCATCCGGACGGTGCGTCCCGGAGGGCCCACCATTCAGGCTGAGCCGCCGGCAGACCGCAGGGATGCCGGCGCTGCTCGTGTCCTGAACCGGGCCATCCGGACGGTGCGTCCCGGAGGGCCCACCATTTTTTCCCTGGCCCTCTGCGGCATAGTGCCGCTGCTGCTGCTCGCGGTGCTGCTGATGGCGGGCACCGTTCCGGCCGACGGTTTGCTGTCGGCTTCCAAGTTTGCCACCAACAAGGACGACTCGTCCGCCTACGCCTGATCCAACTTAGTTGTATTCACTGCGGCGGTATGCTACCATTTCTGCCGACGGGGGACGTGTATGACGCCCATGCTGGAAATGCGCGAGGTGCACAAGGCATTCGGCAGCAAGGCCGTGCTGCGCGGGGTGAACCTGCGCGTGGCGGAAGGCGAGACCCTCGCGGTCATCGGGCGCAGCGGGATCGGCAAGAGTGTCATCCTCAAGCACCTGATCGGCCTGTTGCAGCCCGACGCGGGCGAAGTGCGTGTTGCCGGGACTGATATCGCGCCGCTGCGCGGGGCGGCGTTACGCAGCGCCTGCCGCCCGGTGGCGATGCTGTTCCAGAACGGCGCGCTGTTCGATTCGCTGCGGGTCTGGGAGAATGTCGGGTTCCACCTGCGGGAGAACCTGAACCGGCCGGCCGCCGAGGTGCGCGCGGTCGTGCGGGAAAAACTCGCCCTGGTCGACCTGCACGGGGTCGAGGAACTCTTCCCCGCCGATCTCTCGGGGGGGATGCGCAAGCGCGTGGCGCTCGCGCGCACGCTGGTGCTCGAGCCGCGCGTGCTGCTCTGGGATGAACCGACGTCGGGGCTCGATCCTGTCACGTCGGACATTGTCAACCGGCTGATCATCCGCACGCGGGAGCGGTTCGGGCTGACCTCGGTGGTGGTCACGCATGACATGACGAGCGCGTACCAGGTGGCGCAGCGCATCGCCATGCTGCATGAGGGACGCATCATCGAGGAAGGCACCCCGGACGCACTGCGCGCGACGCGGCAGGAACTGGTACGGCGGTTCATTACGGGCGACGCGGGCGATCTGGCCGCCGTCGCCGACGAAGGATAGGCGCGTATGGACGAACAGCAGCGTTTCCGGGTCGGGGCGACCGTCATCCTCGGGCTGGTGCTTCTGGCGGCGATGATCTTCCTCGTCAGCGACTGGCACCTGCTGACCCCGGGCTACACGTTTTTTGTCGATTTCTCGTTCGCCAACGGGCTGCTGCCCGGGGCGCCGGTGATGGTGGCCGGGGTCGAGGTCGGCTCGGTCGAGAACATCGCCTTTGTCACCGAAGGCAACAACACGCGCGTGCGCCTGACGGTCTGGGTGAACGACACGGCGCGCGTCTTCCGCAATTCCAAGGCCTATATCAACACGCTCGGGCTGATGGGGGAAAAATACCTGGAGATCACCACCGGGGACGGCGACGAGCAGCCGGTACAGGAGGGGGACGTGCTCGCCGGCATCGACCCGGTGCGCCAGGACGAGATCCTCGCGCGCGGGGCGGAACTGGTGCGCGAGTTCCAGGCGTCGATCTCCTCGGTCAACGCCATCCTCGGCGAGGCGGGGACGCGCGACGACATCCGCAACGCCCTGCACAACGTCAGCAACATCACCCGCCGCGTCGACGGCATCCTCGAGCAGAACGAGGCGAGCATCAACGTCACGCTGCGCAATTTCGGCGAGGCTTCGACCTCGCTCAACCGCTCGGCGGCCGCGCTCGACAAGATGATTGCCGGCAACGAGCAGGCGTTCGGCGAATCGCTGCAGAGTTTCCGCACCGGGATGACCGACCTGCAGAAGTTCGTCAACGAGAACCGGCCCGGCATGACCCGCGCGGTTACCGACCTGCAGAGTTTCTCGGCTGACATGGCGGCCCTGTCGCGGAACAACCGCGCCGGCCTCCAGACGACCATCACCAACGTCAGCGAGGCGAGCGGCGACCTCAGGACGGTGCTGGAGAAACTCGATACGACACTGACGCGTATGAACAGCAGCCAGGGAACGCTCGGCATGCTGCTCAACGACCCGGCCATCGGCAACAACCTGCGCGGCGCCTCGAAGGACCTGCGCGAGATGATCGCCTACATCAAGTACCGCCCGTGGCTGCTCTACCGCAGCAGTGACGAACCGCTGCAATACGGGTCGGGTGGCGAGTAGCATGGCGAAGAAGCCGCGCGCCTCGTTCTTCTGCAGCGAGTGCGGCGCCACCTCCCCCGGCTGGCTCGGCAAGTGCCCGGGGTGCGGGAAATTCAACACGATGGTCGAGGCGCCCGCCCCGGCAGCACCGCACCGCGCGCGCGCCACGGAGCGCCCGGCGGCGGCGGTGCAGGCGCTCAACCGCATTCCGGCCGACAGCATGCAGCGCTGGGCGACGGGGAGCGGCGAACTCGACCGCGTGCTCGGCGGCGGCCTGGTCCCCGGCTCGCTGGTGCTGATCGGCGGCAGCCCGGGCATCGGCAAATCGACGCTGCTGCTGCAGACCGCGGCGGCGCTGGCGCGCGCGGGCAAACGGGTGCTCTATGCCACGGCGGAGGAGTCGGCGGGCCAGCTGGCGCTGCGCGCGCGGCGTCTCGGTCTCGACGAACCGGGCCTGCAGGCGGTGGCGGAAAACGACCTGGCGGCGATTATCGCCGCCGCGGACGCGTACGACCTGCTGGTGGTCGATTCCATCCAGGCGGTGTTCCATCCCGACGTGCCCGCGCTGGCGGGGACCGTCAGCCAGATCCGCGAATGCACCGCGCAGCTGGTCGACTGGGCCAAGCCGCGCGGCACGGCGGTCTTCATCGTCGGGCATGTCACCAAGGAAGGTACCCTGGCGGGGCCGCGCCTGCTCGAACACATGGTCGACACCGTCCTCTACTTCGACAGCGATCAGCAGCTCTTCTACCGCGTGGTGCGCGCCATCAAGAACCGTTTCGGGGCCACCAACGAGCTCGGCATCTTCCGCATGGCGGAACAGGGGCTGGCGGAGGTGAGCAACCCGTCGGAACTCTTCGTCACGCAGCGGCCCGCGCCCATCGCCGGCACGGCGGTGGCGGCGGTGATGTCGGGCACGCGCCCGCTGCTCTGCGAGGTGCAGGCACTGGCCGTGCCGACG
>CAZWUZ010000365.1:0-3153 GCA_964637655.1 uncultured bacterium | reverse complement strand
TCACGGCTTTCACCACAGAGCACACAGAGCACACGGAGCGCGCACGCGTCATCCGTTCGTGCTGCTGTCTGTCGTGGATGAGTATGGGGGATTGTCGCTGCTTTCACCAGCAACAGTATTGCGCGGGCTGAAGCCCGCGGCTACCACGGCATAATTATTTCACCCCTGCTGATAAGTTGTCCTTTTCCGTTTTCCATGTTTCTCTCTGTGTGCTCTGTGTGCTCTGCGGTGAAAATATTCTGCTGGCTCCGTGGTGGTAAAGCAGTTGCCGTTCATTGCGGTACCGGCACGGCATGCAGAGCGTCACGGCTTTCACCACAGAGCACACAGAGCACACGGAGCGCGCACGCGTCATCCGTTCGTGCTGCTGTCTGTCGTGAATGAGTATGGGGGATTATCGCTGCGCTTTGCGGCTGCCAGTCAACCGGCGGGCAGCAGGTGGCGGATCGCGGCGAGCAGCACGTGCTCGTCGACAATCGGCTTGCTCACGTAGCCATCGAAGCCGGCGGCCAGATAGTTTTCCCGGTCGCCCGCCATCGCGTGCGCGGTCAGGGCAATGACCGGAATGCCGGCCAGTGCGGGGCGGCGACGCAGCCAGGCCAGCACTTCGGGCCCGTCCAGACCGGGCAGCGAGATGTCGAGCAACACCAGGTCAGGCAGCAGGCGCGGCATCGACGCCATGGCCTCGAGCCCGTCCGCATACTCGCTGATGGTGTAGTAGTCCTCGAGCAGGGCATGGACGACCAGCCGGTTGTCCTCGTTGTCGTCGATGACCGCAATCCGTTTCATCCCGCCAGCTCCGCCAGCGCGTTTTCCACCCACGGCCGATAGTCGCCAAACGTGTCTTCCATGCGCCCCAGCAGCCCGGTCAGGGCCATGACATCAGCGCCGGGCAGTTCCGCCGCGAGTTCGAACTGCTGGGCCAGCGCCTGCAGTGCGGTCATGCCGAGTTGACCGGCGCTCGACTTGACTGTGTGGGCGACCAGCCCGGCCGCCGGCGCATCGGCTGCCGTGAGTGCCGCCCGCATCGCCGCCAGTCGCACCGGGGCATTGCCCAGAAACGAGCGGAACAGTTTGCCGAGCAGTTTGCTGCCGCCAATCGTGCGCAGCGCTTCGATCATCTGCAGTTCGGGGATCAGGGCTGCCGGCATGGGCCACCCCCTGGCGCGACCGGGCACCGTTTGAGCAGGCGCCGGATGCGGACCAGCAGTTCAGACGGCAGGAAGGGCTTGACCATGTAGTCGTCAGCCCCCAGCGCCAGGCCGCGGGCGATATCCCGCTCGTCGCCGCGCCCGGTCAGCATCAGCACCGGGACAGCGGCCAGACCCGGCTGCTGCCGGAGTTTCTGCAGCAGGTCAAACCCGTCCATGCCCGGCAGCTGGACGTCGAGGATGGCGAGCGAGAAGGGGAGGGCGGTCAGCGCGGCCGCTGCGGTCGTCCCGTTACTGAAGGTGGTCACCGCAAACCCTTCGCCGGACAGCTGCTGCTCGATCAGCATGACGACAATATCATCGTCATCGACCACCAGCACCCGGTGCCGCAGCACCAGTTCCGGCGCGGCGGCGGCCGCCACCCGGTCACGCCCGCCCTCCTTGGCGAGATAGAGGAAGCGATCCGCGGCGCAGACCGTTTCGGCGGCGGTGGCGGTGGCAGCAGCCATGGCCACACCCGCGGAAAAGGTGACGGCAAAACTGCGCCCGTCGTCAGTGCGGAAGGTTTCCCGCTTGAACGTTTCCCGCGCCTTGTTCAGGATGCCGACAGCCGCTTCGGGCGCGGCCCCGGGAAACAGCAGGACAAATTCCTCGCCCCCCCAGCGGGCGAGCAGATCCGTCTGGCGGAGCGTGCCGGGCAGCACCTCAGCCAGCCGGCGCAGCACCGCGTCACCGACGGCATGACCGTAGGTGTCGTTGACCCGCTTGAAGTTGTCCAGGTCGAGAATGGCCACCGCCAGCGGCGCGCCGCTCCGGCGCGTGTGGGCGTGGGCCCTGGCAAAGGCCTCGATGAATGCCGCGCGGTTGGGCAAACCGGTCAGCAGGTCGGTGCGCGCTTCGCGGACCTGGCGGCGCGACTGTTCGAGCCGGGTCGTTACCGCTGCCGCCAGCACTTTCGGTTCAAACGGTTTCTCGAAGTAGCCGTCGGCGCCGAGCGCGTAGCATTCCGCCTTGATCGCCGGGTTCAGTTTGCCCGAAACCACGATAACCGGGACCACCGCCGTGCGCGGGTTCTCCCGCAGTTTGATCAGCAGGTTGCGCCCGTCGGTATCACCCAGAATCAGGTCGAGCACCACCAGCGCCACCGGCTGTTCGTCGAGCAGTGCCAGCGCGGTGGCCGCATCACCGGCCTCCAGGATGCGCCGCCCGCCGCACGTCAGCACCGACGCCAGCAGCGTCCGGAACTCGTCGTCGTCGTCGATCAGCAGGATGGTGGTGTCGGGCTTGGCCCCGTGCCCGGCGATCACCTCGTCGAGGACGGTGATCAGGGCGGTGACGGCGGCCGGCAGTTCAGTCGGGCCGGCAGCCAGCACCTGCCGCGCCGCGGCGCTCACCTGCACCTCGTCAAAATCGACGATCATGGCGGCAAGTGCTGCCGGCAGTTCGCCCGGTCCTGACGCCAGTACCCTGGCCGCCGCCACACTCACCTGCGGGTACCCGCCGGCAGCGTCCGCGACCTGCAGCGAATGGGCGAGACGGCGGAGCGAATCAGTTGCCTCGCGCGGCGCGGTCGGCAGGTTCAACGCGGCCAGCCGCACCGCCTCGAGTTTGCCCGGCAGCTGTTCCCGGTACGCGCTGGCGTAGACGCCCGGCTCAGTCATGGACCAATACTTTCGTGCCGGCATGACCGGCCCTGACCGCCCATGCGGGTTCCGCTTCAGCGGCTGAGGCCACCCGGTCGCGGCCGCTCTCCTTGGCGATATAGAGAAAGCGGTCGGCGGCGTTGACCGCTTCGGCGGCGGTCGCCTCGATGGCGGCCAGCGCCACCCCGGCGGAAAAGGTCACTGCCACGGACCCCTTGCCGGTAGTGCTGAAGATTTCCCGCTTGAACGCCTCCCGCGCCTTGTCCAGGGCGCAGACCGCACCGGCCAGACCGGTGTCGGGAAAGAGCAGGACGAATTCCTCGCCACCCATGCGAAAGGCCTGCACATCATGGCTCGGC
>CAZWUZ010000364.1:2579-3155 GCA_964637655.1 uncultured bacterium | reverse complement strand
AGCTGATCTTCCCTTTCAGTTGCATCAGGTTGACCGGGAAGTACGAGTACTTCATCTGCCCGTCAACGATCTTCTGCAGATTCTCGTCCGTGACGTCGTTGCGCGGGCCGTACAGGTGCAGCGTGTTGGTCGGGATGAACGCCGGGGTGAAAAACGGGAACCCCTGGATATGATCCCAGTGCGTATGCGACAGCAGGATGTGAATGGCCCCCGGCCGCTTCTCGCGCACGATGGCCGTCCCCAGTTCGCGGATTCCCGTCCCCGCGTCGAGGATCAGGAATGAATTGTCGCCGGCCACCTCGATGCACGGCGTGTTGCCGCCGTACACCACCGTGTTCGCCCCCGGTGTCGGGATCGAACCGCGGCTCCCCCAGATGCGTACGCGCATGCCCTCTCCCCCGCCGGCGGCTGCTGCCGCCGTCTGCCGCCCCGGACCGGGGCGGGTGCTGCCCGGGCGCCGGCTGACGGCCGCGCCCGGGAGCATGCGTGCGTAGTAGCGGCGGCGCGGTGGCGCGCGGGAGCGCCGGTCGGGCGTGGCGCCCGGATCGAAGGCCAGCCGCAGCGCGGCCCTGGTTT
>CAZWUZ010000364.1:0-2569 GCA_964637655.1 uncultured bacterium | reverse complement strand
CGCGGCAGAGCCGGTCGAGCGTGCCGACCGGGTCGGCGAAGCGCGAACTGAGGATCATCGCGGCGATGACGAACGGCTTGTAGCTCGCCTCGATATACGTCGGGATGCGGTACTTCTCGAAGACCTTCGCCGCAACCTCGCCTTCCTTGCAGGAGACGTCGGTGATGTCCGCGGGGAGGCAGTGCATGTACAGCGCCTCCCCCTTCTTCGTCAGCTTCATCTTCTTCTCGTCGCATTCCCACGACTTGAACTTCGCGGTATTGGCGAGCAGTTCCTTCTCCAGCGCCTTGATCCCGTCCTGGTCGTGCTTCTCGACCAGCTGCGTGCGCTTCTCCATCGCCGCGAAGGGTGCCCACGACTTCGGGTAGACGATGTCCGCGTTCTCGAACGCCGTCTCCATCGAGTTGCTCACGCTGAACTTCCCGCCCGACTGCTTCGCGAATTTCTTCGCCTGCTCCACCGTCTCCGGCAGCAGGTCGTAGCCCTTCGGGTAGGCCAGCGCCACGTCCATGCCGAAACGCGACATCAGGGTGATGATCCCCTGCGGCACCGACAGCGGCTTGCCGTACGACGGGGAATACGCCCACGTCATGGCGATCTTCTTCCCCTTGAGATTCGCCAGATCGCCCCCCGCCCACTGCTTCAGCGCGGCGAGGTCCGCCATCGCCTGCGTCGGGTGGTCGATGTCGCACTGCAGGTTGACGATCGCCGGGCGCTGATGCAGCACGCCGTGCGCGAACCCGTCATCCAGCGCCGCGCCCACTTCGCGCATGTAGGTGTTCCCCTTGCCGATGAACATGTCGTCGCGGATGCCGATGCTCTCGCTGAGGAACGAGATCATGTTTGCCGTCTCGCGCACCGTCTCGCCATGCGCCACCTGCGACTTCCCCTCGTCGAACTCCTGCATGGTCAGCCCGAGCAGGTTGGTCGCCGAAGCGTACGAGAAGCGCGTGCGCGTCGACTGGTCGCGGAAGATGGCGATCCCCAGCCCGCTGTCGAAGACGCGGCTGCTGATGTTCTCCTGATGCATCTGCTTCAGCACTTCGGCCAGCCCGATGACCGTCGCCAGTTCCGCGCCGGTCTTCTCCGACGTCAGCAGGAAGTCGGTCCCGTACAGCCGGCTCTCCAGTTTTTCCAGTTCCGCCAGTGTGGTGAAAATCGTGCTCACGGTCGCGTCTCCTTGTTATTTCCGGCCCGCATGGGCAAGATAGTGCAGCGGGAACGCGGCGTAAAACGCCGCGGCCTTCACCAGGTGCTCCACCGGGACCTGGTCGTTGATCGAGTGCGCGTAGATTTCGTTGGCCGGGCCGAAACCGACCGTCGGCACCTTGTGCATCCCCATCGTCGCGATGCCGTTGGTCGAGAACGTCCACTTGTCCACCTTCGGCGCCGCGTTGAACGCATCGCGGTAGGCGCCCACGGCCGCCTTGCACAGCGGGTGCTTCTCTTCGAGTACCCAGGTCGGGAAGTACTTCTTCGTCGGGTACTTCAGGCCGGTGTAACTCGGGGTGTCGTAGGTCAGCACCTCGACCTTGAACTGCCCCTTCGGGATCCCCGCCTTGCGGATCGCCTGCTCGACTTCGCGCACCGAGCTCTCCATCGTCTCGCCCTTGGTCAGGCGCCGGTCGAGGTGGATGTACGATTCGCTCGGCACCGCGCAGAGTGACGGGGTCTTGCAGTCGATATAGGAAATGGTGACCGAGCCCTTGCCGAGGAATTTGTCCTTTTTCAGGCGGTTGTTGAGTTTCTCGATTTCCAGCGCGATGCGCGACATCATGTAGACCGGGTTGCGCCCGCGTTCCGGGGCCGAGCCGTGACAGGAGATGCCGTACGTCGTCACGCCGATTTCCATGCGCCCGCGGTGCCCGCGGTAGATGTTGAGGTTGGTCGGCTCGGTGATGACCACGCAATCCGGCTTGAGCTTGTCCTCCTTGATGATGTACTGCCAGCAGAGCCCGTCGCAATCCTCTTCCTGCACGCTCCCCACCACCCACAGGGTGTAGTCCGCCTGCAGCTTGAGGTCCTTGATGATTTTCCCCGCGTAGACCATCGAGCACATCCCCGCACGCTGGTCCGTCGCGCCGCGCCCGTAAATGATCCCCTTCTCCATCTTCCCCTTGTGCGGGTCCCACTTCCACTCCGCGCGGCTGCCGATCCCCACGGTGTCGATGTGGGCGTCCATGGCGATGACCTTCTTGCCTTTGCCGATGCGCCCGAGAATATTCCCCATCGGGTCGATCTTCACCTGGTCGAACCCGACCTTGAGCATTTCCTGTTTGATGCGCTGGACAATCGCACGCTCCTGACACGACTCGCCCGGGATGGCGATCATGTCGCGCATGAACTTCACCATCTCCTTCTCGTACTTCTTCGCCCGCTGCAGCACTGCCTTGCCGAGATCCACGTTTGGTCTCCTTTCGGCTCGCACGCCGCCTCTGCCGGGCGGCGCGGTTTGTGGGTGAGGTATATAATACGCCACCCGCGTTGTCAATATGTTGCATGGCCTGCCGGGCCGGCGCGCGTTGACAGGTCAGCCGCGATGCGTTACAATCGCCCGTTATGTGCGCTG
>CAZWUZ010000363.1:0-3188 GCA_964637655.1 uncultured bacterium | reverse complement strand
AGCCTGCTACCCGCGCCGGTAATGGTCGGCATAGGCGAAGCCGGTCGTGAAACAGTCGAAGGCGGCGTTGCGGCGCTGCTCCGGCGCGCGTTCCTTCACCGCCGCGAGCCACAGCCCGCGCGCCGGCGCGGGCCACGCGGCGGGCAGGCAGCGGTCGAGCGCATGGATGAGCGTCTCCGTCCGCTGCCGCAGCGTCCCGCCGCCGCGGCAGACGTCGCGCAGCCCCGGCCGCGCGGGGCGCGGGTCGTCGGGTGACGCGGCGGGGAGCTTGGCGCAGCCCAGCACCGTCTCGACGCGGAACCCGGCCTGCCGGCAGAGCTGCGTGAGGCTGTTGACCGTGTAGAAGCGGATATGCTCGGTGACGTGCAGGCCGCAGCCGGTAAAATCGGTGAAACGCCCGGTCAGCAGCGCGAGGCGCGAGACCCAGTAGCCGATGTTCGGGCAGGTCAGGCAGAGCCGGCCGCCGGGGACCAGCACCCGGTTGAGCTCGGCCAGCGCGTGCACGGGGTCGAACAGGTGTTCCAGCGTCTCGATGGCGAGCGCGGCGTCGAAGGACGCGTCGGCATACGGCAGGTCGGCGTCGTCGATGTCATGTCCCTGCGCGTCGAGCCCGAGCGCGCGCGCCTGCGCGACCGCCGCCGGCGAGAGGTCGGTGCCGCAGCGCACCTCCGCCCCCGTGCGTTCGAGCAGCCGCCCCGTGCCGCACCCCAGCTCGAACACGCGCCGGCAGCCGCGCACGTACTGCAGCGCGCGCACATCGCGGTCGAGCAGGAAGTTGTCCGCGGTGTAGCTGGCGTCGACCTGGTGATGGAAATCCTCGTAGAATTCCGCGAGCAGTTTCGGCATGAGACGGGAGCGCGGGCCGGTCAGACCATCGGGATGAACCAGTCGCGGCAGGCGGCGCAGAGCGGGGTCGTGTCGTACCGTCCTTCGCGCTGGGCGCGGCGCAGGGCCGCGAACGGCGCAGCGTTCCACAGGGCGACCAGGTCGCGGTCGCGCAGGCTGCCCGCCGCCATCGTCCCGTTGAAATCCTGCTGGCAGGGCGTCACCGTCCCGTCGGCCAGCACCATCAGCCCGAACGTCGCCTGGCGGCAGGCAAAGCGCTGCAGCGGGGTGTAATCGACCACGCGCGTGTCGGGGAGCTGGCCGGCATAATCGTTGCACCGCTGGATCACCGTGTGCTCCAGCGGCAGCTCCGCGTGCCGGTAGAAGGCGTCCCAGTAGCGCTGCTCGTGGGCGGCCTGCGCCGCCGCGCGCTGCGCCTCCGCCGCGGCGTCACCCGCGCGCTCGTACTGCATCTGCTGCAGCCGCAGTTCGCCCTGCGCGACCGTGTGGTCGTAGTCGGGCCAGCGCTGCCGCTCGAACCGTTCCGCGAAATTCCACTCCTGCCAGAACGCCTCGACCTGCGCGTCCGTCGCCTGCGCCTTGACGAACTGCACCGCGACCACGGGCCGGCGTACGCCCCGCTCGCGTTTCAGCTGCAGCAGCTCGCGCACCGCCTGCCGCACCCGCGCGTAGTCGTCGGTGCCGTGGAAGGCGCGGTAGGCGTCCCGCGTCGCCGCGTTGATGGTGAAGATGACCCCGCGCAGGCCGCCGACCGTACGCTGCCGGGCCGGGTCGAGAACGAACTCGCTCCAGCCGCGGTCCCACTGCGTGCCGTTGGTGTAAAGGTAGACCTCGAGCATCCGCGCGGTCGCGCGCTCGATGAAGCCGCGCAGCCCGGGATGCAGCAGCGGCTCGCCGAACCCGGCCAGGTCGATGCCGGCATACTCCGGCGCCCACGCCAGCCCGTCGACGACGCGGTCGAACGCCGCCGCGTCGAGATCGGCGCTGACCGCGCGCCGCGGGTGCGGGCAGACCGGGCACGACTGGTTGCAGCGCGACGTCGCCTCGACCTGCGCCCACTGCGGGAAATAGTCGAACGCCGCCGCGTGCTGCGCGACATGGTCAAGCGCGGCCGCGGCGCCCCGCCCGCCCGCCGCCGCCCAGAGCGCCGCAAACGCCGGTTCCTGCACGGCATGCACGTAGTTGAGATTGCTCACCGCCGGCGTCGCCGGGCCGGGGAGCGGCACACAGTGGCGCAGGTACTGCTGCGGCTCCGCCGCCATCCGGTCCAGCAGCGAGACCTCGTCCGTGTAAGCCGCCGCCCCGCTGCTGATGAGCCGGCGCACGGCCGCCATGCTGATGACGTAGGGCGCGAGGCGCGGCGCCGGCGTGTAGGTCGCCGCCGCCCCGGTCCGCCGGTGTTCCGCCCGCCGGGTCCGCGGCAGCGCGGGATCAAGCAGCAGCGCCTGCGCCGCCACCCGCCGCAGTTCCTCCGCGCCCGCCTCGTCGGCAAGCCGCAGCGCCAGGTTCGTCGTGTAGGGCGCCGCCCCGTACGCCGGCACCGGGAGTCCGAGCGCGGCGCACTCCGCCGCCAGCGCCGGGGGCGCGTCCGGGGGCAGCAGCATGCTGCTCTGCCCGATGTCCGCCACCTGCCGCAGCGCCGCGCAGACATGCGCCAGCACCGTCTCCCCGCCGAAGCGCGTCAGCAGCGTGCTGCCGTCCGTGAACGGCCGGCGGAACCCGTGGGTGGCGGTCATCAGCAAGGCGATTGTGCGCATCAGGAATCTCCGTCCGTCATACCGTCGGGCCCCGACCGCGCCCGCCCGTCGTCATGCGCATCCTACCACGTCCGTCCGGCACCGTCAAAACCGCTCCTTCTTCCATACCGCCACCGGGCCGGGGGTGAACACCGTCAACCGCTCGATCGGCGTGGTCGCCGTCGCGGCGCCCCCCGCGAACTGCCGCGACAGCGCCCCGGTGGCGCACTCGTCGAGCAGCTCCTTGACGAACCCCGCCATGCCGCAGTCATGCCGCGCGAACGAGTGCAGGTCCGCCGGCACGTACGCGGCCCCGTCACCCCATTCCGGCTGGTAGGCCGTGCCCCAGTCCTCGATCACGTACAGCCCCCCCGGTTTCAGCCGGGCGGGAAACAGGTGCCAGAAACTCGCCTTGGCGGGAAGCCCGTTATGCGCCGCGTCGTCGATGATGATGTCGAACCCGTCCGGCGCGCACTCGCGCGCCACCCGGTCGAGCAGCGCCGGGTCCTGCTGCCGCCCCCGGTAGGTGCGGATGCGGCCGTCCGGGTCGTCGACCGCCACCGCCGTCGTGTCCACCCCGGCAATGAGCCCGCGAGGGAAACAGTC
>CAZWUZ010000362.1:0-3196 GCA_964637655.1 uncultured bacterium | reverse complement strand
CCTCGGAGGATATCGAGGGGCAGATCTACCTGCCGACGGTCAACTGGCTGCTCGCGCTGGGAACCATCGTGCTCGTGCTCGCGTTCGGCAGTTCCAGCCGCCTCGCCGCCGCCTACGGGATTGCCGTGAGCATGGGCGAAGTGATCACCACCGTCATCTACACGCTGGTCGTCGTGCGCGTCTGGCGCCGCTCGTATGCGCTCGCCGGACTGCTCGCCGTCGTCTTCCTCGCGGTCGACCTGTCGTTCTTCTCCGCCAATCTCAGCAAGGTGCTCGACGGGGGCTGGGTGCCGCTGGTGCTGGCCGCGGCGCTCTTCACCATCATGACCACCTGGCGTGACGGACGCGAACTGCTGGCACGGCGCATCGCCTCGACCATTTTGCCGCGCGACCATATCATCGGCGAGGTCAAGGAGCGCCAGCCCGTGCGCGTGCCGGGGACTGCGGTCTTCATGGCCTCGTTCGGCGACGGCATCCCGCCAACCCTGCTGCACCATTACAAGCACAACCAGATGCTGCACGAGACCGTCGTCCTGCTGCATGTGATGAACGAGAGCGTGCCGCGCATCCGGCCCGGCGAGCGGCTCACCGTGGCGCATCTCGGGGCGGGCTTCCATGCCGTGACCGCGCGCTACGGCTACCTGCAGGTGCCTGACGTGCCGAAAGCGCTGCGTCAGGCCAAGAATGCGGGGGTGCCCGTCGACCATGCGCGCACCAGTTATTTTCTCGGGCGGGAGACCGTCATCGCCCGCGGCAGCGCGGGCATGTGGCACTGGCGTTCGCAGTTGTTCGCCCTGATCACCCGCAACGCCCGCAGCGCCCGCGCCTACTTCAACATCCCCCCCAACCGCGTCATCGAACTGGGCATGCAGGTCGAGCTGTAACGACTCACTGCTGCCGCAATTGCGTTTTTTGTCGCAGCGGGCTATTGACAAAATCACGATTCAGCCGTACAATTCCCGCAAATCGCCGAATCCCGGCTCACGCCGGGAGCGGGGGAACCGTGCCGTAGGGGTGAATGCCGCAGCAGCGGCAGGGGGGACTCGGACCTCCCAACCCGTCAGCTAACCTCGCAGGCGTTCGCCGGGAACAGCCGTATGTTCCCCGCAGGATGCGCGTGCTTTATCCCTTACGGGGAGAGGTCTGCGCGAGGGAGCGGATATGGAATCCGCAACAGCAACACCGGGTCGCCAGGCGGACCCGTCACCACTGCCCGGGAGCAGTGTGTCACCGGCACGTGCCGGGCTGGCACTCGTCGCGCTGGGCGTCGTCTTCGGGGACATCGGCACCAGCCCGCTGTACGCGCTCAAGGAATGCGTCTCGGGACCGCATGCCACCGTCATCACCGCCGCAAACATTTACGGCGTGCTCTCGCTCATTGTCTGGGCGCTGCTGCTGATCGTCGCGGTGAAATATGTAACCTTCATCCTGCGCGCCGACCATCACGGCGAAGGGGGGATTCTCGCCCTGCTCGGCCTGCTGCGCGAGTCAGCGCCGCAGGGGAAGATCGCCAGCGGGGTTGCGGGAATCGTCATTTTCGGCTCGGCACTGCTCTACGGCGACGGGATCATCACGCCTGCCATCTCAGTGCTCAGCGCCGTCGAGGGGCTGCAGGTGATGATGCCGTCGCTGCAGCCACTGGTCGTGCCGCTGACCGTGGTCGTGCTGCTCGCGCTCTTCCTCTTCCAGCGGCGCGGCACCGCCGGCGTGGCAAAGCTGTTCGGCCCGGTGATGCTGGTCTGGTTCAGCGTCCTCGGCGGCCTGGGGTTGTGGCACCTGCTGCAGCATCCGGGCGTCCTTGCCGCGCTCAACCCGGTGCACGGACTCCGCTTCCTGTTCACCCACGGCTGGCACGGTTTCACCGTCCTCGGCGCGGTGTTCCTCGCGGTGACTGGAGGCGAGGCGCTGTATGCGGATATCGGGCATTTCGGGGTCGGCGCGGTGCGCCGCGCCTGGTTCCTGCTCGTCCTCCCCGCGCTGCTCCTCAACTATTTCGGGCAGGGCGCCCTGCTCCTCGCCGACGAAACTGCCGCGGCCAACCCGTTCTACGCGCAGGTCCCCGCCGGCATCTGGACCGGTCTGCTCACTGTGCTCGCCACCGCCGCCACCATCATCGCCTCGCAGGCGCTCATCACCGGCGCCTTTTCATTGGCCCGCCAGGCGGTGCAACTCGGGCTCTTCCCGCGCGTCGATATCCGCCACACCTCAGAGAATGTCGAAGGGCAGATCTACCTGCCCGCGGTCAACTGGGCGGTCGCTACCGGCGCCATCCTGCTGGTGCTCGCATTCGGCAGTTCGAGCCGTCTCGCCGCCGCCTACGGCATTGCCGTTGCCGGCACCATGGTCATCACCACCGTCGTCTACGCGCTGGTCGTACGCCGGGTGTGGCACCGCTCACGCCGCTTCTGCCTGCTGCTGGCCGGGCTCTTCCTCGCGGTCGATCTCCCCTTTCTGCTGGCCAACGGCAGCAAATTCCCCGACGGCGGCTGGGTGCCGCTGGCACTGGCCGTGTTCCTCTACATCATCATGACCACCTGGCGGGACGGGCGGGCGGCCATCGCGCGGCGCATGGTGGCAGCCATCCTCCCGCGCGACCGTTTCATCGACGAGGTGCGGGAACATGCGCCGCATCGTGTAACCGGGGTCGCGGTCTTCATGGCCTCGTTCGGCGACGGAGTGCCGCCGACGCTGCTGCACTATTTCAAGCACAGCCGCGTGCTGCACGAGACGGTTATTTTGCTGCATGTGCACAACGATAACCGGCCGTACGTGCCGCCACGCGAGCGCGTCACCGCGACCCATCTGGGCAGCGGTTTTCATGCGGTCACCGCCCGCTTCGGCTACATGGAGTATCCCGAGGTGCCGCGCGTGCTGCGCCAGGCGAAAAGCGTCGGCGTACCGGTGGACCTGGCGCAGGTCAGTTACTTCTTCGGGCGCGAGACCATTCTCGCCCGCGGGCGCGACCTGCCCCGCTGGCGGGCCCGGCTGTTCGCGCTCATCGTGCGCAACGCGCGCAGCGCGGTGGCCTACTTCCGCATTCCGGCCGAACGCGTCATCGAACTCGGCATGCCGGTGGAATTATAGAAGAGAGCCATGGAGAGGGCCATACTGACACATTGACACATGTTATCCACAAAGTTATCCACATTTTTCGCGCCGTGACGTTTTTTTGCCACCTTGAAAATTGCCCATAATT
>CAZWUZ010000361.1:0-3203 GCA_964637655.1 uncultured bacterium | reverse complement strand
CCGACCGTTCCCGCCGACCTGCCCGCGCCGGCGCGCCGCGAGTGCTACCGCGACATCCCGCGGCTGGCGTCGCGCTACCGCAAGTTCATGCTGTCGCGCCTCGGCTGCCCGTGGCACTGCGCCTACTGCAGCGCCGCCGGCAGCTACCTGGCGGAGCGGTTCGGTGCCGCCGCCTGGCGGCGCTATTTTCTCGGGCGCCGCCCGCTCGCCGACCTGCTCGCGGAAGCGCGGGTCATCGCCGCCAGCCCGACCGCGGAAGTCGAGTGGGTTGACGACGACTTCTTCTGCGGCAGCGACCGCGAGACCTGGCTGCCGCCGTTCATCGACGCGTGGCGACGGGAGATCGGGCTGCCGCTCTATGTCTCGACCACCTCGCGCGGGGCGCTGCAGGTATCCGACGCGGTGCTGCGCCAGTTGCGGTCCGTCGTCACCTGCATCGGCATGGGGATCCAGGCGGTGCGCCCGGATTCGCTCCGCCTGCTCGGTCGCGCCTGGGACAGCGAGGCGCAGATGCAGGCCGCCTATGACCGGCTGGCGGCATTCGGGTTCCGGGTCAACCTGCAGGGCATTGTCGGACTGCCGGTGGACGACCCGGTCGGTGACGCGCTGGACACCGTGCGCGCGCTGCAGCGCATCGGGCCCGGCAGCGTCTGTTCCTGCTACCCGCTGCAGGTGTACCCCGGCACGCGCCTGCAGGCGTACTGCCGGGAACACGGGTTTGCCGTGACGGCGGCGGGAGGCGACACCAGCACCGGGCTCGGCGGCATCGTGTTCCCCGAGGCGACGGCGCGGCGGCTGCGCAATCTCTGCAAGTTCGCCACGCCGTTCGTGCAGTACGGCATCGGCGAGCACTGGCTGCTGCCGCTGCTCGACCTCGACCTGCCGGCCGCCGTCAGCCGCGACCTGTCGCTGGCGCGCTACCGCGCGTGTGTGTGCGACCGCCTGCCGGAAACGGGGGCGGCACTTTTCCCGGAGATCATCCGCGGGATGAACCTGCGCTACTGAACCGGCGCGGGCGTTTTGACCGCGCGCACGGCGATGAGCAGCGCGTATTCCGGGTCGGCATGGGATTTTTCCGCCGCGGTGAGTTCGCCGGCCGCAAGGCCGTGCAGGAAGGCGGTGGCGGCCAGCACGTTCCCGTACCCGCGCACCGCCACGTTGTCCGGGGAAAACTGCTCCCGGAAGAGCCGTCCGGCGGAGTGCGGCGTGAACCGCCAGCAGTCGTTCCAGTCCGGGTCGAGCTTGCCGATGCCCGGCACCGTGACGAGGAGCACGCCGCCCGGCTTCAGCAGGCGCTGCAGGTGATAGAGGGCGGCGCGCAGGTCGTAGACGAGTTCGAGCACCTGCGTGCAGATGATGCAGTCGAACTGCCCGCCCGGGATATGTCCCGCCGCCGTCAGGTCGGCGACGATGGTGGTACCGGGACGATCGGGCTCGAGATTCCACACCGCGCACTGCTGCACGCGGTCACCGCCGAAACGGCGGGCGTAGGCATCGGCATCGAATTCGAGCACCTGCCCGCGGATATCGTCACGGTGTTCACCGAGGAACGTCTCGATGTAGTGGCGGTCGACGGGCAACCCGCGCTCGAGGCCCCAGTCGCGGCTGACCGGCTCGCGCCGCCATCCCAGCCCGAGGCGCACGAGACGGGAGCACAAGGGCGCCCACCACGGCCGCGGGGCGGTCACGGGCGGGCTCCGGGGGGCGGGGCAGCAGCAGGGGATGCGCTCATCGCCACACTTTAGCAGCGCGGCCCGACGCTGTCAACGGGTTTGCGCTCCCGCGCCATCTCAAGTATACCGGTGGTGCCGGCCCGGTACGGGACGGCCGGGTGGTGCGGGATGGCGCAGGAGTCGTGGCTGGAAATCACGACCGTGGTCGGCTGCACGGTGCGGTGCCGCTACTGCCCGCAGGCGCTGCTGGTCGACCGCTACGCCCGGACGACCCGCCCGGCTATCATGTCCTTCGCCGTCTTCCGTACCTGCCTCGACAAGCTCCCGGCCGGTGTGGCGGTGCACTTTTCCGGCATGGCGGAGCCCTGGCTCAACCCGCAGGCCACGGACATGCTGCTTTACGCCGCGGCGCGCGGGCACCGGCTCTCCGTCTATACCACCCTGACGGGCATGACCCGCGACGATTTCGACCGGATCAGCCACCTCGCCTTCGCCACGTTCACGGTGCACCTGCCCGATAACGAGGGCAATGCGCGGATCGCGGTCACTCCCGCGTATCTCGACCTGCTGCGCCACATCACGGAACACTACCGCGGCAGCCCGCACGGGGCGGCGTACGGCGCCTCGTGCCACGGGACCCTGCACCCGGCGGTGACGGCGGCGCTGGGCGAGTCCGCCTTCGGAGCGCATAACCAGGGGATGGTCCAGTGGCTCGAGGACCGCTCGGGGCATGTCGCGGTGCCGGGGGTGGAACCGGTGCGCCACGCGGGCGCGGTCACCTGCGCCCGCTCGGCGGCGCTCGCGGCGAACATCCTGCTGCCGGACGGGGAGGTCGTGCTCTGCTGCCACGATTACGGCATGGAACATGTGCTTGGCAGCCTGCTGACCGGCACCTACGACGAACTCTTCACCGGCGAGGCCATGCGCCGTGTGCGGCGCCGCATGGCGGACGGTACCCGCGCGTCGCTCTGCCACCGCTGCGTCTTTGCCCGGCCGGTGCCGGCGGGCGCCGCCGCGGAGTCCGCACCGGCCGCGCGGGCCGCCGTCACGGCGGGGGCCCCGCCCCGCGCGCCGGGTCTCATCCTGATGTACCACCGGGTGGCAGACGCGGACGGCGACCCGTGGTCGCTCGCAGTTTCGCCGCAGCACTTTGCCGCGCACCTCGATATCGTGCGCCGGGCCGCGGCACCGCTCATGCTGCGGGAGGCGTTCGGCGGGGCGCCGCCGGCCGGAACAACGCCGTGGGTGGCGATAACCTTCGACGACGGTTACGCGGACAACCTCTATCTCGCGGCCGGGCTGCTGAAGCAGCGGCAGCTGCCGGCGACGTTCTTCCTGGCCAGCGGCTGCCTCGGCGCGGACCGGTTCTGGTGGGACGAACTGGCGGACCTGCTGTTCCGCCCGGGGACGCTCACGCCGCTGCCGGCGTGCGGGCCTGACGGCAGGACGGCGCTGCCCGCCTGGCCGGCGGCACACACCCTCACGGCGGACGACTGCCGGCGCCTGCGCCAGTGGCGGGTCGAGGACGCC
>CAZWUZ010000360.1:0-3217 GCA_964637655.1 uncultured bacterium | reverse complement strand
CGACCGGGCGGCGGAAATGCTCGCCTCATTCTCCCGCGGCATCGCCGTTGTCCGTCAGCCGCGCCAGCTGCTGCGCATCGCCGGGTCGACCCTGCTCATCTGGCTGCTCAGCGCGGTGGCACTCTACCCGGCGCTGCTCGCGTTCGATTTCGGTATTACCTTTACCCCGGTGACGCTGGCGGCGGCGGCCACGGTGGTCATCGTCGCCACCTCGCTGGCCATCACCATTCCGTCGGCGCCCGGCGGCGCCGGCCCGTTCCAGGTGGCCATCCTTATCGTGCTGCCGGCCATCCTGCCGGCCGCGGACGCGGCGCAGCTGGCGCAGGCCAAGAGCGTGAGCGGGAGTTTCTCGCTCGCCTACTGGCTGCTCTCGGTTGTTCCGGTCATCCTCGTCGGGTTCTACTGCCTCTGGTCGGCGCGCGTCACCGTGCGTGACGTGTGCCACCTGAGCGACGACGGGGAAAAGGCATGAACGCGCTGGTCGAAGTGCTCTGCCCGCCCGCCTGTCTGCTCTGTGCGGCGGCGGTGGATGACGCTCCCGACCGCCTGCTCTGCGCTGCCTGCCGCCAGGCGCTGATGGTGGCGGTGCAGCCGCAGCGGGTGGCGCAGTGGCCGCAGGGTGCGGCGTGGACGCTGGCGCCGTACGGCGGCACGGTGCGGCGCGCGGTGAAGCGGCTCAAGTACGGGGGAATGTACGCGCTGGGCGGTTTGCTCGGCCGGCTGCTCGGTGACGCCTTGCAGCGGCTTGATGTCTGCCGTCCCGACCTGGTGACCGCGGTCCCGCTGCACTGGCGCCGGCGCTGGCAGCGCGGCTACAACCAGGCGGCGCGCATCGCGGCCGGGACGGCGGCGGTGCTCGACGTGCCCTGCCGCCCGCTGCTCGGCAAGTGCCGGGCGCTGCCGTCGCAGGTGCGCCAGGGGGTGGTGCAGCGGCGGTTGCTGCCCGCGGACACCTTCCGGGCGACTGTCGTGGCGCGCGGGCGGCGGGTGCTGCTGATTGATGATGTCTGGACCACCGGCACGACAGCGACGGCCTGCCGTACGGCGCTGCTGGCGGCCGGGGCGACCCAGGTCTGGACGGCGGCAGTGGCGCAGGCCGGTGCGGGAGGCGGACAATGAGAACGCTCGTGCTCATGGCAGCCGGGCTGCTGCTGCTGGTCACGGCGGCACCGGCGACTGCGCCGCCGGCGGCTCCGGCCGCGGACAGCGCGCGCAACCTGGCGCGCGCGGCGACGCTGCTGCAGCTGAAGTCCTACACCGAGGCGGCGGATATCTGCCGCACGGTGACGGCGGCGGAACCGCAGAACCAGGCGGCGTGGCAGCTGCTCGGCACGGTGGCGACGCAGCAGCAGCAGCACGATCAGGCGGCGGCGGCCTACCAGGAACTGGTGCAGCTGGCGCCGGGCAAGGCGGAGTACCAGCGGCTGCTGGTGCAGGCACTGCTGGCGGGGCGGCGCGGGACGGACGCGGTGCGGCAGGCGGAGCGTCTGGCGGAACTCGAACCGGGAGCGGCGGCGAAGCTGCTGCTCGCGCAGGCGCTGGTGCTGGCCGAGCGCTTCGGTGACGCGTTGCCGCTCTACGAGGAACTGGCGCGCGCGCAGCCGGGCGACGCGGAACTGCAGTCCGCGTTCCGCGCCTGCCGGGAGCAGGCGGAGGCGGTGGCCGGCACGGAACTGGCCAGAAAGGGTGATGCCGCGCTCGCGGCGGGGCGGGCGGAAGAAGCGGCGGAGTGCTACCGGCAGGCGCAGGCGGCGAAGAACCCGCCCGCGGACATCGCGGCGCGGCTGCACAAGGCGGAACGCCAGGTGCTGCTGCAGGAGGCGGAACCGCTGCTGCGCGCGGCGACGGGTGACGCCACCGTGCCGGCCGGCGCCATCGACGTGCTGCTGGCGCGGCTGCGGGAATTCCAGCGGCGTGACGAGGCGGCCTTTGACCGCGCGCTGCGCGGACTGCAGTGCAAACTGCTGCTGCTGCGGGCGCGGCAGAAACTCGCCGCGTCGGACCCGCCGGCGGCCATCGAGGACCTGCAGGAACTGGTGCTCGCCATCGACCATGACGTAACGGTGATGGCGACGCGCGACCAGGTGCAGGTCTGGTTTCTGCTCGGGCAGGCGTACGAGCGCAACGGTGATGACGCGCAGGCGCTGCGCTACTACCAGAAAGTCAAGTTCAACGAGCCGGCCTGGCCGGAGATTGACGATCGCCTCGACGCGGTGCGCTTCCGCCGCCGTCTCTGGTACCACGTGGCGCTGGGGCTGGTGCTGCTGACCGCCGGGCTGGCGCTTTTTCTCACCCGCCAGCGCTGGCAGCCGGCGGTGCGCCGCCGCTGGCTGCTGCATGCCGCCGGGCGGATGTTCTTTGCGGGCGACCTGGCCGGCGCGCGCCGCCTCTACGAGGAACTGGCGGCACTGCCGCCGGTGCCGTCTGCGGTGCATGCGCGCCTCACCGAGATCTACCAGCGCCTGCACATGACCGAGGAGGCGGGTCAGGCGGCGGCCGCGGCGGCGGCCGCCGGCGGGCGTGACTGGCACACCACGGTGGCCCTGGTGCAGCGCCATCTCGCCGCGGGTGATGCCGCCGCGGCGCAGGCGCTGCTGCCGGAACTGGCGGCGCAGGCGGAGGGGGCGGAGCGGCAGCGCACCGTGACGGAATTCCGCCTGCGCGTGGCCGAGGCGGGCGGGCAGTGGAACGAGGCGGCGAAGGCGCACGCGGCGCTGGGCGGGGTTGACGACGCGGCGCATGCGCGGCGGCAGATCGACCTGTGGCTCAAGGCAGGCACGGTCGACCAGGCGACCGGCGCGCTGCTCGACTACTGCCGTCGCTGGCCCGCGGACTGGCAGTGGGCGGCACTGCGTCTGCGCGATCTGCAGCAGCGTTTTCCCGATTCGCTGACGCTCGGACTCGCGCTCGGCACCCTCTACGAGGACCACGACGCGTACGCCGAGGCCATCGCCTGCTATCGCGTCCTGCTTGACCGCGTGCCGCAGAAGGAGTCGCTGCTGCGCCGCCTGCTCGCCCTGCATGAACGCGACCGCGACTGGCAGGCGGTGCGGCAGGTGGCGGAAGACCTGCTGGCGCGGGTCGCGCCGGAGCCCGCGCTGCTGCTGACGCTGGCGCGCGCGGCGCAGCAGGCGGGTGATTTTGCGGCGGCCACCGGCTGCTACGAACAGGTGCTGCGTCTCGAGCAGGACAACATGGAGGCGTATCGCCAGCTGCT
>CAZWUZ010000359.1:0-3251 GCA_964637655.1 uncultured bacterium | reverse complement strand
GGGTTACCGGCGGCAGCACCGCGGTGCCGTCGAGCAGGCGCAACGGTGGCGCGGGCGGCCGCGTGGCAGCCGCGGGCGCCGGGCGCGCAGGCGCCGGCCGTGCTGCCGGTGCGGGCCTCCGGGCGGCGCGAGCCGCCGGGGCAGCTGGCGTAGCCGGGGCCAGCGCCGGTGGCGGCGTTGCCGGCGTATCTGCCGCACTCACCCACCACGGGCGGAAACTGTCATCACCCTGCTCGCGGCGCACCGCGGCTGCCAGTTCACTGATATCGATGCGGCGCTCGACGTCAGCCAGCGAGACCGCGGCCAGGTGGATTCGGAACCACGCGACCATCTTCTCTTCCTGCTGGGCCGGGGTCAGGCGCGCCCAGTGCTCACCGAGGTAGGCGGGTGCCGTGCGGTCGAGCGGTACTGCGCCCCACAAATACTTTGCCCCGCGCTCGCTCTCCGTCAGCGACCGGTCGGCGGCGCGCAGGTAGGTCAGTACCTGCGCACGCGAAAGCCGGCTGAGCACCGCACGTTCGAACGCGCTGCCGGCGAACGCGGCACTGGCCGCGAGGCCTGCGGCCAGCAGCAGCGCGAACAGCGTCCGGCGGAGCATGTCAGCCCGCGAAAACGCAGCGACGGTCCGCGCTGTCGCGCGCCCGCAGCAGCGCCAGTTCCGCCTGTTCCAGCACGCGCGTCGCCCCAACGGCGGTTCCGGCCGCCGCGGCGCCGACCGCCACCGGCAGCTGCGGCAGCTTGTCGCCGCGGCAGTAGAACACCTGCTGGCGCAGGCGGTCCTGCACTTCCTCCACGCGGGCCAGCGCCTGGGGCGCGTCAGCACCCGGCAGCAGCAGGACGAACTCGCCGTCGCGACGCCGCACGAGGTGTGCGTCGCTGCCGCCGCATTCGCCCAGCACCTGCGCCACGCGTTTCTGCAGGCGTTCGGTTTCCATCGTCCCGTAGCGCCGCTGCAGTTCCGGCAGCGACAACAGGTCGATCAGCAGCGCGGCACAGCCCGCCCAGCTGCCATCCGCCGCCTGCCGTGCCGCCGCCGCGAGGAAATTGTCGAGAAAGCGCCGGTTGCCGCAGCCGGTCACCGGGTCGGTGCTCAGTTCCGCCTGCAGCAGCCGTTGCGTCTCCGCTGCTGCCCAGATGCGTGCTGCCGCGGTGCGCACGGTGTCGAGCAGCGCGAGGTCGACAGCGGCGAAGCCCGCCACCTTGCGGCTCCCCAGTTCCACCAGGCCGGTGACCGTACCGTCGCTTGCGGTCAGCGGCAGGAGCAGCAGCGAGCGCACATTGCTGCGCTGCACCACCTCGCTCCCGGGCAGGGCCGTATCGTCGATGAACAACAGCCGCTTCGTCAGTACCGCCTCGCGCAGCGCGCGACACCTGAGCAGGTTGCGCGGCAGGTCGCCTTCCCAGTCACGCCCGCACAGCGGCTGCGGTGCGCCGGCGCGCACGCGGTAGAACAATACGTAGGCGCTCGGGAAGAGCCGCGCGAAGGCCGCGCAGATCCCCTGCTGCGTCTCGCGCCCGTCCACGCCCCCCCCGAGGTCCGCCTGCGCGGCCAGCAGTTCGCGCGCCTGCGCCCGCTCGCGCTGCGCCGTGTCCTGCTGGCGCGCGGTATGAATGACGGCGGCGATCTGCGTGGCGAGAATGCGCAGCGCCTCCTCGTCGACCGGGGTGAAGCGGTTGCTGAGCCGCCCCTCGGCGGCGATGACGGCGATGATTTCGCCCCCGGCCAGCACGGGCGCCGCCACCAGCGACTGGAAGCCCTGGCGCAGCGATTCGCGGCGCACCCCGCTCAGCAGCGTCGTCTCCGCCGGGGCGCTGCCGACACGCAGCGCCTGTTGGTGCCGCGTCACCCAGTCGACCGCGTTGAGCAGGTAGCGCGCGCGGTCGCTGACGAGGATGTCGGCGCGCGGCGCGCCCGCCCAGTGCAGCGTGCAGGTGTCCGCCTGCAACAGGTCGCGGCACAGGTCGCAGACGAAGCGCTCGACCTTGCGCAGGTCATGCGCATGTTCGAGCAGCTGCTGCTGCGTGCTGAGCAGCAGGTGGTACTTGCGGATATGCTCCTGGTAGTCGAACTCGCTCGAGGCGAGGTGCCACAACTGGTCGAAGGCCTGCGCCAGCAGCGTCAGCGTTTCGAGCTGCGCAAGCGCAAAGGCATTGGCGCTCTTGCTGTCGAGCACCAGCGCCCCGTGCAGTTCCCCGCGCTGCTGCACCGGGATGACCAGCACACTGCGCACTTTCTCGGGCGCCCCGTAGTACTGCAACACCGTCCAGTCCTGCGCAAAACTGCTCAGGTAGCGCCGCTCACCCTGCTGCACCAGGCGCCCGATCAGCCCCGCGCCGAGCGGGATGCGGATCTGTTCGGCCAGCGCCGTGCCGTGCGAGATGCGCACCTCCCCCGCCAGCGTGCCGCTCTGCGAGTGGTAGGCGAGATAGACGAGCGAGTGGAAGTTGACGGTTTCGCGGCAGAGGCGGATGAAGGTCGCCGCCACCTCGTCGATAGTGCTGCGGTGCTCCCAGCGCGAGGCGTCGAGCAGCGAAGTCACTTCCGGCTTCACCTGCGGAGCGTCAGGCAGCGGTACGGCGGGTGGCGGAGCATCGCCGGCGGCGGCGACCGGACACGCGACCCCCGCCGCGGTGGCGCGCAGGTAATCGGCGACAAAGACGGTCGCGAAGAAAAAGAGCGAGCGGACGACGAAACTCGGGGCAGCGGCGGGACGATAGAGCACCCCCTCACTGTCGACCATCACCACCACCAGCGCGGTGAGCAGCGCGCGCTCCTTGCGCATGCGCAGCGCCGCCAGCACGATGATCAGCAGCCCGAGCAGGTGGAAGGCAAATCCGTCGGTGACATACCGCGTCACCAGCCAGGCGGCGATGGTCACCGGCAGCAGCGCCTTGACGGTGCGCGTGTCGAGTGTCGCCAGCGCCCGGCAGCGGCAGAGCAGCCGCTGCGCGTGCGGACGCAGTTTCGCGGTCAACGCGGTCAATGATGTTATATGCATACCCGTGCTCCCCATGCCGGACAGAGATACCTACCTTTCATAGGTCGGCAGCAGGCGCCCGCAACTTGAGTGGGGATAATTGCCGATACAATAATCCGTCATGTTGCCGCGCAACACAGAAACCGCAAACCATTTGCAGCTGTTCAGCAAATAAGTTCCCTCTCCTTTGGGAGAGGGCGACGCGCAGCGTCGGGTGAGGGGATCCGTCCGCCGTGTCCGCCCTCACCTGCCGCTCCGCGGCTTCCTCTCCCG
>CAZWUZ010000358.1:0-3258 GCA_964637655.1 uncultured bacterium | reverse complement strand
AGACTGCTGCCGTCCCTGTTTAGCTGTTAGGCTTGCCCGGATGCGGAATCACTGTCGTATCCGGCTAACGGGCAAATGACCCGGCCACGGGCTTCCAGACAATAAGGCAGGGGGTGATCACGGGTTGTGCTTTTTCCGCCGGCGCCGCGGTGCACGACGCAGATCTGCCACCGGCAGTTCGCGGATGCCGACCGGGGTCTCCAGCCGCAGCGTCTGCGGCCCCTCCGTATCCGCGTGCGCGTCCACCCACTGCCGCAGCCGTTCCTCCACCCGCCCGTCAGGCAGCGGGGCGTTGATTTTCCAGTGCTGCTCGTACTCGCGGATACGTATCCAGCCGCGACTGATGGCATCGAGCATCAGGATTTCCCGCGCCCTCCCCTCGACCCCGACCCTCTCATCATGGGCCGCGTACACCGCCTCGATCAGTGTCCTGGTCAGCCCGAAACGCGCCGGCTGCTGCAGGATCACGTCGATGTGGCTGGTCGCCACCTCGAGGTGCTCTCCACACGGGGCTATCCACCAGGCGCGGCTCATCGCCGCGACTCCAGCGAACGCACCACCAGTTCCATGCGCGTCCGCGCCACGGGATTGGCCGAATGAACCGTGACCGCAGGCAACACGTACCCGCGCGTCAATACCTCTTTTTCCAGCCAGAGCAGGACGTCATACCCGGTGCCGTTCGCCGCCTCGTCACCGAGGTCATGGTCGAGCGACAGTTCCGTCACCCCGCCGCGCTGCAGCAGCGCAATCGCCTCAGCCGCCGTGCGCACGCGCGTCCAGCCCGCCGGCGCCTCCCGCTCGTCATCAAGATAGACCCGCATCGCCGCCTCCGTCCCTCCCGTCTGCATATACGGGGGATAACGCGGCAGCGTTGCACGATTCCGCCGGATGATTCGGCAAACATCGCATATACAGCAACAGGGTGCCGTTTCCGGCACCCTGTCCTGTTTCTGGTCTGTCTCTGCCCGATTCTACGGTGGATACCCGACCGCAGTCACGCTGTACACCATATCCCCTTCAGCCGTCTTGCATTATGCCTCTGTTCCGGTGCTGCCAATGCACGCGGTCAACCGCGATTACCGGTATATCTGTCAAAAAAGTGACGGAAAATTGTGGATAACTCTGTGGATAACATGTGTCAATGTGTCAGTATGGCCCCTTTTCCTGCTCTTTGCGGGCGGCGCCGGCCACGAGGATCAGTTCGTGCGACTGCTCGATGAAGGTGATCACCTCGGGCGCCGGGACGAGCGTCACCGTGCCGTCGTCGTCATACTGCCGCTCGTAGGCGACCCGCACCCGCCCGCCGCGCACGCTCCAGCCGTAGACGATCAGGCATTCGCGCAGGTCGTCGTCCGAGGCGTGCAGCTGGTCGAGCACCGTCGGCCATAACGCCGCGCCGTTGGCCACCGCCGCCTGCGTCTTCGCGTAGTCGTCGAACGCCAGGTCGCGCGGCAGTCGTGCCGTCGCCGCTGCCACCACCGCCACCGCCTCCGTCTCGCGCAGCGCCGCCAGCATCTCCGCCAGCAGCCGCCGCGGATCCTTCACCGCGTGATGCCGCGTGCTGAAATTGCTTCCCTCGTCGAACACGGCATAGGCGCGCGACACCTCGAATTCCGGCTTGCGCGCGTCACGCACATGCTCGCGCACGATGCGGTGCATCAGGCGCCGCAGCATCAGCCGCTCGCGCGCCTCGCGCACCTCGCGCCGGTCTTTCGTATAGAAGATGTCCGCGGCTTCCGTGGCAATGCTCCGCTCATAGACATGCTTTTTCACCGCCTGCGGACGTGCCACCGCCAGCAGGTAGTTCCCGATATGCGTGCAGACCTTCGCCAGCGCCACCAGGAAGTGTCCCAGCCGTATCCGCATCCTGCGCCACCGGTTATTGGCCATGGTCTCCTCCTCCCCTGCAGGTCAACAACACCGTTTCAGGCCTGCATTCCGCTGATAGTGAATCTATCGGCATTTCGTACCCTTACTATTATACAATTCCCGTGCCGCTTTTGTTGCACCTGCCGCAAAACCGCAGGGAATATTCGCTTATTGCTTGTATTTCAGTTGGATATGAATGGTCGAGAAGACAAAACCGGCGGGTATGGCTCGTCTGGCCACAACCCGCCGGATACGTTTATGCCGTTTTGTCAGCTGAGCGACTGGACTGCCGCCGCCACATCCGGCTGAATCTGCAGGATGGCGGTGAATCCGGCGATTTCGACCACCTCGCGGATCCGCTCGTTGAGCGCGGCGATGCAGAACTTCCCCTGCAGCGCCTTCATCTTCTTGGTGATGACCAGCAGGACGCGCAGCCCGGCGCTGCTGGTGTACTCCAGCGCCGAGAAGTCGAGCACCAGTGTGCGCTCGCCCGCGTCGATCAGCCCGATAACGAATTTTTCCATTTCCGACGAGGTGCTCGCGTCGAGCCGCCCGCTGACCGCCACCACCGTCACCGTTCCCTGCGTGCTTTTCTTCAGTTCCATGTCACTGCCTCCCGTCGCCGTCCGGCGACTCGATTTTCTTTGCCAGCCGCAGCACATTGCGGTCATGCTCGCGCACGTACTGCATCTCGTCCATCATCTCGCGCACGAACTGTATCCCCCAGCCGCCGATACGCCGTTCCTCGAGCGCCGCCGATGCATCAGGTTTCGGCATCTGCAGCGGGTTGAAGGCGATGCCGTCGTCGCTGAGCGTGATGCGCGCCATCCCGTCCGCCACCTGCAGCACCACTTCGATACTGTGTTCGCCGCCGCCGGGAAACCCGTAGCTGATGATGTTGGTCACCAGCTCGTCCAGCGACAGGTTGATCGCGTAGACCACCTTGGCGGAAAGCGCATGCGCGTCGCCGAACTCCTCGACCGCCTGCGCCAGCCGTTCGAGTTCTTCCAGTCGATTGGCCAGCATCAGCGTTTTGGTCGCCGTCATTCTCCGCTCCGGTTGCCATGAATTGTAGTACAGGCAGGCAACACTTGTCAATACGCGGGTTATGCCGCCCAACGTGCCGGGACAGCAGCCAGTGTCCCCTCCAGCAGTTCGCGCAGGCGGGCGTCCGTGCAACTGAGACACCCGGCGGTGGCGCACAGGTCGCGCCGCAGCGAACGCTCCTTTGCCGTGTAGCCCGGGGTCAGGGTGCGGGTAAATTCCGTTGGCGAGACCTCTGTCAGTATGCCGCGCAGCGCCAGAAAACGGTAGTAGAAAGCCGCCTCGATTTCCAGTTCCCCCGCCCCAAGGCGCCGCGCCAGACGATCAGCGTACAGGTTGGCCCCG
>CAZWUZ010000357.1:0-3268 GCA_964637655.1 uncultured bacterium | reverse complement strand
CCTGCGGGTGAAACCTGGCGTTGGCAATTATACCCAGATGCGGAATCGCTGTGCCGGCCGGGCGCTGATTGACGACCGCCAAAGGGAAATAGTATGCTTTCCCGGTGCATCTAACTGACCTCGGATATCGCCTGATGACGCGGTTGCTGTGCTGCTGGCTGACAGCGGTGGCACTCGTGGTCTGCGCTGCGCCGGCTGATGCGGTGCCCGCTAATCCGCGTCCCCGCACCTTCATCCAGCCTGACGGGACCAGCGTGGAAATCCGCCTGCGTGGTGACGAGTTTTTTGCCTGGCGGGAGGATATGCAGCGGTACCCGGTGCTGCGCGAAACTGGCGGGCGCTGGGTATATGCAACGTGGACGGGTGATGCGCGTACCGGCAGATGGACCGCCACACCGCACGCGGTCGGCGCGGCTGACCCGGCCGTGTCGGGAATCAGCCGCGTCAGCCCGCTGCTGGTCAGCGAGCGGCAGAGCGCGGCCCGCGCGGCCCGGGCCGCCACGACTACCGTGGTTCCCGGCCGCCCGCGGCGCATCAGTGCCGCCGCCAGTGCCCCGCTCCGGTCACCCGGCGTGCCGTTCACCGGCACGTACAAGAACGTCGTGCTGCTGGTAGGGTTCAGCGACCTGGCGTTCAGCTACACCCAGGCGGATTATGCCGCGCTCTTCGACAGCGTCCCCTACACCGTCGACGGGGCTGAGGGGTCGGTGCGTGCCTACTACGAGGAAGTGTCGAACGACACGGTCAGCATGGTCTCCATTGTCGCCCCGATTGTCACCCTGGCAAACGGTTACGCGTATTATGGCGCCAACGACGGCGCCGGCGACGATCTGCGGCCGCAGGAGATGGTCGAGGAAGCGCTGGCCCTGGTCGACCCCTCGTTCGATTTCTCGCAGGGGGACGGCGACGGCGACGGCTACATTGACGCGCTGACCGTCATTCATGCCGGGCTGGATGAGTCGGGTGGCACGACGGACGAAAACCATATCTGGTCGCATGCCTGGGAGATCACGTCTGAGCAGACCCGTGACGGGGTCAAGATCCTCGCCTACAACACCATTCCCGAGAAACGCGGTGATGATGATGTCGGAACGCAGGGGCTGACTCGCGTCGGGGTCATCGTGCACGAACTCGGGCATGCCTTGTTCGATCTCCCCGACCTCTACGACACCGATTACAGCAGCCAGGGCATTGGCGAGTTCTGCCTGATGGCGGGCGGCAGCTGGAACGGCACCGACGGCACCCTGCCCTCGTACCTCAGCGCCTGGTGTCGCGAGCGACTCGGGTGGATCAATGTCGGGGTGGCGGGCGCCGGCGGCACCTACACGCTGCCGCAGGCGGAACAGAACGACGGCATCGCCGCCTGGCGCCTCCGCGGCGACTGGACCGACACCCGCGAGTACTTTCTCATCGAGAACCGCCAGGGCGTGAGTTTCGATGCCGGGCTGCCGGGCACCAGCCGCGGCATCCTCATCTGGCATATCGACGAACGCAAGGCGGACAACGACAACGAGGCCAACTACATGGTCGACCTCGAGGAGGCGCACTCCGGCACGCAGAATCTCACCACGGACGTTGGTACCGGGTCGGACGCCGACTACTGGCGCAGCACCACGCTCACGGCGTTTACCAATACTTCGACGCCGAATAACCGGTCGTATGCCGGGGTGACAGTCGGGCGCGATATCACCAGTATTTCTGCGACGGGCGCCTCGATGACCTTTGCTATTCCGTCGACCGATACCCGGGTCACCGCGGTCAGCGAAACGACCTGCTGGTACGGGGCGTGGTATGGCAGCGACACACTGCCGGTACTCTCGCTGCGCGTCAGCAACAGTGCCGGCATCCCCGACACGCTGACCAGCATCACGGTGACCTCTGCCAGCCCCTACACCATCGATACGCGCTCACTGGCGGTGCTGCGGCTCTGGGCTGATGCCGACACCATCGGGCAGCTCAACAGCGCGGACACCTTCATCGCGGAGTTCACGCCGTCGGGAATCGGCCGGTGGACGGCGTCGGGGCTGGCCTGGGCCTTCTCGGGCTCGACCCTGCTGGTCACCGCCTGCGCGACGGAAACGCCGGTGCTGGGCGACTCGCTGATGCTCTCCGTGCCGCTCTACGGGCTGCAGTCGGCGCGCGCGGAGAGCGGGCCGGTCACTTCTGCCGCGACTAATGGCGCGTTCCAGTTCACCTCGCGCCGCAGCGTGCTGCTCAGCGAAATCGAGACGCGTGGGTCGCTCGGGGCGAATGACGAGTTTGTCGAATTGTACAACCCTACGTCGCAGCGGGTGCAGCTCAACGGCTGGAAACTGCTCTATACCGCCGCTGCCACCAACGCCTACACGGGCGGGACAACCAAGGTGACCTTCACCGCGGCTGACTCAATTCCCGCGCACGGGTTTTTCCTCTGCGGGGCCAGTGGCGGCTACTCCGGTGACACGGTGGTGACACCCAACCGGACCTTCAGCGCCGGGCTGGGCGATGCCGGGCACCTCATCCTGCGGCAGGAAAACGGGATCATCGTCGATCTGGCCGGCTACGGCAGCACGGCGCAGTACGCCGAAGGGCGGGCTCCGGCGCCGGATAACCTGACTGCCAGCGATTCGCGCACATTTGAGCGCAAGGCGTTCGATACCTCCACCGTCGCGACCATGGCGGGAGCCGATGCGCCGGCCGGCAACGGCGCCGATACCGACCGCAACGCCAGCGATTTTGTGGTCAGTGCTGCCGGGCCGCAGAATACGCGCAGCGCGGTGGAACCGTGGCTGCCGTACAGCGAGCCGCTGGCGGTGTCGGAGGCGCGGGTGCTGACCCCCGCCACGAAACTGCCGGGAACGAACAACGTGCTGGTGCACGCCCTTAACATCTCAGGGGCGCCCGAAGGTGACACGCTGGTCCATTTCGCGCTGCAGAATCTCGGCAGCGCGCGCAGCGATACCGATGTCGTCGCGGTGAAACTGTGGCAGGACAGGGATGATGATGCGCTGTGGAGCGCGGCCGACTCGTTCGTGGCGGCGCTGTCGCTGTCGGGTTCGACCTGGTACCACGTCACCCTGCCGCCTGCCGACACCGCCGCGCTCGACACGGACGGGCGCTGCTATCTCGTCACCATCGATATCGCGGGCGGGGCGACCACCCCGTCGACCTTCCGCGCCGAAATCGACGGGATGTCCTGCGCCGGGTTCTGGGCTGACTCCGGGCCGCTGGCGAAAGTGACGTCCGCCTGCACCATCACCATCAATTCGGTCATTGACAGCTACACGCT